>JAUXVE010000016.1 GCA_030680415.1 Rubrivivax sp.
GCGAGTTATGCGCCGGGCCATGGGCCCGAGCAGCGCAGGGCAGTCGGCGCGCAGCGACGACCGCCTCAGTCGCACGCCGCGCCCCGCCCGGACACCCCTTTGCCGCCACCACAGCCCGCACGCGAAAGCGCACACCCGGCATCGTCCGCAACGGGACGCAAACAGACCGCTTTACGGCCTTTCCTATTCCAGTACAGCGGATCGCGCGAAGCGCGGTGGAGCAACTGAGATGAGGGCCGAGCCGCTGGCAGCCATCGCCGGCTTCGCCGTGCTGCTGCGCGAGCATGGCCTGAAGGTCGGCGTCGCCGAGCAGCAGGCCATGGTGCGCGCCGCGCTCGCGCTGCCGGTGGAGCGTGCCGAGCGCCTGGATGCCGCCTGGCGCGCCATAGCCTGCCGCGACGTGCGCGACTGGCGGCGCTGGCCGGAATTGTTCGAGCGCTACTGGCATCCGCAGCGGCTGCAGGGCAAGGTGCGCGTCAGCGGCCAGACGCGGCCGACACGTGACCTGCGCCAAGTGGTGCAGACCCTGCACGAGGCGATGGACGCACCGCGCCGCGAGCCCGGCGCGCGGCCGCTCGACACCGCGCTCGACATGCCCGGCCACGATCAGGCCGACGCCGGCACGCCACGCGCCCAGGGCGGCGCCAGCCGCACCGACGCGCTGCACGACCGTTCGCTGGCCGAGTGGCTGCCGCAGGACCTGGCGCAGCTGGAACGTCTGGCCGAGCGCATCGCGCGCCGCCTGCGCGAAAGGCTCACCCGCCGCTGGCGCGACGACCCGCGCGGCGCGCGCCTGGACGTGCGGCGCACGCTGCGCGCGAGCCTGAAGACCGGTGGCCTGCCGTTGTCTCCGGCGTGGCGGCGGCCGCGGCGCGAGAAACCGCGTCTGTTCATCCTGGTCGACGTCAGCCGCTCGATGGAGACACACGCGCAGCTCTTCCTGCGCATCGCGCGTGCCTTCGTGCAGGCGCTCGGCGCCCGCGTGTTCGTGTTCCATACCCGGCTGGCGGAAGTCACGCCGCTGCTGCAGCGTGAATCGGCCGCGGTGCAGGAGAAGGTCAACGCGGTGACCGCCGGTTTCGGCGGCGGCACCCGCATCGCCACCAGCCTGGCCGACTTCCACGGCGTGCACGCGCGCGCCCAGCTCAAGCGCAGCGCGCGCGTGTGGGTGCTGTCCGACGGTTTCGACGCCGACGAGCCGCAGCGCCTGGCCGAGGAGCTGGCCGCGGTGCGCGCCCGCGGGGCGCGCGTGACCTGGTTTCACCCGAGCGAGAACCGGCCGGCCTCGGCCGCGATCCAAGCTGCCGTGCCCCTGATCGAACGTTTTGTCCGCCTGAACTGCCTGCGCGACCTGGCGCTGGCTGCCGACCTGCTGCGCTGAAGGAGAAAAGCCATGAACTGCAACGACGTGCTCGCCGCCGCCACCCGGCTGCAACAACAGGACGAGCCTTATGCGCTGGTCAGCGTGCTGCGCGTGCAGGCGCCGGCGTCGGCCAAACCCGGCGACAAGGCGATCGTCACCGCCGACGGCATCGTGCAGGGCTGGATAGGCGGCGGCTGCGCCCAGCCGGCGGTGCTGCGCACGGTGCGCCAGGCGCTGGCCGACGGCCGCGCGCGTTTGATCCGCATCGCCCCGGCCGAGGACGGGCAAATTCGCGAACTCGACGACGTGCTCGAATTCGGCATGGCCTGCCACTCCGGCGGCACGCTGGAGCTGTTCGTCGACCCGATGCTGCCGCGCGCCCGCCTGACGGTGATCGGCGACACGCCGCTGGCTGCCGCGCTCGCCGCGCTGGCACCGCGCGTCGGCCTGCCGGTGACGGTGGTCGCACACGGCGCCGACGCGGCCCGCTTTCCGGACGCCGAGCGCGTGATCGCCAGCGACGAGGCGGTTGCCGACGTGCCGCCCGGCGGCTTCGTCGTCGTTGCCACGCAAGGCCGGCGCGACCTGCAGGGCCTGCGCGCCGCGCTCGCGCTGCAGGCACGCGCCGTGTTCTTCGTCGCCAGCGCGCGCAAGGCGCAGGTGCTCAAGGCCGCGCTGGTCGAGGCCGGCAGCGACGCCGCTGCGGTGGCCGCCATCGTCGCCCCGGCCGGGCAGGCGATCGGCGCGTTGACGCCGGAGGAGATTGCGTTGTCGGTGCTGGCGGCGGTGGTGGCGGCCAGGCGCGGGCAGGGGGCCATGCCGGCGTTGGCCGAGGCGCGCGCGCCGGTCTTGCGCACACCTGTGCCGCTGCCCGAGATGCCGGCGATCGCCGGCTCCTGTTGCGGCGGCGGTGCCGAGCCCGTGGTCGCAGAAGCGGCGCCTGTGGTCGTCAAGTCCTGCTGCTCGGGTTGACATGGGCTGCATCCTCAAGGGCGGCGGCGGCCTGTACAGCCGCGTCGTGGTCGGCGCGGTGCTGCTGGCGGCCGGCAGCGGCTCGCGCATCGGCACGCGGCCGAAGTGCCTGCTGGAACTGGGAGGCGTGCCGCTGATCCGCAGGCAGCTGATCGCGCTGTCGGGCGCCGGCGTCGACGAGGTCGTGGTCGTGCTGGGCCACCATGCCGCGCTGATCGAACCGGTGGTGCAGGACTTTCCGGTCACGCTGGTGCACAACCCGAACCCCGACGACGGCCAGGTGTCGTCGCAACGCATCGGACTGGCGGCGCTGGCGGGCAAGCTCGACGCCGTGATCGTGGCGCTGGCGGACCAGCCGCTGATCAATGCGCAGGACATCACGGCGCTGATCGGCGCCTGGAAGAAGCGGCCCGAAGGCGCGGCGGTGCTGTTCCCGCAGGTCGGCGGCGAACGCGGCAACCCGGTGATCTTCAGCGCCGACGTGCGCGAGCAGATCCTCGCCGGTGCGGCCGATGTGGGCTGCCGGCAATGGCAGGCCGCGCACCCGGGCGAGGTCGTGCCCTTCGCCACCGACAACCGGCGCTACAAGGTCGACATCGACACGCCCGAGGACCTGGAGCGTTTCGAGCGCGACACCGGCCACGCCTTGCGCTGGCCGGCGGTGGTGCTTGCGTGAACCTGGGCCCCGGCTGCCACGGCCTGTGGTCGACGCCGATCGGCGTCTACCGCCTGCCCGGGGCCGACGAGCTGAATCCGCTGCTGGCGCGCATGTTCGGCGCGCTGCGCATCAGCCAGGCGCAGGCCCGCGGCGAACCGCTGAACGCCCCGTTCTTCGCCAGCGACGACGGTCTTTCCGTCCTGGTTGCCGCACCAGGCGCTGCCCTACGACGGCCGCGCCGAACGCATCGTCGTCAGCTTCAACGCCAGCGTGCACGCCGCCCGCCGGCAGCGACCGCCTGCATGACTACGCTGCCACCTGAAGCCGTCGAGCGGCGCCTGGCGCTGGCGCGCGGCAGTGCCTGGACGCTGATGGTCGTGCATGCGGTGTCCGGCAGCATCGCGCTGGTCGGTGCGGTCATCGGCACCGCCCGCATCGTGAAAACCGCACCGGAGATCCCGCGATGAACAGCATGGATGTCGAAGTCATCCGCACCGCGATGGACTGGATGAACCGCGGCCACCGCGTCGTGCTCGGCACGGTGGTGCGCACCTGGGGCAGTTCACCGCGCCCGCCGGGCTCGCTGATGATCATCCGCGACGACGGCCAGGTGGCGGGTTCGCTGTCCGGCGGTTGCATCGAGGACGATCTCATCGAGCGCGTGGCGCGCGGCGAGCTCGCATTGCGCCTGCCGCAGCTCACGAGCTACGGCGCGGCGGCCGAGGAAGCGCAACGTTTCGGCCTGCCCTGTGGCGGCACGGTGCAGATCGTGCTGGAACCGCTGGCCGCGGGCTCGATGCTGCGCGAGTTGCTGGCCGCCATCGAGCAGCACCGCGTCGTCGTGCGTCGGCTGGACCTGGCCACCGGCGTGGTGTCGCTGGCGCCGTCGCAGCAGGGCGACACGGTGCGCTTCGACGGCCAGACGCTGCAGACCGTGCACGGCCCGCGGCTGCGTCTGCTGATCGTCGGCGCCGGTCAGTTGTCGCGCTACCTGACCGGCATGGCGGTGATGCTCGACTACCACGTCACGGTCTGCGACCCGCGCCAGGAGTACCACGAAGGCTGGTCGGCGATGGCCGGCGTGACGCTGTCGCGCAGCATGCCCGACGACCTGGTGCTGGCCATGAACCTCGACCCGATGAGCGCCGTGGTGGCCGTCACGCACGACCCCAAGCTCGACGACCTGGCGCTGATGGAGGCGCTGAAGACGCCGGCCTTCTACGTCGGCGCCCTCGGCTCGCGGCGCAACAACGACGCGCGGCGCCTGCGCCTGCTCGAGTTCGACGTCAGTTCGGCCGAAGTGGCGGCGCTGCGCGGCCCCGTGGGGCTGAACCTCGGCGGCCCGACGCCGCCGGAGATCGCGCTCGCGATCGTCGCCGAGATGACCGCGGTGCGTCGCGGCATGGCGCTGGACGGATCGCTGGCGGACTGGAGCCGTTCGGCCACCGAGTGCCGCGTCGGCGCGGCGCGGCCGTAGCCGCCGGCACCCCCGCGGCGGCAGCACCTTCGACCAGCGCGACTCCGGGGCGCGTGCTCGCTGTCTGGTACGGTAGGGGCTGCTCGCCACTGGAACCCGGCGCGGAACGATACCGACCCGCCCGCCCGGCGCGTAGGCCAGGAACGCGACCGAACCGGAGAACGCATGCCCAGCACAACGCCGCAAGGCAGCACCCGGCCGCAGCGGGTGTACTTCTTCTCGACCTGCGTCGTCGACCTGATGGCGCCGCAGGCGGGCGTGGACGCCATCGAGCTGATCCAGGCCGCCGGTATCGAGGTGGATTTCCCGGTGGCTCAAAGCTGCTGCGGCCAGCCCGCCTACACCAGCGGCTACACCGAGGAAGCGCGGCGCGTGGCGCGGGCCCAGCTGGCCCTGTTCCCGCACCCCTGGCCGATCGTCGTGCCCTCGGGTTCGTGTGCCGGCATGATGGTGCACGAATGGCCGCGGCTTTTTGCCGACGACGCCCGGCTGGCCGAGCCGGCGCGCCAGGTCGCGCGACGCGTGATCGAGTTCAGCGCCTTCGCCCGCGACGTGCTGGGCCTGGCCGAAGCGGCCGCGGCGCTGCAGGCCAAGCCGGTGCGGGTGGCGCTGCACACCTCGTGTGCGGCGCGGCGCGAGATGGGCACCCACCTGCCGAGCGAAGCGCTGCTGCGCGCCTTGCCCGGTGTCGAAATGGTCGAGCCGGCCCGTGTCGCCGAATGCTGCGGCTTCGGCGGCACCTTCTCGGCGCGGCACCCGGCGATCTCGGGCGCCATGGTCAACGACAAGCTGGATGCCGTGCGCGACAGCGGCGCAGACGTGCTGGTCAGCGCCGACTGCGGCTGCCTGCTCAACCTGCACCTGGCCGCCGACAAACGCCGGGCCGCCGGCGAGACGCTGCCGCGCTGCGTGCACCTGGCCAGCTTCGTGCGCGAACGCCTGGGCGCCAGCGATGCTGCCCGGCAGGTCACCGATTGATGCTCCGCTCCGAGGCCACCGCCATGCACAGCCCCGACACTCGCCAGGCGCGTGCAGCCATCCTCGGCGCACTGCGTGCCAGCGCACCGGCCACGCCGCTGCCGGCGCCCGACCTCGGGCCCTACCTGAGCGGCCCGCACGGCCGCGGCAGCCAGGGGCCGCGCGTGGACCCGGCCACGCTGGTGGCCGCATTCGAGACCGCGGCGCGCAGCTGGCGCGCCGACGTGTTGCATGCCAGCCTGGCCGACTGGCCGCAGGCGGTGCGCCAGGCGCTCGACCAGCGCGGCTGCGCACGCGTGGCGATCGGTGCCGCCAGCCCCCTGCAGCCGGGGCTGGATACCGGCTTGGCGGGGCTGCAGGTGCGCCGCTTCGAGCAGCCGCTGGAGCAGTGGAAGGGCGAGCTGTTCGACGCTGTCGATGCCGGCGTCACCGGCTGCGAAGGCGGCATCGCCGACACCGGCACCCTGGTGCTGCGGCCCGGCGCGCAAGAGCCGCGCACGCTGTCACTGGTGCCGGCAGTCCATGTCGCGGTGCTGCGCGTCAGCCGGCTGTACGCCGGGCTGCCGGCGGCGCTGCGTGCGCTGTCGCCGCAGGACGACATGCCGACCAACCTGCTGCTCGTCTCCGGGCCGTCGAAGACCGCCGACATCCAGCAGACGCTGGCCTACGGGGCCCACGGCCCCAAGGAACTGGTGATCGTGCTCGTGCACGATCTCGAGATGCAAGAGGGTTCCTTGCCATGACTCAAGCCCTGCCTGCCCGCGCCGGCGCGGCGGCCGAGATGCCGCTGAACTTCGTCGATCCACGCCGCTTCAAGGCCAACACGCAAGTGGCGGTGGACGACCCTCACCTGCGCGCCAGCTTCCGCAGCGCGATGGACTTCCTGCAGACCAAGCGTGCCGCGCACTTCAGCGACGGCGCCGCCTTCGAAACGCTGCGCGGCGTGGGCGAGGCGATCCGCCAGTACAGCCTGTCCCGTCTGCCCGAGCTGCTGGAACAGCTGGAGCAGCGGCTCACCGAGCGCGGCGTGCAGGTGCACTGGGCGGCCACGCCGGCAGACGCCAACGCCATCTTCCTGGCCTTGGGGCGCGAGCACGGTGCCAAGGGCATGATCAAGGGCAAGTCGATGGTCAGCGAGGAGATCGAGCTGAACCACCGCATGGCCGAGCACGGCATCGATTGCCTGGAGTCGGACATGGGCGAGTACATCGTGCAGCTCGCCGGCGAGCGGCCCAGCCACATCATCATGCCGGCGATCCACAAGACCAGGCAGCAGATCGCCGAGCTGTTCGCGCAACGCATCCCCGGCACCGCCTACACCGACGACGTCGACGAGCTCATCGCCATCGGCCGGCGCGTGCTGCGCAACGAGTTCCGCGACGCGACGATCGGCGTCTCGGGCGTCAACTTCATGGTCGCCGAGACCGGCAGCCTGGTGCTGGTGGAAAACGAAGGCAACGGCCGCATGTGCACCACCGTGCCCGAGGTGCACATCGCGATCACCGGCATCGAGAAGGTGGTGGAACGCTTGGAGCATGTGCTGCCGCTGTTCAACCTGCTCACGCGATCGGCCACCGGGCAGGCGGTGACGACCTACCTCAACATCATCACCGGAGCGCGCCGCGCCGGCGAGCTCGACGGCCCGAAGGAGCTGCACCTGATCCTGCTCGACAACGGCCGCAGCCAGGCCTACCGCGATGCCGACTTCCGCGCCACGCTGCAATGCATACGCTGTGGCGCCTGCATGAACCATTGCCCGGTGTATTCGCGCATCGGCGGCCTGGCCTACGGCACCACCTACCCCGGGCCCATCGGCGCCATCATCTCGCCGCACCTGCTGGGGTTGGAGGCGACGAAGGACCTGCCGACGGCGAGCAGCCTGTGCGGCGCGTGTTCCGAAGTCTGCCCGGT
>JAUXVE010000019.1 GCA_030680415.1 Rubrivivax sp.
GCGAGTTATGCGCCGGGCCATGGGCCCGAGCAGCGCAGGGCAGTCGGCGCGCAGCGACGACCGCCTCAGTCGCACGCCGCGCCCCGCCCGGACACCCCTTTGCCGCCACCACAGCCCGCACGCGAAAGCGCACACCCGGCAAGGTCCGCAACAGGCCGGAGCCGGCCCGTCGCATCGGCCGATGAGTGCTGCCCCGCCCTCAGGCCAGCATCGACTTCAGCTCGCCCCGCTGGATCAGCCGCTGCAGGTCTTCGGCGCCGCCCACCAGCACGCCCTTGACGAAGACCATCGGCAGCGTCGGCCAGCCGGTCCACATCTTCAGCGCATTGCGGCGGCGCCATGCGCCCAGGTAGCTGCCGTACTCCAGGTACTGGTAGGCCACGCCGGCGGCGTCGAGCAGCTTGCGCGCCCGCCGGCAGAACGGGTTCTGCCGCATGCCAACCACCACCACGGCGTGGTGTGCCACGGCGTCCTGCACCTCGCGCAGCGTGGCATCGAAGTGGCTGGCGATGCGTTCGCGCACCGCCGGGTGGATGCGCGATTCGTCCAGGATCGGTCGACTCATGTTCGCTGGCCCTGCAAAGCGTCGAGTATGGCCGCGGCCTCGATCAAGGCGCCGCGGCCTCCAGGTGGGCGGCCGCCAGCAGCTCCTGCGTGTACGGCTGTCGCGGCGCGGCAAACAGCGCCTCGGCCTCGCCCTCCTCGACCACGTCGCCGTTTTTCATCACCATCACGCGGTGCGACATCGCGCGCACCAGCGCCAGGTCGTGGCTGATGAAGATGTAGCTCATGCCGTAGCGGCGCTGCAAGTCCCCCAGCAGCTTGAGCACCTGCTGCTGCACCGACACGTCCAGCGCCGATGTCGGCTCATCGAGCACCAGCACCTCGGGCCGCAGCACCACCGCGCGCGCGATCGCGATGCGCTGGCGCTGGCCGCCGCTGAATTCGTGCGGATAGCGCTGCAGCACGCCGGCCACGCCCTGGCGCTCGGACAAGCCGACCTCGTCGAGCATCTCCAGCACCAGCTTGTCACGCTGCGCCACGCTCAGATCGCCGCGGTGCAGGGCCAGGCCCTCGCCGACGATCTGGCCGATCGTCATGCGTGGGCTGAGCGAAGCGAAGGGGTCCTGGAACACCACCTGCATGCGCCGGCGCATGCCACGCAGGCGGGCACGGTCGGCGTTGTCGATGCGCTCGCCGCCGAGATGGATGGCGCCCGACGAAATCGGCTGCAGCGCCAGCAAGGCCATGCCCAGCGTCGTCTTGCCGGATCCCGATTCGCCGACGATGCCCAGGGTCTCGCCGCGCTTGAGCGTCAGCGTGGCGCCCTTGACGGCCTGGAACTGGCGTTTGCCGAACCAGCCCTCGCTGAAGGCGAAGCTCACGCCGACGTTGTCGCCCTGCACCAGCAGCGGCGCGTCGGCCGGCACCGGTTCGACGACGCGTTGCGGCCGGCTGGCCAGCAACTTCTTCGTGTAAGCGTGCTGCGGCGCACCGAAGACCGCGGCCGTCAGGCCCGACTCGACCAGCCGCCCGCGCTCCATCACGCCCACGCGGTGCGTGAAACGGCGCACCAGGTTGAGGTCGTGGGTGATGAACAGCAGCGCCATGCCCAGCTCGGCCTGCAGTTCGTCGAGCAGGGCCAGGATCTGGGCCTGGATGGTGACGTCCAGTGCGGTGGTCGGCTCGTCGCAGATCAGCAGTCGCGGCTTGCAGGCCAGTGCCATGGCGATCATCGCGCGCTGGCGCTGGCCGCCGCTGAGCTGGTGCGGATAGACGTCGATGCGCTTGTCGGGCTCGGGGATGCCGGTGCGCGCGAGCAGCTCAATGGCGCGCGCACGTGCCGCGTTCGGACGCATCGCCTCGTGCAGTTCCAGCACCTCGCCGATCTGGTTGCCCACCGTGTACAGCGGGTTCAGCGCCGTCATCGGCTCCTGGAAGATCATGCCGATGCTGCCGCCGCGGATGCCGCGCATCTCGCGTTCGCTCTTGCGCATCAGGTCTTCGCCGCCGAAGCGGATGGCGCCGGTGGTGGTGGCGGCGTCGACCAGCCGCAGCACCGACAAGGCGGTGATCGACTTGCCCGAACCCGATTCGCCGACGAGCGCGAACTTCTCGCCGGCGTCGATCGCGAACGAGACATCGTCGACCACCGTGCTGGCGCCGAAGCGCACGCAGAGGTGGTCGATTTCCAGCAGGGTGCCCATGTCAGGACTTCCGGGTGTCGAAGGCATCGCGCAGCGCGTCGCCGATGAAGGTCAGCAGCAGCATCGTCAGCACCAGCACCAGGAAGGTCGGCACAATGATCCACCAGGCATCGAGGTTGTCCTTGCCCAGCTTGAGCAACTCGCCCAGCGAGGGCACGGTGTTGGGCACGCCCAGACCCAGGAAGTCCAGCGAGGTCAGCGCCAGGATGGCGCCGCTCATGCGGAAGGGCAGGAAGGTGATCACCGGCGTCATCGAATTCGGCAGCACGTGGCGCCAGATGATCTGCGCGTTGCTCAACCCCAGCGCGCGCGCGGCCTTGACGTATTCCAGCCCGCGGTTGCGCAGGAATTCGGCACGCACGTAGTCGCTCAGGCCCATCCAGCCCCACAGGCTGAGCAGGACCAGCAGCAGCAGCAGCGAGGGCTCGAAGATCGAGGCGAAGATGATCAGCAGGTAGAGCTCGGGCACGGCGCCCCAGATCTCGACGAAGCGCTGCAGGAAGAGGTCGATCCTGCCGCCGAAGTAACCCTGCAACGCACCGGCGAAGATGCCGATCAGCGTGCCGGTGACCGTCAGCGCCAGGGCGAACCAGATGCTGACGCGAAAGCCGTAGAGCAGCCGCGCCAGCATGTCGCGGCCCTTGCTGTCGGTGCCCAGCCAGTTGGCGGCGCTGGGCGGCGAAGGCGGCAGCGCCGGGTTGAAATAGTCGACCGAATTGGCCGAGTGCGGGTTCACGGTGACGAAGGCCCAGTTGCCGGGCTGGGCCAGCAGCTCGGTGACGAAAGGATCCTTCCAGTCGGTGGGCGTGGTGTAGTCGCCGCCCAGCGCTGTTTCGGCGGGGTTGCTGAACATCGGCGCGACCCACTGGCCGTCGATGCGCGCGACGATGGGGCGGTCGTTGCTCAGCAACTCGGCGCCGGTGGCCAGCACCAGCAGCACCAGGAAGAGCCACAGCGACACCAGCCCCAGCCGGTTGCGCCTGAAGCGCGCCCAGGCGCGCTGGTTGGGCGACATCGGCACCACCGCCGGCGGTGCGGCTTCGCTGAAGGGGGGGTCGAGAACGGCACTCATCGGGTCCCTGCCTTCACTTGGCCACGCTGCCGAACTGCACGCGCGGATCGACCACCATGTACAGCAGGTCGGACACCAGCTTGACGACCAGCGCAATCAGCGTGAACAGGTACAGCGAGCCCAGCACCACCGGGTAGTCGCGCCGGATCACGCTCTCGAAGGCCAGCAGGCCCAGGCCGTCGAGCGAGAACAGCGTTTCGATCAGCACCGAGCCGGCGAAGAAGGCGCCGATGAAGGCGGACGGAAAGCCGGTGACGAGCGGGATCAGCGCATTGCGGAAGATGTGCTTGTAGAGCACCCGCTGCTGGCTCAGGCCCTTGGCGCGCGCCACCAGCACGTACTGCTTGCGGATCTCCTCCACGAACGTGTTCTTGGTCAGCATCGTGACCACCGCGAAGCTGCCGATCACCAGGCAGGTCAGCGGCAGCGCCAGGTGCCAGAAGTAATCGGCCATGCGCGCCGGCCACGACAGCTCCTCCCAGTTGTCGCTGGTCAGCCCGCGCAGCGGGAACCAGTCGAAGAAGGTGCCGCCGGCAAACAGCACGATCAGCAGCACGCCGAGCACGAAGCCGGGGATGGCGTAGCCCAGCAGCACGAAGAAGGTGGTCACGGTGTCGAAGCGGCTGCCCTCGCGCACCGCCTTGGCCACGCCCAGCGGCACCGAAATCAGGTAGCTGATGAGGAAGGTCCACAGCCCGAGCGAGATCGACACCGGCAGCTTCTCCTTGATGAGCTGCCAGACCTCCTTGTTCTGCAGGAAGCTCTTTCCCAGGTCGAAGCGCGCGAAATTGGCCAGCATCTCGACATAGCGCACATGCGCCGGCTTGTCGAAGCCGTAGAGTTTCTTCAGCTCTTCGAGTTGCTGCTTGTCGAGGTCGCGGCCGGCCTTGTAGCCGCCGGTGTCGCCGCCCTGGCCGGCACGCGCCTCGGCCATGATCTGCTCCACCGGCCCGCCGGGCACGAACTGCATGACGACGAAGGTGATGGTCAGTGCCCCCAGCAGCGTGGGCACCATGAGCAGGATGCGCTTGAGGATGTAGGCGAGCATCGGTTCAGGCCTTCTTCGGCAGCGACTTGTCCCACCAGGCCCACAGCGGCCACGGCGCCCATTCGACGAAACCGCTGATCAGCGTATCGGCGCGGAAGTACGGCGGCATCACGGCCGGCTTGCCGAACTTGTTCCAGTGCGAGAAGGGTTCGGTGGCCGAGTACAGGTCGGGCACCTGCCAGAAGCTCCACATCACGATGCGGTCGAGCGCGCGCGCCGCGTCCAGCAGTTCGGGCATCGTGTTGGCGCGGCCGATGGCTTCGATCATGGCATCGGCGGCACGGCTCTTGACGCCCCGGAAATTGCTGTTGCCCGGTTCGTCGGCCGACTTGCTGCCGTAGATGGCCGCCAGGTCCTGTGCGCTGGGCAGCGTGAAGGGGCCTTCGACGATGGTCACCATGTCGAAGTCGTACTGCTGCAGGCGGCGCCGGTAGAGCGCGAAATCGACCACCCGCTCCTTCAGCGTGACGCCGATCTTCTCGAGATTGCGCTTCCAGTCGTCGAGGCCGCCGTCGCGCGGCGTCATGTATTCGACTTCGAGGTGTTCGCCCTGGGCGTTGCGCAGCTTGCCGCCGGCGTCGGGCTTCCAGCCGGCCTGCACCAGCAGGTCACGCGCCCTGAGCAGGTTGCGGCGCAGGCCGTTGGGGTCGGCATCGGTACGGGGTGCCTCGAAGGCGGAGCCGAAGACGCGCGGCGGCAGCTCGGCGCGGAAGGGCTCGAGCAGCCGCAACTCGCCCGGCCCGGGCAGGCCGCGGGCACCGAATTCCGAATTGCTGAACAGGTTGCTGGCGCGCGTGAAGGACTTGGTCTTGTTCAGCGTCTCGAAATCGTAGGTCCAGCCCAGGGCCTCGCGCACGCGGATGTCCTGGAACTTGGGCCGCCGCACATTGAGCTGATAACTCTGCAGCTGCTGGCCGAAACCGGTCTTCAGCGCCGCCTTGACGATGCGGCCGTCGTCCCACTTCGGGCCCTTGTGCAGCCGCACCCAGGCGCGCGAGCGGTATTCCTTGAAGAGGTCGAACTCGCCGGCCTTGAAGGCCTCGCGCGCCACCGCGTCGTCCTGGTAGTTGCGATAGACGACGCGCTCGAAATTGAACTGCCCGCGCCGCACCGGCAGCTCGCGCGCCCAGTACTGCGGGTTGAAGCGGAATTCGATGCGCCGCGGCATGTCGACCTTGTCGATCAGGTAGGGGCCGCTGGTGACCGGATACTCGGTGACGACCTGGTCGAAGGGCTTGGCCGGCTGCCCGGGCGCCCAGT
Source organism: Rubrivivax sp. (assembly GCA_030680415.1). Taxonomy (GTDB): domain Bacteria; phylum Pseudomonadota; class Gammaproteobacteria; order Burkholderiales; family Burkholderiaceae_C; genus Rubrivivax. The sequence continues at coordinate 5,588 of JAUXVE010000019.1, forward strand.
CGGGGGCCTGGCCCCACTTGCGGCTGAACACCGGCATCGTGCCGGCGACGAAGACCGGGTCGCGCGAGCGGTCGCGAAACTCGAAGCGCACGGTGCGCGCATCGACGACCACCACGCGTTCGATGCCGGCCACCGCCGTCTGGTAGGCGGGCGAGGCGCCCTTGCCCGCCAGCATGGCGTGGCTGTGGCGCACGTCCTCGGCCAGCACCGGGTCGCCGTTGTTGAAGCGCGCGCGCGGGTCGATGCGGAAACTGGCCGACGAGAAGTCGGGCGCCACCATCACCGCCTCGGCCAGCAGCGCGTACATCGTCATCGGTTCGTCCTGCGACAGGTGGCACAGGCCCTCGACCATCCAGATCATGACCCCGGCGGGCGCATTGCCGCGCGTCGTCCAGGGGTTGTACTTGTCGAAACTGCTGCGGCGGTCGGGGTTGCGCAGGCGCATCGTGCCGCCCTTGGGTGCGGCGGGGTCGACGTAGTCGAAGTGCTCGAAGTCGGGGCCGTACCTGGGCGGGCCGTAGGCGGCGAAGGCGTGCACCCAGCGGCCGGTGAAATCGCCGCCGCCGTCGGCGGGCGCGGACGGCGCCGCGCGCGGGTTCGCTGCCGCGTGCAGCGCACCGGCCAGCGGCGCGCCCAGCAGCAGCGCCGCCAGGCGGCGGCGCGCCCGGTCGATGTCCGGGGACGCGCTCACTGGGGTATCTTCGTGCTCATGCCGCCTTCTCCACCTTCTTCTCGGCGGGCTTGAGCAGCGCTGCGCAGGCTGCGCGCTGGCCTTCGGCGGCGTCGACCTTGGGGCACAGGGCATCCAGCTGCACCTGCACGCGGCGCAAGGCCGCTGCCTGCTTGCCGTCGGCATTCCAGCTCATGAGCTTGGCGCCGATGCGCTGCAGCGAACGCATGCTGCGGCCCTCGAAGGCGCCGCTGTCGCGCGCCGCCTCGGCCAGCAGCTGCGCCGCAGTCTTCTCGATGCGCGCGGCGTCCTGCGGCGCCAGGTCGACCAGGGCCGCGAAATAGCCCGACCCCCACTGCAGCCGCGTCGCCGGCCCCTCGCTCTTGTCGTAGGCCTGCGCGTACCAGTTCAAGGCTTCGTCCTTGCGGCCCTGCTTGCGCGCGTTGCTGCCGAGCTGGCTCATCAGGTAGTAGGGCGAATGGCTGCGCGCGAGGTTGGCCTTGAGCAGCGCGTCGCTGTCGGCCCACAGGCCGGCGCGGCCGAGCACGCTGCCGGCGTAGGTGATGACGGCCTGGCGTTCGTAGCCGTCAGTGATCTCGCGGTCGGCGCGCGCCATGTGCTCGCGCACCTCGCGCAGCAAGCGCTCGGGCAGCGTCACCTGCGCCGCTTCCTTGGGCGCATCCAGGCGCGCGAGTTCGACGCGGCCATAGAGCGCACCCAGCCGGTCGCCGCGCGACAGCGTGGTGTCGGCCTCGAGCCGGCGCAGCGCGGCGTCGTAGGCGGCCACCAGCGGCGCCCGGCCGGGGCTGCCCTCGGGGTCGAGCACGCGCACGATGGCCGCGGCGTCGCTGCCGGTGAGCGTGTCCATCTGCGCGCGCGCCAGCGCCGGGTCGGCGAGCACACGCAGCACACGCGCGCGCAGCGCGGCGTCAGGCTTCACGCCCTGGCCGTCGTCGCTGGCGGCCAGCGCCTTCAGCCACAGCCGCGTCTGCATCTCGCCCTCGCTGGCCGGGCTGGCGGCGGCCAGGCGCACCAGCGTGCCGGGCACCTCGGCACGCGGCAGCAGTTGCTGGTCGTCGGTGGCCCACGAGTAGAAGGCGAGCAGCTTCCACTCGTTGGCCGGCAGCGTCTTGCCGGCCAAAGCGTCGGCCAGCACCGCTTTCACCGGCCGGCCACCGGCCAGGCCGAGCTGCAACACGGCCATCACCTGCGGCGCGTCGGCTTCGCCGGGCAGGCGGGTGATCTCGGCGCCCGCGGCCGTGAACAGCACCAGCGTCGGGTAGCCGCTGACCTTGAAGCGGCGCCCGAGCTTCTGCGCGCCGGGGCGGTCACCGTCGACGTGCACGGCGACGAAACTGCGCGACAGCGCGGCGAAGTCCTGGCGGTTGAAGAAGGTCGCCTTGAGCTGGTTGCACGGTGGGCACCAGGTGGCGCCCCAGTACAGCAGCAGCGGCTTGCCCTCGGCGCGCGCCTGGGCGAAGGCGCGTTCGATGTCGGCGTCGGCCGCAGCCGGCTGCCAGGCGACGTTGGTGGACGGCAGGCCGGGGGCGGCGGCGGCGGGCCCGGCGGCCAGCGCGGCAGCGAGGACCAGCGTGGACAGTGCGGCGATCGAGAAGCGCATCGAAGCGGTACTCCGGCGTAAGGGGTCCTGGCGACAGCTTCTGGCCGGCGCGGGCCCGCAGGAACAAGGCGCGGATTGTGCGCTGGCGGCCATCCCCCTGGTGCCCGAGCTTCCCCGCTACGAGCGCGGCCCGCGTTACGCCGTGGCGGGTCCGCCGCGCGGCACGACTCACCCAGTGTGATCGCGGGAGTCGACCAACCCGGCGGCCCACGCCCAGGCGCGTTCCGCTTCCGCCAGCACGGCCTCGGTGCCACCATACGGTGCGGCCAGCGCGGCCAAACGCAGCTCGTCGTCACCCTCCAGCGCCACCGCCAGCGCCAGCAGGTCGGCCCAGGGGCCGCGGCCTTCGAGCAGCGCCTCGCTCGCGGCGTCGGACAGGCGCAGCGGCGCCAGCGCGGCCGCCAGCGGCATCTGCAGCATCAGGTCCAGCTGCGACAGCAAGCCCACCGTGAACAGCGCCTCGGGCGGCGCCGTGCCGCTGTGGCGCACGAGTGCCTCCAGCAGCCGGCCACGCGCCAGCGCGTGCTCCTGCAAGGCCGCCGAGGCCTGGCGCCCGCCGGCCGCCGACAACAGCATCACCGACAACCAGCGCGTCAACTCCTTGCGGCCGAGCAGCGCCACCGCCTGCTCCACGGATTCGACACCCCGCGTTTGGCCGATCGCCGGGCTGTTGGCCCAGCGCAGCAGCCGGTAGCACAGGACGACGTCGGCGCGCACGGCGTCGGCGACGACAGCGGCGTCGCGGTCCAGCGCCAGGTGGTTGAGCAACTCGCAGATACGGTGCGCGGCGGCCTGCAGGGGTTTGGCCTGGGCCACGCCGCCGCCCGGGGCAAAACGCCCGCCGGCCAGCGCGATGCCGCTGGCCAGCGCGCGCTCGACGTCGTCGATGCTCTCCAGTCCCAGCGCCACCAGCGGCAGCCGCGGCCGCGCCTGCTGCCAGCGCTGGGCCGACAGCAACAGGGTGTCCAGCCCCCCTGCGCTGGCCTGCAGCAGCACGAAGTCGGCCGCCGGGGCGCGGGCGGGCGGGCCGTCGGCGACGCCGATGCGCGCACCGCTGGTGCGCAGGCCCTGCGCCGCTGCCGCCTCGGCGTGTCCACCGGCCGGCAGCAGCCACAAGCCTGCGCCGGCCTGCGCGGCGACGGCCGGCCGCGCCAGCAAGGGCGCCGGCAAGGACACCAGCACCTGCCGCCCGGTGACCGTCACGCTGCGCGCGGCCGCCAGCAGCGCCGTGTACTGCGCGGCGGCCGAGACCTCGTCGACGCGCACCGCCAGGCGTCGCTCGGTGGCCGCCGGCAGGCGCAACTCGAAACCGGCGACGTGACCGGAACGGTCCACCAAGGGCCGCCGTTGGCCGAAGCCGGCGCTCACCTCGGCAACCGGTTCGGGGGGTTTTTCGACAGCCGGCGGCGGCGGCGCAACGACGGGCGCCGCAGGTCCGACGAGTCGCAAGAGCCAGCCGAACACCGCTGCCGCCCCCTCAGAGCCTGTGCAGGCTCATGCCGGCGTCGGGCGGCGGCGCGCCCAGCATCGCCTGCCAGTCGTCGTCGCACGCCGGTTCGGCGTTGGCACGTGCCAGCGCCACCCACACCGCGAACGGCACCCGCGCCGCGCGCCGCGGCGCCGGGCGCGCCACCTCCAGGCCCTGAGCATCGGCGAGCATCACGCCATACGCCGGCGGTACCTCGTCGGCGTCGGCGATGCCGCGGCGCAGCACGTACCAGCACTGGCTGGCCAGCGACAGGTAGGCGGCGCCCTTGTCGGCCCGGCGCAAGTCGGCCAGCAGGTCGGCGCGGCGCACCTTGATCTCGTGCACCACGGGTTCGGCATAGTCCTCGACCGTGGTGTGGCGGATTGAGAAGACATCCGACATCGCCAGTGCCCAGCGCGTGGCACCGTCTTCACCCGGCAGCGGCGCGCGCAAGCTCAGACCGCGCCAGACGATGCGCCCGCCGCGCTGCATTTCGCGCCCCACGCGGGCCACCAGTGCCTCGTGGTCGTCCAGCGCCGCCTGGTGCTTGCGGCGCGCAGCGGCCAGCCACTGGATGCCGGCCTCGCTGACGACCAGCGTTTCGTGCAACCGGCGGCCGTGCCTGGCGCCGAGGTCTGGTTGCGCCTCGCCCGACGCAGCAAGCGCGCCCATCGCGGCGCCTCAATCAGTGACCTGCACGCCCTTCCAGAACGCCACGCGGCCCTTGACCTGGGCCGCCGCTTCCTTGGGCTCGGGGTAGAACCACACTGCATCGGGGTTGGCGTCGCCGTTGACGAACAGGGTGTAGTAACTGGCCTGCCCCTTCCACGAGCACATCGTCTTCGTGTTGCTGGGCAGGACGAATTTGGGCTTCAGGGCCGCGGCCGGGAAATAGTGATTGCCCTCGACGACCACGGTGTCGTCGCTTTCGGCCACGACAGTGCCTTTCCAGACGGCTTTCATCGCTCTTTCTCCATGCGCTTCGCAGCCCGGCAGCCTAACACCAGCCCCGCTGAACGCTGCGTTCAGGGCCGTGCAACCCCGGCCACCGCGGCGCTGGCTACAGTCTGCTCATGAGCACCGCCACCGCCACCGCCACCGCCACCGCCACCGCCACCGCCACCGCCACCACCACCACCCCCACCACCGTCACCACACCGCGCACCGTCGAACGCCTGGTCCAGGGCCAGGCCACCAGCGACGGCGCCGGCGTCAAGCTCGTGCGCGTGCTGACGCAGAACCTGCAGCGCCGGCTCGACCCCTTCCTGATGCTCGACGCCTTCGGCACCGACAACCCGGGCGACTACATCGGTGGCTTTCCCGACCACCCGCACCGCGGTTTCGAGACCGTGTCGTACATGCTCGACGGCCGCATGCGCCACCGCGACTCGGCCGGCCACGAAGGCCTGGTCGGGCCCGGCGGTGTGCAGTGGATGACGGCCGGCCGCGGCCTCGTGCACAGCGAGATGCCCGAGCAGCAGGCCGGCCGCATGGAGGGCTTCCAGCTCTGGCTCAACCTGCCGGCGCGCGACAAGATGCGCCAGCCGGCTTATCGCGACATCCCGGCGCACGAGATCCCGGAGGCCTCGGCGCCGGGTGTGCGCGTGCGTGTGATCGCGGGCCAGGCACTGGGCGTGGCCGGCGCCATGCAGCGCGAGGTCACCGAGCCGGTGTTCCTGGACCTGCATCTGGAGCCGGGTGCGGACTTCGAGCTGCCGCTGCCGGCCGGCCACAACGCCTTCGTCTACGTCTATCGCGGCGCGCTGCGCATCGCCGGCACGCCGGTGCCGCAGCAACGCATGGCGATCCTGGCCAACGCGCCGCAGGCCGACGGCGTCGCGCTTGTCGCCGACGCCGCCGGCGCACGCGCCATCCTCGTCGCCGGCCAGCCGCTGAACGAGCCCATCGCGCAATACGGCCCCTTCGTGATGAACACGCAGCAGGAAATTTTCCAGGCGGTGGAAGACTTCCAGACCGGCCGCCTGGCTTGAGCGGGCCCGGCGTCGGCCTCGCCGCTCGGGCGGGCGGGTGTGGAGTTCAGCGGTCCTTGCGCAGGATGCCCACGGCGGCGCCCGGCGCGCCGACCACGAACACCGTGTACACCGCGCCGGCGTCGAGCCGCTGCTCGACGGCGCTGAACAGCGGCGCGGCCAGCCCGGCCGCCGTCACCGACAGTTGCGCCGTCGTGGTGGCGGCCAGCGACGCGTAGGCCGACGCGGCGCCGGCCGCCACGCCGTCGGCCACCGGCACGAAATCGGCCGTCATCGATAGCGGCGCCGCCAACTCGGCGACGCCGTTGACGAGCCGCAGCCGCGCGCTGCCACTGTCGGCCGGGCGGCGGTTGTCGTCCTCGATCCAGCCGGCCTGCGCTGCGGCGGCCGTGCCGCGCACCAGCAGCGTGTAGTCGGCGCCGGCGGCCAGTGTCACCGCGCCGGCGGCCAGCGGCGTGCCGTTGACGGCCAGCACCACCGGCTGCGTACCGGCAGGCAGCAGCGCATACAGGCCGACCGCCGGCGAGCCCACGCTGGCCATCAGCACGTGGCCTCCCACGGTGGCGCTGACCGCGCCGCTGTCGGCCACGCCGGCGGCCACGCGCACGCGCGCCAGCGCCGTGTCCTGGCGCGCGATGCCGCCACGCTGCACCAGCAGCAACGTGTTCATGAGCACGCCGCCGCGGCCGGGCGTGAGCACCAGCGTCGCCACCTCGCGGCTGGCCAGCGGCAGCGCGGCAAGGTCCAGCCGCAGGTCGGTCTTGCTGCCGGCGGCGGTGACGCGCAGCCGCCAGGTCGCGCTGTTGACGGTGAGCAGGCTGCCCTCGGCGCCGAAAGCGGCGCCGGCCTGCACCGGCACCGCCGACGCCAGTGGCTCGTCGGCGCCGGTGAGGTAGATGTCCAGCGCGCCGGCGTCGGGCGCGGCGTTGACGACGCGCAGCAGCGTGCGCCCGCTGTCGGGGGCGCCGACGTTGTCGTCGATCGGCATCTGCCGCAGCGCGCCCTCGGCGCCGTAGGCAAGCACCGTGTAGTACTTGCCGCGCGCCAGCGCGGGCGTGAACGACAGCAGTGCGGTGGCCGAGCCGCTGCGCGTGATGGCGCTGTCGGCCTTGCCGGTGTCGACCTCCACGTAGCCGGCTCCGGCGCCGTAGGCGACGCCGCCCTGGCGCACCTGGTCGTCGACGCGCAGGTCGAGCGCGGCATAGGCGTCGCTGGCGTTGACCAGGCGCAACTGCGCCTTGGTGCGGTCGGTGCCGCCGCCGCAGGCGGCCAGCAGCAGCGCGGCAAGGGCCAGCGCGGCGATCCAGCGTGAGGTCATCGGGGGCTCCAGGCTCGGGGTCTGATGTCGCGATCATGCCTGCAGCGCCGGGCGCCGGCCCGGCCCGGGCTCAAGCCTGCGTCTGCGCCTGCCACCCTGCCAGGTGCAGTTCCAGCCAGGACGCCAGCGGCAGCTCGGCCGCCACCTCGTCCGGCGAGGCATGCTCGCGCACCCACAAACCGCTTTGCAGCTCGTGGCTGGAGTCGAACCAGCCGCAGCCACCCGGCACTTCTTCGTCGGGCGACGTCCTGGCGGCCGCGGCCACCGCATGCGCCACAGGCAGCACCGGCGCGCGGCCGAGCAGTCGGGACAGGATGTTCATGGCGCACCTCCATCGAGCACAGGCCGCCATCGTCGGCGGCGCGCCGCCGTGCGCCCATCGCCACGAGGGTGGAGCGTGGTGGGCCCCCATCCCAAGGCCCCCGCTCGGGGGAGGCGTGACAAGATCGCGCCATGTGCGGCCGCTATGTCGTTGCCTACGATCCGCAGACGCTGGTGTCCGGCTTCAGCGTCACCCGCGTGACGCCCTTCCCGCGGCGCTGGAACGTCACGCCGCAGACGCCCGTGCCGGTGGTCCACGAGACGCGCGAAGGCGAGCGCGTGGCCGAACTGATGCGCTGGGGCCTGGTGCCGCACTGGACGCGCGACGCCAACATCGGCCGCAAGCTCGCCAACGCGCGCGCCGAGGGGGTGTTCGACAAGCCCTCGTTCCGGCAGGCGGCGCGGCGCCGCCGCTGCCTGCTGCCGGCCAGCGGCTTCTACGAGTGGCAGGCCACGCCGGCCGGCAAGCAGCCCTGGTACATCTCCAGCCCGGGTGCCGAACCGTTGGCGATGGCCGGGCTGTTCGAGGCCTGGCGATCGAACGAATCAGAAGAGTGGCTGCTCACTTGCTGTGTCATCACGGTGGCTGCCAATGCGCTGATGGCGCCGCTCCACGACCGCATGCCGGCGCTGCTGGCACCGGCGCAGTGGGCCCCCTGGCTGGCCCGCGACGAGCAGGATCCGGTGCGGCTGGCGCCGCTGCTCGTGCCTTGCCCGCCTGCGGCGCTGCAGGCCTGGCCGGTGTCGCGCGCCGTCAGCCGCGGCACGGCCGAGGGTGAGGCGCTGATCGCCCCCCTGCCCGAGCCGCCGCTCGCCTAGCCGAAGGGCCGCACGCCGATCCAGGCCACGTGGGCCCAGAAGGCGAAGCCGGCCCAGGCCGCCAGGCCCACCACCAACGCCACGACGGTGGGGCCGGCGTGGCCGCGCAGGTAGACCACGCCGGCGGCGTTGTCGCGCTTGCGCGCGGCGACATAACTCGCCACCGACCAGGCCAGGAAGCCGCCGAACAGCAGCAGGTCGGCCAGCGTGTTGTTGGCCAGCAGATGCGCCAGCGCCCAGGCCTTGACACCCAGCACCATCGGGTGGTGCAGCCGGGCCTTGATGGCGTTGCCCGGCACGTAGGCCGCCACCAGCAGCACGAAAGCCGGGATCGTCAGCAGCGAGGCGAGGTGGCGCGTCCAGGTCGGCGACGGCCACAGCACGGTCGGCTGCAGACGGGCCTGGCCGTAGCCCCAGACGATGAGCACGAAGCCGGCGATCGACAGCACCGAGATCAGCCCCTTCCAGCCGTTCTCGCCCAGGCGTTGGCGCATCTGCGTGCGCCATCCTTCGGCAAAGATGCGCACCGAGTGCACGCCGAGAAAGACGACGAGGCCGAGGATCAGCAGGGTCATGGCAGGCTCTTGGGCAGACGGAAGTGCCTGCATTGTGGCGCCGCTATGCTCGCGGGCCATGACGACCCGCCAGACCTACCGCTATTACTGGGAAGACTTTCCCGCCGGCCACCGCATGGACTTCGGCGGCATGCCGGTGTCGCGCGAGGCCGTGATCGAGTTCGCGCGGCAGTTCGACCCCCAGCCCTTCCACCTCGACGACGAGGCGGCCAGCGCCACCTTGTTCGGGCGCCTGAGCGCCAGCGGCTGGCACACCTGCGCCATGGCGATGCGCATGATGTGCGACGCCTACCTGCTGGAATCGGCCAGCCTCGGATCGCCCGGCATCGACAGCCTGCGCTGGCTCAAGCCCGTCTTCCCCGGCGACGTCCTGCGCGTACGCATGGAGGTGCTGGAAGCGCGGCCGATGGCCAGCAAGCCGCACGTCGGCCTGGTGCGCTCGCGCTGGGAAGTGCGCAACCAGGACGACGAGCCGGTGCTGACGATGGAAGGCTGGGGCATGCTCGGGCGGCGTGCGGGGACATGATCCGCCGGCGGCAGGTCGGCCACAATCCCACCCCACCCGTTAGCTGCTGGTCCTGACCCCGATCCGGAGAGAAGCCGCCATGACCCGACCGTCCCGCTGCACCCGCGCCTTCCTGGCTCTGGGCCTGGCCCTCGCCGCGGCCGCCGCCTGCGCGCAGGCCGCCGAGCCCAAGGTGCTCAACATCTACAACTGGTCGGACTACATCGCCGACGACACGATCGCCAACTTCGAGAAAGAGACCGGCATCAAGGTCCGCTACGACAACTACGACACCAACGAGATCCTGCAGGCCAAGCTGGTGGCCGGCCGCAGCGGCTACGACATCGTGGTGCCGTCGGCGCACTTCGCCAAGACCCAGATCGCCGGCGGCCTGTACCGCAAGCTCGACCGCGCGCAGCTCACGAACTGGGGCAACCTCGATCCGGCGCTGCTGGACAAGCTGGCCGCCATCGACCCCGGCAACGAGCATCTGGTGACCTGGATGTGGGGCTACGTCACGGTGGGCATCGACACCGGCAAGGTCAAGGCCGCGCTGGGCGCCACGCCGCTGCCGGCCAACCCCTGGGCGCTGATCTTCGACCCCCGGTACGCGGCCAAGCTCAAAGGCTGCGGCATCAACGTGCTCGACTCGGCCTCCGAGGTCATGCCGGTGGCCATGATCTACGCCGGCAAGGCGCCCTACAGCAAGAACGCCAAGGACTACGACGCCGCACGCGAGGTGCTGATGAAGGCGCGGCCCTACGTCACGCGCTTCTCTTCGTCCGGCTACATCAACGACCTCGCGGCCGGCCAGCTGTGCGTGGTGATGGGCTATTCGGGCGACATCAACATCGCGCGCCAGCGCGCCATCGAAACGAAGAGCGGCCACGACATCCGGGCCCTCGTCCCGCCCAGCGGGGCGACGCTGTTCTTCGACACCATGGCGATTCCGAAGGACGCCAGGCACGTGAGGAACGCGCACCTGTTCATCAACTACATCCTGCGCCCCGAGGTGCACGCGTCGCTGACCAACAAGGTCTTCTACGCCAACCCCAACCTGGCGTCGAGAAAGTTCGTGAAGAAGGAAGTAGCCGACAACCCGACGGTCTTCCTGAGCGCCGAGGACCTGAAGAAGCTGACGTCGCCCGACGCCGTGCCGCAGGACATCCGCCGCGTGCAGACGCGCATCTTCACCAGCTTCAAGGCCAACACGAGGTAGCGCCGCTGTTGCCGGCGGGCCTGCCGGCCTGCCGGCCTGCCGGCGGCGCCCATAATGCCGCGTTGCCCCCTCGCCGCCCGCCATGTTCAAACGCGTCGTCCTGCCCCTGGTGCTGATCGCGGCCCTGGCGGCGCTGTACTTCTGGGCGGTGCTGAGCTGGAGCTTCTCCGTCGGTGACCGCGCCGGCTGGGTGCAGAAGCTGTCCAAGAAGGGCTGGCTGTGCAAGACCTGGGAGGGCGAGCTGGCGCTGGTGTCGCTGCCCGGCACGACACCGGAGAAGTTCCTCTTCACGATCCACGACGACGCCGTGGCCGCGCGCGTGTCCCAGGTGATGGGCAAACGCGTGACCTTGCACTACGAAGAGAAGGTCGGCCTGCCGACCAGCTGCTTCGGCGAGACGCGGCACTTCGTCAACAACGTGACGGTGAGCGAGGAGATCCCGCTCGCCGCCGGGGTGATGGTGCAGACCCCGGCGGCCGCTGCGTCGGCTGCATCGGCCGCGGCCGCGGCGGCATCACGCTGATCAGCCGGCGTCGTCGCCGAACTTCGGCCCGATCTTCATCACGCCGCTGCAACGCACGGCCGTCACGCCGTCGGCGCGCACCAGCCCCTGCGCGAACACCATCGCCCGCGTCACGGTCAGCACGTCGCACTCGCCTTCGACCCAGGCGCCCAGCGGCACCAGCGCCATGTAGTCGAGCTGCAGGCTGATGGTGGGCAGGAAGCGCAGGCCCACTGCCGCGCTCTTGCGGTGCACGCTCAGCGGCAGCAGCATGTCGCAAAAGCTCGCCAGCATGCCGCCGTGGCAGATGCCCATCGGGTTGCAGTGGCGCGGCTCGACACGCAAGCCGAGCTTGAACACGGCCCCTTCGTGAAACACGTACAGCGGCCCGTTGGCGGCGATGAAGCCGCCGCCCACCAGCACCGGCATGTAGCCGGGCGGAACGTCGTGTGCAGGACCGCCCGACATGCTCCCCCCCATCCGCGCCGGGTGTCAGGCCTGGTGCCAGACGACCTGCTTGCGCATGCCGGTCCAGCGCTCGTAGTTCTTCGCGAACAGGTCCTCGATGCGGTTGCGCTTGACCTTGAAGGTCGGCGTGATGAGGTCGTTGTCCACCGTCCAGGCCTCGGTCATGACGACCAGGCAGTCGAGCTTCTCGTGCGGGTCGAGCATCTCGTTGATGCCTTTCAAGTGCTGCGTCAGCGAGGCCTCGAGCTCGCCCCTGCCGGCGGCGCTGGCCACCTGCTTCACGGCTTCCAGGTTGAGCATCAGCAGCGCCAGCGGTTGGCCGAGGTTGGCTCCGGTGACGCAGCAGGCCTCGACCGAGCTGTGCATCACCAGCCGGTCCTCGATCGGCGCCGGTGCCACGTACTTGCCCTTGCTGGTCTTGAACAGATCCTTCACGCGGCCGGTGATCTTGAGGTTGCCTTCGTCGTCCAGCGCGCCCTTGTCGCCGGTGCGCAGCCAGCCGTCGTCGGTGACGGCCTGCCGGGTGAGCTCGGGTTCCTTGTAGTAGCCGAGCATCAGGCAGGGTGCCTTCATCTGGATCTCGCCCGACACGGGGTCGATGCGGCTCTGCACGCCGTCGTAGGGCAGGCCCACGGTGCCGGGGCGCTGCCTGCCGGGCAGCGTGGCGTGGCTGACGCCGCAGTTCTCGGTCATGCCGTAGACCTCGACCAGGTCCAGCCCGAGCTTGTCGTACCAGCGCAGCAGCTCGGGCGGCATCGGCGCCGCGCCGCCGGCGGCGAAGGTGCATTCCTGCAGGCCCAGTGCGGTGAGGATCTTCCTGCGCACGATGCCGCGCAGGACCGGGATCTTCAGCAGGCGGTCGAGCCTGGCCGGCGGCATCCTGGCATTGATGCCCTGCTGGAACTTCACCCACAGCCGCGGCACGCTGAAGAACACGGTCGGCCGTGCGCGCTGCAGGTCGCTGGTGAAGGTGTCCAGGCTTTCGGCAAAGTAGACGTGCATGCCGGTGGCGAGCAGGCCGTGCTCGACCAGCGTGCGCTCGGCGACGTGGCTCAGCGGCAGGTAGCTCAGCATGCGCGCGTCGAGATTGATGTCGGGCACCCGCTTCAGGCCCGACTGCACGCCCCAGGCGAAGGTGCCGAAGCTGTGCATCACGCCCTTGGGCGCACCGGTGGTGCCGCTGGTGTACATGATGGTGCCCAGCTCGTCGGCGTCGCGCACCGGCTTGCCCTTCAGCGGCTGCGTCCTGGCGACGATGTCGTCCCAGCCGGGACAGCTCTTCCTGGCGTCGTCGGGCGACAACGGATGGCTGATGCAGGCCAGGCCGGCCGGGATGCCCGGCTTCATGCCTTCCCAGCCGTCGAGCTTGCCCACGAACAGCACTTTCGATTCGCTGTGCTCGAGGATCTGGCGGATCGTGCCGGCGGCCAGCGTCGGGTACAGCGGCACCGAGACGAAACCGCCGAGCCAGATGGCGAAGTCGCTCATCAGCCAGTGCGCGGTGTTCTTCGACAGCAATGCCACCTTGTCGCCGCGCTTCAGGCCCAGGCTCTGCAGGTGCGCGGCCATGCGGCGGCTCTGGTCCATGACCTCGCGCCAGGTGTAGTCGCGCACCGCGCCGCCGCCCAGCGGCTGCGTCAGCACGACGCGGTCGGGCATCAATGATTCCCAGTGGTACAGGCGCTGCAGGGCGAGCGTGTCGGCGGCTACCGTGGAGGCCATGGTGTCGTGGGCCGCTGCGGCGGCGCAAGGCTGGTAAGCCGGCGAGCGTAACCACGCTGCGCCGCGGCAGCCAGCAGGACTTCCCGCATGGCGGGCCCCGAAACGGCGCCGCGACGGCGCCGCGGGCTTGCCCGGTGGGCCTACGCCGCGCGCGCGTGCGCGGCGGCGCTTTCGAGCTGTTCCTGCACCTGGCGCGCCGCGCGCAGCACCAGCGTCACGTCGAGGTCGGCCGCCGGGGCCAGTGCCAGCGCCACGGCATCCAGCGTGTCCGGCGCGCTCATCAGCGCATGGGCCAGCACCGACAGCGCGCACACCGCGCGCCGCGCCGGCGGCATCGGCAGTTCGTGCGTGGCCTGCGCCGTGACGTGGTGGCGCACGCTGGCCACCGCCGCGGCGCCCAGGCCCCAGCTTTCGCACAGCGCAGCGCCCAGGGCGTCGTGGCTGACGCCGAAGCCGGCATGCTCCAGCGTCACCAGCTCGGTGTCGCAGCCGGCGGCGCGCAGCATGGCGGCGTAGTGGTCGCTGGCATGGCGGAACAGCACCGCCTTGCCGCATTCCTCGAACAGGCCGGCCGAATGGGCGGCCCAGGCGTCGAGCGACAGGCGCGCGCCCAGCCGTCCCATCAGCAGGCCGCGGCGGGCGGCGCGCTGCCATAACGGTTCCAGCTCGGCAGCCGGCGGGAAGACCGCGCGCAGCCCCATTTCGAAGGTGATCGCCGCCACCTCTTGCAGGCCCAGGTAGGTCACGGCCTGGTGCACGCTCTGCACCCGGCCCTTGAGGCCATAGAGCGACGAGTTCACCGCCTTCATCACCGCGGCGGCCAGCGCCATGTCGGACTCGATGAGTTCGGCGCAGGCCTGCAGGTTGATGTCGTCGTCGGCCAGCAGCAACGACAACTGCACCAGCGACTGCGGCTGCGCCGGGATGTCGATGTCGAGCTTGCGCAGTTCAGGGTTGACGGACATGGCGTATGGAAGCGCCGCGGAGGCGGCAAGTCTCGATCCTATGGGGCCACGATGCCGCGTGGAACCGGAAAGGAGCGGCCACTCACCGCCATTTCCGAAAAGAAGATGCGCCGGCGGTGCGGCGCATGCAAGGGCCGGCTGAGCGCCGGTCTGTGTGCCTTCGTTGGTGTTGCCTGTCTCGTCTCCTCAGCCCCCGGGGACAGTCCGGCGCGTCTGCCGGTGGCCATGAGTGGGCGCAATGTAGCCCCCCGCCCGGACCCCGCCATTCGGGCTAACCCGCCGCGCTCGCCGGGCCGGCCGCCTCGCCCAGCCACTGCGCGGCCCGCTCGGCGATCATCAGCGTCGGCGCGTTGGTGTTGCCGCTGGTGATGGTGGGCATGATGCTGGCGTCGGCGACGCGCAAGCCGGCCACGCCGTGCACACGCAGCCGGGCGTCGACCACCGCGCCGGCGTCGCCGGCGGCGCCCATGCGGCAGGTGCCCACGGGGTGAAAGATGGTGGTGCCGATGTCGCCGGCCAGGCGCGCCAGTTCGTCGTCGCTCTGGAACTGCACGCCGGGCTTGACCTCGCGCGGCCGGTATTTCGCCAGCGCCGGCATGGCCACGATGCGGCGCGTCAGGCGCAGCGATTCGGCCGCCACGCGGCGGTCTTCGGGCGTCGACAGGTAACGCGCCTGGATGCGCGGTGCGTCCTCGGGCCGCGGTGAGGCGAGGCGCACGAAGCCGCGCGAACCCGGGTTCAGGTTGCACACGCTGGCGGTGAAGGCGTTGTAGCGGTGCAGTGGCTGTCCGAAGGCATCCAGCGACAGCGGCTGCACGTGGTATTCCAGGTTCGGCCACGCCTGCTCGGGCGCAGACCGCGTGAAGGCCCCCAGCTGCGACGGCGCCATGCTCATCGGTCCGCTGCGCCGCAGCAGGTATTCGAGGCCGATCATGGCCTTGCCCCATGGCGAATGGGCCATCACGTTGAGCGTCTTCACGCCCTGCACCGCGAACACGGCGCGAATCTGCAGGTGGTCCTGCAGGTTCTCGCCCACGCCGGGTAACTCGTGGCGCGGCGTGATGCCGTGTTCGTGCAGCAGCGCGCCGGCGCCGATGCCCGACAGCTGCAGCAGCTGCGGCGTGCCCACCGCGCCGGCGGCCAGCACGACCTCGCGCGCAGCACGCACCTGCCGCGGTGCACCGCCCGCGGCCGGCCGCAGCTCGACGCCCACGGCACGTGGCGGCGAGCCTGCCAGCAGCACGCGCGTCACCAGGCTGTCGGTGACGACCTCGAGGTTGGCACGGCCCGCCGCCGGGCGCAGGAAGGCCTTGCTCGTGTTCCAGCGCACGCCGCGCTTCTGGTTGACCTCGAAGTAGCCCACGCCTTCGTTGTCGCCGCGGTTGAAGTCGTCGCTGGCGGGGATGCCGGCCTCGCGCGCCGCGGCACCGAAGGCGTCGAGGATTTCCCAGCTCAGGCGCTGGCGCTCGACGCGCCATTCGTGGCCGGCACCGTGCCATGCGTCTGCGCCGCGCCAGTGGTCTTCGTGGCGCTTGAAGTAGGGCAGGCAGGCGTCCCAGCACCAGGCCGGGTCGCCGGTGAGCGCGGCCCAGTGGTCGTAGTCTCGCGCCTGGCCGCGCATGTAGATCATGCCGTTGATGCTGGAGCAGCCGCCGAGCACGCGGCCGCGCGGGTAGCGCAACTTGCGGCCGTTGAGGCCGGCGTCTTCCTCGGTGAAGTACAGCCAGTCGGTGCGCGGGTTGCCGATGCAGTACAGGTAGCCCACCGGGATGTGGATCCAGTGGTAGTTGTCGCGCCCGCCGGCTTCGACCAGCAGCACGCGGCGGCGCGGGTCCGCCGACAGGCGGTTGGCCAGCAGGCAGCCGGCGGTGCCGGCGCCGACGACGATGTGGTCGTAAGTGGGTGTGTCGGGGTTCACCGGATCATCTGGCAAGGTGGCTGCCCAGCACCGGGAACAGCTTCGTCAGCCCGTCGGCGAGCAGTTCGACCGCCATCGCCGCCAGGATCAGCCCCATCAGCCGCGTCATGACATTGATGCCGGTGCGGCCCAGCACCTTGGCGATGCGGCCCGCGGCCGTGAAGGCGGCGAACGTCACCAGGCCGATGACCACGCCGTAGCCCACCAGCACCGCGTGTTCCCAGAGGTGGCGCGTTTTCTCGGCGTAGATCACGATCGTCGAGATGGTGGCCGGGCCGGTGAGCAGCGGTATCGTCAAGGGCACCACCGCAATGCTGGCGCCGGCGTCGACCTTCTCGTTGCCCTCGCTCACGTCGGTGGGTTTGGTCTCGGCCGGCTGCGCGTTGAGCATGGCCAGCGAGCTGATCAGGAGCAGCGTGCCGCCGCCGACCTGGAACGAGGCCAGCGAGATGCCGAAGAACTCGATCACCTTGAGCCCCGCCACGGCGCTGACGGCGATCACCAGGAAGGCGGTGAAGGCGCTGATGCGGATCGTGCGCCGTCGCTCCTCGGGACTGAAGGTCTGCGTGAAGTGAATGAAGAA
Organism: Rubrivivax sp.; assembly: GCA_030680415.1. Lineage (GTDB taxonomy): Bacteria > Pseudomonadota > Gammaproteobacteria > Burkholderiales > Burkholderiaceae_C > Rubrivivax. The sequence continues at coordinate 22,253 of JAUXVE010000019.1, forward strand.
TGGAACGACGCCGATCGGGTTGACGATGGCCAACAGCGCCACCAGCGGCTTGAGCAGGTCCATGGCGGGATGGTAGGCCCTGCATCCCGGCGGCACCGGCCCAGCCTCGGGCCGCCGCCGCCCATCGCCGAGGACCAAGGGTTTTTACGGGGGCGCCAAAACAACACTTGACGGCAGGGCACTTTACGGGCAAAGCTTTGCCGACTCCATAATACGGAGTCTGTGTCTGGCAGCCGCACCTTCCGCCTGAGTGGTTCATGCAGGGTTGAGCTCCACATGGTTTTTGTCGATCTTTTAAGGGCTCCCCGTGGGAAACAAACTGTACGTAGGTAATCTGGCCTATTCGGTGCGCGACGACTCGCTGCAACAGGCATTCGGCCAATTCGGCACCGTCACGTCGGCCAAAGTCATGATGGACCGTGAGACCGGCCGCTCCAAGGGCTTCGGCTTCGTGGAGATGGGCTCCGACGCCGAGGCGCAAGCCGCCGTCAACGGCATGAACGGCCAGGCCCTGGAAGGCCGCGCCATCGTCGTCAATGAAGCCCGCCCGCGTGAGGAGCGCCCGGGTGGCTTTGGTGGCGGTGGCGGCGGTCGCAGCGGCGGCGGTGGCGGTTATGGCGGCGGCGGTGGTGGTGGCTACGGTGGCGGCGGCGGTACTGGCGGCGGCGGCGGTGGCCGCAGCCCCTACGGTGGTGGTGGCGGCACTGGCGGCGGTGGCGGCGGTAGCCGTGGTGGCTACGGCGGCAGTGGCGGCGGCAGCCGCGGCGGCTACTGACAACAGTAGCGGGCACACACCGCACGGCAGGCAGGGGCACCTTCGGGTGCCCTTTTCGTTGGGGTTTCGGCAACCGCCAGGGCGCGCGAGGCTCGACAGCGCCGCGTCCGCTTGCAGCGGCGCGGCGGCCCCTCAGGTGCGGCGCGGCTTGCGCCCGCGGCCGGCGAACAGGCGGTCGAACAAGGGGTTGGGCAGCAGCCGCAGCAGCTTGGCCACCACCGCCATCTGCCAGGGGATGACGCGGTAGCTGGTGCCGGCCCCGATGGCGCGAAAGGCCAGTTCGGCAAAGCGTTCGGCCGCCATCAGGAAGGGCATCGGGTAGGGGTTGCGCGCCGTCAGCGGTGTCGCGATGTAGCCCGGCAGCAGCGTCACCACCTTGACGCCGGTGCCCCGCGTTTCGCCACGCAGGCTCTCGCAGTAGGCCACCACGCCGGCCTTGCTGGCGCAGTAGGCACCATGCCCCGGCAGGCCGCGGATGGCGGCCATGCTGGCGATGCCCACCAGCGTGCCCGAGCCGCGCAGCCGCATGTGGCGCAGGAACGGGTGGAAGGTGGCGGCCAGGCCGGTGTTGTTGGTGGCGAAGGTGTCGCGCATGACGTCGAGGTCGCCGCGCACGCCGGTGGCCATGCCGACGCTGATGCCGGCGTTGGCAATCACCACGTCGGGCAGGCCCTGGCGCTCGATGCATGCCGCGCCGGCGGCGACGATGTCGTCGATCACCGCCACGTCGGCGGCGTAGATGCCCACGCGGTCGGCCAGCCCCTGCGCCGCGACCCAGGCCTCGACTTCGCCGGTGCGCCGCGCCACCAGCGCCAGCCGCCAGCCGGCCCGGGCGTAGCGCACCGCCAGCGCCTGGCCGATGCCGCTCGACGCGCCGGTGATGAATGCCAGCGGCGCGTTCACGATGCGGCGCAGGGGCTGACCGTCGGCGGCACGCTCATCGCCCGGCAGCCGCTTGCGGCGCGCGCGCCGGCATCACGGCACGCATCGGGCCCTTCAGGTCCAGCCGGCGCGTGGCGTGGTCGTACTCCAGCCCGGCGGCTCGCATCTCGGTGCCGGCGCTGCGCACCAGCACCGGCAGGTGCGACTTCACGCGTTCGGTGACGAGAAAGGCATGCAGGAACTCGCCGCGCATCAGCAGCGGCGCGCCGCTGGCATCTTCGCTCGTGACCTCGGCGCCGCCGAGCAGCTGCACCTCGCTGCCGTCGCCGTTGCCGATGGCCCGCTCGGCGTGCGCCAGCGTGACACGCCCTTCGGGCGAGATGGCACGGATCTGCACGGCGTCGATCTCGATGCGGTCGGTGGCCGGATAGTGCCGCATGCGCTCACCTTCGATGCGCAGCTTGAGTCGGCCCGATATGTCGAAGCGGTCGAGCGAAAAGACCGTCATCGTGTAGTCGGGTTCCTGCGACAGCGGCTGCTCGACCGCCACCCCGGGCGGCGGCGGCGAGTTTTTCACCAGCCACCAGGTGACCAGTGCCAGCAGCGCCATCAGCAGCAGCGGCAGGTAGGCCGACAGCGCATCACGCACGCGCAGCGACCAGGGCCTGGCCGCACGCGTGGGGCCGGGCTCGATGCCCAGTGAAATCGGCACCTCGGGCAGGTCGGGCAGGTGCAGTTCGACGGTCACGGTCGCACGCGCCGACAGCGCCTCACCTCAAGCCCCGTCCAGCGTCTGCAGATGGCCCTGCAGCAACGCCGCGTAGCGACCGGCAGCCATCAGCAGCAGGTCGCAGAACTCGCGCGCCGCGCCGTGCCCGCCCGCGGCCGCGGTGACGTGGTGCACCACCGCTTTCACCTCGGCATGGGCGTTGGCCGGCGCGCAGGCAAAGCCGGCGCGGACCAGCAGCGGCAGGTCGGGCCAGTCGTCTCCGATGGCCGCCACCTCGGGCCAGGCCAGGCCCAGCGTGGCCAGCAACGCGGCCGCGGCGGCCTGCTTGTCCTGCGCACCGTAGACCGCATGCGCCAGCCCGAGATCGGCGACGCGCCGCCGCACCGCGGGCGAGTCGCGCCCCGTGACGACCAGCGGCTCGATGCCGCCAAGCTGCAGCAACTTGAGGCCGTGGCCGTCGAGTGTGCCGAAGGCCTTGACCGTCTCGCCGTGTTCGCCGATGTACAGGCGGCCGTCGGTGAGCACGCCGTCGACATCGAAGATCGCCGCTTTCATGCCCAGTCCCGGCCCCTGCGCGCGCAGCAGCAGCGCGGGCGGAAAGGCCAGCGCAGGGCCCGGCGAACGAAGCGGGCTCGGGCGTGCCATCCCTAGATCACCTTGGCCCGCATCAGGTCGTTCGAATTGAGCGCGCCCACCAGCCGCCCGGCTTCGTCGACCACCAGCACGCTGGTGATGCGGTGCTGCTCCATGACGCCGGCTGCGTCCACCGCCAGCGCGTCGGCGCGCACCAGCCGCGGGCTGCGGTGCATGACATCGCTGGCGCTCAGCGCGCGCAGGTCCGCGCCGCGCTCGATGAGGCGGCGCAGGTCGCCGTCGGTGAAGATGCCGATCGGGCGGCCTTCGGCGTCGGCCACGGCGGTGAAACCCAGGCCCTTGCCGGTCATCTCGCGCAGCAGCTCGTTGAAGCTGGCGTCGGGTGCCACCCGCGGCACCGCGTCGCCACTGCGCATGAGGTCGCGCACGTGCATCAGCAGCTTGCGGCCGAGCGCGCCGCCGGGGTGCGAGCGCGCGAAGTCCTCCTCGCGGAAACCACGCGCGTCGAGCAGCGCCACCGCCAGCGCGTCGCCCAGCGCCATCTGCGCCGTGGTGCTGGCGGTGGGGGCCAGGTTCAACGGGCAGGCCTCTTCGTCGACCGCGCTGGACAGCACCATGTCGGCGTGCCTGGCCAGCGTGGACTCGGGTTGTGCGGTCATCACCACCAGCGTCACCCCCAGGCGCCGCATCGCCGGCAGGATGGCCGCCAGCTCGTCGCTCTCGCCGCTGTTGCTGATGGCCAGCACGACGTCGCCGGACATCACCATGCCCAGATCGCCGTGGCTGGCCTCGGCCGGGTGCACGAAGAAGGCCGGCGTGCCGGTGGAGGCCAGCGTGGCCGCGGTCTTGCGGCCGACGTGGCCGCTCTTGCCCATGCCCATGACGACGACGCGGCCGCGGCAGTTCAGCATCGCCTGCACGGCACGCCCGAAGCCCGCGCCCTGGCGCGCCGCCAGCCCCAGCAGCGCACGGGCTTCGATCTCGAAGGTGCGCTGCGCCAGGCGCAGGGCGCGCTCGGCGTCGAAGGGTCGTGAGGGGCTCACCGGGGCGGTCTCGAATACGATCGAGCCATTCTAGGCACCCATGGCGACGACCCTCGAGCTGATCCTGCTGTATCTGGTCGCCGCGGTGGCCGGCGTCGTCGTCTGCCGCACGCTGAAGCTGCCGCCGATGCTGGGCTACCTGGTGGTGGGCGTGCTGATCGGCCCGCATGCGCTGGCCTTCGCGCAGGACACCGCCAGCGTGCAGTACCTGGCCGAGTTCGGTGTCGTGTTCCTGATGTTCGTCATCGGGCTCGAATTCAACCTGCCCAAGTTGCGCAGCATGCGCTCGCTGGTGTTCGGGCTGGGCATGTCGCAGGTGGTGCTGACGATGGTCGGCACCTTGGCCGGGCACTTCCTGCTCGTCTGGCTGTGGGGCCGCTTCTCCACGCGCCCCTGGGAAATGGGCTGGCAGGGCGCCGTGGTGCTGGGTGGAGCGATGGCGATGTCGTCGACCGCCATCGTCGCCAAGCTGCTGACCGAACGGCTCGAACTCGAGGCCGAGCACGGCCGCCGCGTCATGGGCGTGCTGCTGTTCCAGGATCTGGCCGTGGTGCCGCTGCTGGTGCTGATCCCGGCGCTGGGCTCCAGCGGCGAGCAAATGGCCACCGCGATGGGCTGGGCCGTGCTCAAGGCCACCGTGTTGCTGACCGTGCTGCTGGTCGGCGGCCAGCGCGTCATGCGCTGGTGGCTGACGCAGGTGGCGCGGCGCAAGAGCGAAGAGCTGTTCGTGCTGAACCTGCTGCTCATCACGCTGGGCCTGGCCTGGATCACCGAGCACTTCGGGCTCTCGCTGGCGCTGGGCGCATTCGTCGCCGGCATGCTGGTGGCCGAGACCGAGTACAAGCACCAGGTCGAGACCGACATCCGGCCCTTCCACGACGTGCTGCTCGGCCTGTTCTTCATCACCATCGGCATGAAGCTCGACTGGCGCCCGGTGCTCGACCAGTGGTTCCTGGTGCTGCTGCTCACCAGCGGGCCGGTGCTCGTCAAGTTCGTGCTGGTGGCGGCGCTGGCGCGTGCCTTCGGCGCCCAGCCCGGCGTGGCGCTGCGCACCGGCCTGTACCTGGCGCAGGCCGGCGAGTTCGGTTTCGTGCTGCTCACGCTGGGCGCCGCCCGAGGCCTGGTGGCGCCCGAGTGGATGAGTCCGGTGCTGGCCAGCATGGTGCTGTCGATGCTGGCCACGCCCTTTCTCATCCTGTACAGCAACCGTATCGTCAACCGGCTCAGCGCCAGCGACTGGATGATGCAGTCGGTGGCCTTGACGACGATCGCGCGCAGGGCCATCGCCACCGAGCGCCACGTCATCATCTGCGGCTACGGCCGCAGCGGCCAGAACCTGGCGCGGCTACTGGTGCCCGAAGGCATTCCCTACATGGCGCTGGACCTCGACCCCGACCGCGTGCGCCAGGCCGCGGCCGCCGGACAGAGCGTGGTCTTCGGCGACGCCGCGCGGCTGCAAAGCCTGATGGCCGCCGGCCTGGCGCGCGCCGCGGCGGTGGTCGTCAGCTACCACGACACGCCTTCAGCGCTGAAGATCCTGCGCCTGGTGCAGGAACACGCGCCGCAGGTCCCGGTCGTCGTGCGCACGGTGGACGACACCGACATCGACAAGCTGCGCGCTGCCGGCGCCACCGAAGTCGTGCCCGAGGCCATCGAAGGTTCGCTGATGCTGGCCAGCCACGCGCTGGCGCTGGTGGGCGTGCCGATGCGGCGCGTCGTCCGCATCGCGCGCGACGCCCGCGACGCCCGCTACGGCCTGCTGCGCGGCTACTTCCACGGCGCCGACGACGACACCGTGGAAGAACTGCACCAGGCGCGGCTGCACACCGTGACGGTGCCCAGCGCGGCGCGGTGCGTCGGGCAGGCCCTGGATGGCCTGGCGCTGCCCGCGCTGGGCGTGGGCGTGGTGTCGATACGGCATGCCGGCGGTGGGGGTGCTCCGCCGGTGCCCGAGCACGTGCTGGTGGCGGGCGATACGCTGGTGCTTTCGGGACTGCCCGAACCGCTGGCGCTGGCCGAGGAGAAGCTGCTGCGCGGTTGAGGCCGGTCCCGCCTGTTGCTGGAGTGACGATGCCCCACCGCCGTGACGTGCTGGCCGCCGGACTGGCGCTGCCCTTCGCCCCGCTGCCCGGCCTGGCCGGCGACGACGCCGGCGCCGAGCCACTGATCCGCGCCGGCGGCGTCGTCGTCGCGTTCAGGCATGCGCTGGCACCCGGCACCTTCGACCCGCCCGGCTTCACGATCGACGACTGCCGCACGCAACGCAACCTCGACGACGAGGGCCGGGCGCAGGCGCGCCGCATCGGCGAATGGTTCCAGCGCCGGCAGCTGCGGCCGGCAGCGGTTCGCTCCAGTCCCTGGTGCCGCTGCGTCGACACCGCCACCTTGGCTTTCGGCCACGCCGAGCCCTGGCCGGCGCTGGGCTCGCCGCGCGGCTCGCCCGAGCAGACCAGTACCGGCCATCTGCAGCAACTGCGCACCGCACTGCAGGCCGCCGGCACCCGGGCTGGGCGTTTCGAAGTCTGGGTGACGCACATGTTCGTGCTGTCGGCGCTGGTCCGGCAAGGCACCGGCTCCGGTGAAGGCCTGGTGCTGCGCGCCGGGCCCGTGGGCGAGGTGCAGGTGCTGGCGCGCCTGGCCCCGGCCTGAGCGGCTGCGCCGCCGCCGGCGGCCTATCATTCCAGGCATGGCCGTCGATCCCGTTGCCTCGCCTTCGGAATACATCCGATCGCACATCCGCACCGTGCCCGACTGGCCGGCGCCGGGCGTCATGTTCCGCGACATCACCCCGCTGCTGAGCCGGCCGCGCGTCTTTCGCGTCCTGATCGACCAGTTCGTGCACCGCTACTTCGACGTGCGGCCCGATGTCATCGCCGGGCTCGACGCGCGCGGCTTCATCATCGGCAGCGTCGTGGCCTACGAGCTGAACGTCGGTTTCGTGCCCATCCGCAAGAAGGGCAAGCTGCCCTTCACCACCGTGGCGGAAACCTACGAGCTGGAATACGGCAGTGCCACCGTCGAGATGCACACCGACGCCGTCAAACCGGGCGACCGCGTCGTGCTCATCGACGACCTCATCGCCACCGGTGGCACCATGATGGCGGGCAGGAAGCTGCTCGAGCGGCTGGGCGCGCAGGTCATCGAGGGCGCGGCCATCGTCGACCTGCCCGAGCTCGGTGGCTCGAACCGGCTGCGCACCGCGGGCCTGCCGCTTTTCACCCTGGTCGACTTCGAGGGGCATTGAAGCGTGGCCGTGAATTTGGCCAGACACCAGCGCGGGCCGGGCCGGGCCGCGGCAAGCGTTGCCCGTCGGTCGCGCGGCGCGGGCGCCACGGCCGGCTGTCACCGCGCCCGCCTTGTGGCCTAATCCGCCTTTCGCCCAAACATTCCCGGAGCCCAACATGGCCAGCAAGATCAGAACCGAAGCCGACCGCCGCGCCACGCCGCCCGTGCCGCCCACGCCCAGCACCAACCTCACCACCGCCCGCGGCCAGAAGATCAGCAAGGAGCGCGGCTCGCACACGCGCAGCAAGAAGAACCCGGGCAAGCGCGCCGGCAAGGGCGGCTGAGCTTCCCCTTGCACTGAGCCGCTGGCTGCACCGGGCCTGCGGCCCGAGCCTGGCCGGCGCGAGCCGCCGCGATGCTGCGCATCACCGAACTGCGACTGCCGCTGGACCACGCCGAAGACGCGTTGCGCGCAGCGGTGCGGGCCCGCCTGGGCCTGGCCGAGTCCGAGCCGCTGGGCTGCACGGTCTTCAAGCGTGCCTTCGATGCGCGCAAGAAGTCGGCGGTGGTGTTGATCTACACCGTCGATTGCGAACTGGCCGACGAAGCCGCGGTGCTGCGCCGCTGCGCCGGCGACCCGCATGTGCGGCCCAGCCCCGACACCCGCTATCGCTTCATCGGCCACGCCCCGGCCGACTTCCGCGCCGGCGGGCGACCACGGCCGCTGGTCGTCGGCTTCGGCCCCTGCGGCCTGTTCGCCGCGCTGATCCTGGCGCAGATGGGGCTGCGACCGATCGTGCTGGAGCGCGGCCGCGCCGTGCGCGAGCGCACCAGGGACACCTGGGGCCTGTGGCGCCAGGGCGTGCTCGACCCCGAATCGAACGTGCAGTTCGGCGAAGGCGGTGCCGGCACCTTTTCCGACGGCAAGCTGTGGAGCCAGATCAGCGACCCGCGGCACCTCACGCGCAAGGTGCTCACCGAGTTCGTCAAGGCCGGCGCGCCGGAAGAGATCCTGTTCGTTGCCAAGCCGCACATCGGCACCTTCCGGCTGGTCGGCATGGTCGAGAAGATGCGCGCCGAGATCGAGGCGCTGGGCGGCGAGGTCCGCTTCCGGCAACGCGTCGCCGACGTGCGGATCGAGGCCGGGCAAGTGCGCGACGGCGATCAGCCCACGCGACGCATCACAGGCGTCGTGCTCGCCAGCGGCGAGGAGATCGCTGCCGACCACGTCGTGCTGGCACTGGGCCACAGCGCGCGCGACACCTTCGAGATGCTGTACCTGCGCGGCGTCCGCATGGAACCGAAGCCCTTCTCGGTAGGCGTGCGCATCGAGCACCCGCAGAGCGTGATCGACCGCGCCCGCTTCGGCCCCAGCGCCGGCCACCCGATCCTCGGCGCGGCCGACTACAAGCTGGTGCACCACGCCAGCAACGGGCGCGCGGTGTACAGCTTCTGCATGTGCCCGGGCGGCACCGTGGTCGCCGCCACCTCCGAGGTCGGCCGCGTCGTCACCAACGGCATGAGCCAGTATTCGCGCAACGAGCGCAATGCCAACGCCGGGCTGGTGGTGGGCATTTCGCCGCAGGATTACCGGCAGGACGGCGCCGCAGGCGGGCCGGTGCACCCGCTGGACGGCATCGCCTTCCAGCGCCTGTGGGAGTCACGCGCCTTCGAGCTGGGCGGCGGCGGCTACGTGGCGCCGGCGCAGTTGGTGGGCGACTTCATCAAGGGCCAGGCCTCGAGCACGCTCGGCGGCGTGCTGCCTTCGTACCAGCCCGGCGTGCGCCTCACCAACCTCGCGCCCCCGGGCCGCGGCGCGCTGCCGGAGTACGTGCTGGATGCGCTGCGCGAGGCGCTGCCGAATTTCGAGCGCCAGATCAAGGGCTACGCGATGCCCGACGCCGTGCTCACCGGCGTCGAGACGCGGACCTCGTCGCCGCTGCGCATCACGCGCGGCGCGAACCTGCAGAGCCTGAACGTGGCGGGCTTGTACCCGGCCGGCGAGGGCGCGGGTTATGCCGGCGGCATCATGTCGGCCGGCGTCGACGGCATCGAGGTGGCGGAGGCGCTGGCGGCGCAGATGCTGGGGCTGGTGGTCGCGTGAGCGGCACGGAGTCGGCGCCGGCCGGGTCACTTGCCGATGCAGAACGTAGCGAATGGGCAGCAACCCGCATGAATCCATCATGCGGGCCCCGCCAACATCAGGACTTGGACATGAACTTGGACTTGCCAGCCCAGCCGGTCATTCGCCTTCGTAGACAACCAGTGTTGCCTTGTCGGCCAGCCTCTTGGCGATGATCCGATTCTTGGGATCGGATGTCCAACCGCACACGTTCGCATGGCGCTCGTGTGGATCAGGCGCAGGCACCACGTCCAAGCCCTCTACGAAGAGGTCCTGTGCAACCAAGCTGCAGTGGCCCTTCAATGGCAGATCCGGTTGGCCCACGAAGTGAGCACCCAGGTCAACGATGTCCGTCTTCGCCATTCCCAGGGTGCGGTAGACACTGATGTCCCCGTCCTGAATCCTTGGCATGAAAGCCGCAAAGTGTGGCCGGCCGATCCCGCGCCGCAGGTGCGACGTATTGCGGAGAAATCGAGTGATCTCCTCCGCAGGATCGACAACCTCATCCAATCGCTCAAGCCTCCGGTTGCATCAGCTCCGAGAGCAAGGCAATCTCGTACCGCCCTAGCGTTCCCGCGAAGTTTCTGGTTCCGTACAACTCGTTGCCCAGGCCCAGCATCGCCGAGTGTTCAATCGTGCCCGTACCCTTGAGTGCCAGCACAAGCCACCGGCCCGGTCCCAGATCCCACTCAAAGACAATCGCACCTGAAGGCTCGACAGTCGGGACCGGAGCAATGCACCACTGCGGCAGCGCAGTCAGCAACTCGTCCGCCTCGCGCATCGCTGCAGACGTTGGAGCACTTTGCTCGTCTCCCCCGGTAGCCAGCCGACCTGCCTCTTGGTAACCGGTGCTCAGGGCCGCTTGCGCCGGCAAGATGACCGCCTGTCCACTTGCAGTGCGGACCGTGTCCAAGAACACGCGCTTGAGCTGCGAGGCCAAATGTTCAGCCGCGTCACTCACCCCAGCGGACACGCTGAAAGTGCCAAAACCGGAGTGGCGGCCTGGCGAAGCAAGTGTTGCAGTGGTCACACGAATCCTTTCCATGTCGGCTCTGTGAGCGAGCCGAAGAATGCCATGTTCTTTGCGCGACGCAAAGAATCGAGACGCCCCCACATGTCGGGGGAGGTCGGACTCATCGTTTGTTCACAAGCCGCGTCAATGTCCAGCACAACGTGTGCCCGTCGCCCAGCGACATCTCCGGGCGCAGGCTCAAGCGACTGCAACACCGTCAATACGATGCCATCAGCCGGCAAGGGAAAGACGACGCGCGTGACGAATTGAGTGAGGTCTTGTGGCAGCGTAGGCGGAATCTTCGGTCCTGCGGTAAGCACTGTGTCCAGATCGACCTTCTCGGTGTCAGGAAGCGGCACTCGGTTGATGTACCGCACGCCCAAACGCAAGACGATCGAAGGCTCGAAGACTTCAACGTAGACAGGCCAGAGGGCTCGCAATGTCGCGACAAGTCCGTCCCAAGACTCGTATGGCGGCAAACGGCTGACAGCTAGGCCGTCGCTCTTCGCTTGAACCACCCAGCGGCCCTCCTGATCGTCTAGGCGCACCCCGATCAAGCCGGTCGACACGTCGTTCTTGACCTCCTCGTCACTGCCAAACTGCATGTGCGAGGCCACGAAGCGAATGCTCTGTGCCTTGGGAAACTGGTCCTTCAGCCGATCCCTGAAGGCATCGAAGTCCGACTCGACCACAGGTCGCGAGAGCCGCACGCGGATCTCGATGACGGCCTCAGCTACTGGCGCGTTGGTCAAGTGTGGGTACGACTGCATCATTGATATCGACCTATGTCTTCAGCATAGCGCACCGAAAGTCGCCATGCACTCCACCACGCGATCGCGTTACTGGGGGCAGTCCAGCAAGGCGCCTACTGTGGGAACGCATTTCGGTCCGTTCCGGTGTAGTGGTCGTACACATGCGCATAGGTACGAGCCACCTTCTCAGCTCGGATGTCCCGCGTGTACGCCGCGGGCAATCGTCGCATCTCCAGCTTCAGCGTCTGCATCACCCCCGCCTTCGCCTGCTGCTTCTCCCGCCAGTCCAGCACCAGCTTCTCGCGCTTCAGCGTCGCCAGTAGCTCCCGGCACACATTCTTGACTTCCGCCTCCTCGGCCTTGGTCAGCACCGGCTCCGGCTTGGTGAGGATGTCGAACAGCGCCAGTTCCTCCTCGGTCAGGCCCTCGGCGACGCCGCGTTGCTCCTCGGCGGTCAGCGTCCGGGCGAACGACTTCAGCTCCTCGAAGAACGCCTCGATGTTCTGGCTGCCGGCGTTGTAGTCGTCGATCAGCGCCTGGAACTTCTCGGCCAGATCCATGCGCGAGGCGTTCACGGCCACCATCTGCGCCAGCTTGCCGGCGATCAACTGCTTCAACTTCTCCGCCTCGGTGCGCTTGTGGCCCTGGGCGAACTTCGCCTGGAGCGCCGTGAAGTCGATCTCCGACAGGTTCACCAGCGCCTCGGGGTTGCTGGCCGGACCGATGCGGTAGCCCTCGGTGGCGATGGAGTCGTTGAGCAGCGCCTCCACGTCGCTCATCACCGCGCCGATGTCGGGCGGGTCGGTCTCGGCGTGGATCTTGGCCGCCAAGTACGACACCAGCACCGACAGCGGCGCCAGCTCGTTGGCCGCGGCGTCGGGCAGGATGGCCTTGAACAGCCGCGACACCCGGCTGGCGAGCTGCAGGAAGTGCTTCTTGTCGGCCTCGCCGCCCAGAAACGCCTCCACGGCGTCGTCGATCAGGCCGATGCGCACGAAACCCTGCGCCCGCGCGATGGCCTCCAACGGCACGCCGCGCACCTGGGCGAAGCCGGCCACCTCGTTCAGCGCCGCATTCAGCGCCGCCACCAGCTCGGCCTTGTCCAGGATCGGCCCGCCGCCCTCGCCACCAGCCCCGCCGGGGCCGCCAGCGGCCGGACGCGCATACGTGGCCAGCGCGCTCTGCAGCGCCCGGAAGATGCCGACGTAGTCCACGATCAGGCCGCTCTCCTTGCCCGGCGCCACGCGGTTGGCCCGCGCGATGGTCTGCATCAGCGTGTGCGCCCGCATCGGCTTGTCCAGGTAGATCGTCGAGCAGGTCGGCACGTCGAAGCCGGTGATCCACATCGCACACACGAACACCAGCCGCAACGCGCTGTCCGGATCCTTGAACTTCTCGTCCAGGCTCTCCTTCAGCATGCGCTGCCGGTGCGGCACGATGTCCAGCCCCTTGGCCTTGAGATCCTCGATCTCGTTCTGGCCCTGGCTCACGACCACCGCCATGTCGGTCGTCTGCATCAGGTGGATGCGGGCGATCAGCGCCTCGCGGGCATCCCCCTGCGCCGGCTCCAGCGCCGCCTTCAGCCGCGCAATCTCGGCCTTCCAGTGCCCCTGCACCTTGTCGTACATGCGCACCGCGGTGGCCTTGTCGATGCACACCATCATCGCCTTGCCGCGGTAGCCGCGGCCGGTGAAGTGCACCACCACGTCCTTGGCGATGGCCTCCAGCCGGTCCTCGCGGGTAATGATGTGGTACTCGCGGCCGAACTCGCGCTCCAGCTTCTTCTCCTGGGCCTCGTCCAGTTCGGCCGCCTCCAGCAGTTCCTCCAGGTCGCGGTTCAGCTCCTGGTTGGTGAGTTGCACCTCGGGGATGCGGTTCTCGTAGTACAGCGGCACCGTGGCGCCGTCTTCGATCGAGCGGGCGAAGTCGTACACGCTGACGTAGTCGCCGAACACCTCGCGCGTGCGCTCTTCCTCGCCCTTGATCAGCGGCGTGCCCGTGAACCCGATGAAGCCCGCGTTGGGCAGCGCGTTGCGCATGTTCAGCGCGAAGATGTCGTACTGGCTGCGGTGCGCCTCGTCGGTGATGACGATCACGTCCGATCGGTCCGACAGCATCGGGTACGGCTGCCCCGGCTCGTTCCGGAACTTCTGGATCAGCGTGAAGATAACGCGCTCGTTGCCGCGCAGCAGTTCCTTCAGGTGTTCGCCGCTGGTGGCGCGCACGTCCTCGCGCGCCGTGGCGCCGGTGGCTTTGAAGGTCTTGCTGATCTGGTCGTCCAGCTCCTCGCGGTCGGTCACGATCACGAAGGTGCAACTGCCCAGCACCCGGTGCAGCACCTTCTGCGTGAAGAACACCATCGACAGGCTCTTGCCCGAGCCCTGCGTGTGCCAGAACACGCCCAGGCGCTTGCGCTCCGTCTTCTCCGTCTCTCGCAGCTCCACCAGCCGCGCGATGGACTTGTTCACGCCCAGGAACTGGTGGTTCTTGGCCGTCTTCTTGATCAGGCCGCCCTTGCCCTCCTCGAAGACGGTGAAGTTCTCGATGTAGTCCAGCAGCCGCGCCGGCTCCAGCAGGCCGCGCAGCGCGCGCTCCAGGCTCACCTTGCCGGCCTCGTCCTCGTCGGCCACGCGCTTCCAGTCGAAGAAGTGCTCCCAGCCGCTGGTGAGCGTGCCCACCTTGGTGTCCGAGGCATTGCTTAGCAGGATGAAGGCATTGGGGTGGAAGAGCTGCGGCACGCTCTGGCCGCGGTAGTCGCGCAGGTTGTCGTCGAAGGCGCTCTTCAGCGGCACGGCCGGCTTCTTCAGCTCGATGAACACCAGCGGCAGGCCGTTGACAAAGCCCAGCAGGTCGCAGCGGCGGCGGTACATGTCGCCGGCCACCCACATCTGCGCGGCCAGGAAGAACTCGTTTTTGGCCGGCGTGGCCCAGTCGATCACGCGCAGCGTCTCGGTGCTGTGCCCGCCGTGCTCGTCGGGCACTTTCACCTTCACGCCGTCTTTCAGCAGCCGGTAGAAGTCGCGGTTGGCGTTGACGGCGATCTGCTTGGAGCGGTCCTGCGCGAGCTGCTCGATGGCCTGCGCGTAGGCGTCGGCCGGCAGGCCGGGGTTCAGCGCCACCAGCGCCGCGCGCAGGCGGCGGCTCAGGATGACCTGGCCCGAGTTTGTCACCTGCCTCCACCAACCCCAATGAAATCAACAACTTAGAGCGGAGTTTTGGCGCGTATGGCACTACGCCTGTGCAGTCGCCCGCCGATTGTCGAGCCCGCCTGCGCGGGTGCCTCAGACCAGCACGCG
>JAUXVE010000023.1 GCA_030680415.1 Rubrivivax sp.
GACTGACTTGGCGCATCCTGTCTGAGCGTAGCGAACGAAGTGAGCGCAGCGAGTTATGCGCCGGGCCATGGGCCCGAGCAGCGCAGGGCAGTCGGCGCGCAGCGACGACCGCCTCAGTCGCACGCCGCGCCCCGCCCGGACGCCCCTTTGCCGCCACCACAGCCCGCACGCGACAGCAGACGCTGAACGTCCGCAACGGGCCGAAACCAGTCATCGAGCGCGGCCCATGCTGAGCCACCAGATTCATCCCAGTACCTCCGGGCCGTCCCAAGGTAGTGACGCGCCCCGACGGGGGGCAGCGAACGCAGTGAGCGTGGGGGTCACCTCTTCAGCCCCTGCAGGATGCGGTCGGCCTCGGTGCGCCAGTCGGCGCTGCGCGCGAAGCCCGGGCTGCCGCGCTCGCCGAACAGGCCGGCGTCGGCGAGGTCGGCGACCCAGGCCTGGCGCTCGGCGGTGCCGCTGGCACTCCAGGGCGTGAGGCCGGCTTCGCGCACGGTCTCGGCCACTTCGCGCACTTCCTCGCTGCGGCGGCGCCCGTGTTCGATGACACGCTGGAAGAAGTAGCTGGCCTGCTTCTCCCAGTCGATGCCGGGAAAGGTCTCCTGCAGCGAGGCGATCACCGCGTCCTCCACGCCGCAGTGGCGCGCCGTGGTGAAGCTCTCGATAACCATCGCCTCCAGGCCCTTGATCATCACGCTGCGGCACATCTTGGTGGCACTGGCCACGCCGAGCCGATCGCTGCCCACGCGGGCCGCGAAGCCCAGCTGCGTCAACAGCGGCTGCAGCGCCGACGCATGCGGCCCGCCCAGCAGCAGCGGCACCTTGATGCGGTAGGGCGGCACCGAGGTCATCACGGCGCCTTCCACATAGCGCGCGCCCGCGGCGTCGACGATACCGGCGGCGCGGATCTTGGCGCCGGGCGAGGCCGAGTTGAAGTCCAGGAAGTGGGCACCCGGCGCCAGCCCCGGCGCACACGCGGCTGCCACGGACACCGCCTGGCTCGCCGTGACGGCCGAGATCACCAGGCCGGCATCACGCACCGCATCGGCATGCGAGCGGGCCAGCACGACCCCGTGCGACAGCGCGTGCTCGCGCATCGGGTCGCCGGCCGTACCTTGGAGCTTGATGTCGAAGACGGTCACCGCCACGCCTGATGCGCGCAGATCCTCGGCCAGGATGCGCCCGACCTCGCCGTAGCCGATGAGGGTGATCTGCATGCTCAGTCGATGTACTTCAATCCGGCCCTTTCGAGCGTCTCGCGCATCTTGTACATGTCCAGCCCCAGCACGCCGGCAGCGAGCCTGGCGCGCTTCTCGGCTTCGTTGGCCTCGCGCGCGGCGGCGGCATCGGCGATCTGCTGGGCCATCGCAGCAGGCACGACGACCACGCCATCGTCGTCGGCCACGATGACGTCGCCCGGGTTCACCACCGCACCGGCGCAGACCACGGTGACGTTGACCGAACCCAGCGTGGCCTTCACCGTGCCCTTGGAGCTGATGGCCTTGCTCCACACCGGAAATCCCATCGCGGTGAGGTCCTTGACGTCGCGCACGCCGGCGTCGATGACCAGGCCGCGGGCGCCGCGGGCGCGGAAGCTGGTGGCCAGCAGGTCGCCGAAGAAACCGTCGGTGCAGTCCGCAGTGACGGCCGCCACCACCACGTCGCCTTCCTGCAGCTGCTCGGCAGCGACATGCATCATCCAGTTGTCGCCCGGGTGCAGCAGCACGGTGACGGCCGTGCCGGCCAGGTGAGCACCACCGTAGATGGGCCGCATGTATGGCTTCATGAGCCCGACACGCCCCATCGCCTCGTGCACGGTGGCCGAGCCGAAAGCGGCGAGCTGGTCCACCGCCGCGCGGTCGGCGCGCTGGATATTGCGTTTGACGATGCCGAGCTGGTACATGGTCTAGCGCCCCTTGGCCTTCAGCGCGGCGTCGAGCCGCGGGTAGACACGCCGTGCATTGGCCTCGAAGACCTTGAACTTGTCGTCGGGCGACAGGATCTTCGAGGCCTCGATGTAGCGCTTCGTGTCATCGTAATGGTGCCCGGTCTCGGGGTCGATGCCGCGCACGGCGCCGATCATCTCGCTGGCGAACAGGATGTTGTCGACCGGGATCACGGCGCTCAACAGGTCGATGCCGGGCTGGTGGTAGACGCAGGTGTCGAAGTAGATGTTGTTCAGCAGGTGGTCCTTCAGCAGCGGCTTTTTCAACTCCTGCGCCAGGCCGCGGAAACGCCCCCAGTGGTAGGGCACCGCGCCGCCGCCGTGCGGGATCACGAACTTCAGTGTCGGGAAGTCCTTGAACAGCTCGCTGGTCAGGCACTGCATGAAGGCCGTCGTGTCGGCGTTCAGGTAGTGTGCGCCGGTGGTGTGGAAACACGCGTTGCAGCTGGTGCTGACGTGGATCATCGCCGGGATGTCGTACTCGACCATCTTCTCGTAGACCGGGAACCAGTGGCGGTCGGAAAGCGGCGGGCTGGTCCAGTGCCCGCCCGAAGGGTCGGGGTTGAGGTTGATCGCCACGTTGCCATACTGCTGCACGCACTTCACGAGTTCGGGGATGCAGCTCGCCGGGTCGACGCCCGGGCTCTGCGGCAGCATCGCCGCCGGGATGAAGTGGTCGGGAAACAGCTGCGCCACGCGGTAGCAGAGCTCATTGCAGATCGCGGCCCAGGTGCTGGAGACCTGGAAGTCGCCGATGTGGTGGGCCATGAAACTGGCGCGCGGGCTGAAGATCGTGAGGTCGGATCCGCGCTCGCGCATCTTGGCCAGCTGGTTGGTCTCGATCGACTCGCGGATCTCGTCGTCGCTGATTTTCAGGTCCGACGCCTTGGGCATGAGCGCCGGGTTCTGGATGCCCGCGATCTGCGCGTTGCGCCAGGTCTCCAGCGCCTTGGGCGCCGTCGTGTAGTGACCGTGGATGTCGATGATCAAGGGCAATCTCCTCTCGTGGGTCGGGCGCTCAGGCCGGCTCCATGCCATGGCGGCGCTTGGTCTCGGCGGCTTCGGGCGAGTTCATGAAGTCGAGCAAGGCGCGCACCGCATCGCCCTGCACCGAGGCCGCGCACAACCCGGCCGAGAAGGTGGTGATGAACTGGACTTCCCCGGGCAGCGTGCCGAGCACCGCAATGCCGTCCAGGTGCATCAGTTCGCTGAGCTGCTGGAAACCGAGCTCGACCTCGCCGCGCGCGACCAGGCTGCCCACCGGCACGCCCGGCGGTGGCTGGACGATGCGACCCCGGATGCGCTCGGCCAGGCGCCAGCGTTCGAACAGCGCGGCCAGGTGTGTCCCGCTCGGCCCCGTGGAATAGCCGATGCTGCGCGCGGCCTCCACGGCCCGCCGCAACGCCGCCTCCGAGCCGATGTCCGGACGCGGCGCGTCGGACCGCACCGCAATCGCCACCGGCGAGCGCACCAGGTCGACCCGGCTGCCGGCGACGACGTGGCCCGAGGCGACCAGACGGTCGACCGCGTCGGAGGCGAGCAGGACAACGTCGAACGCCTCGCCGGCCTGCACGCGCCGGGCCGCATCGACGCCGCCCGCCGACTCGATCGCCACCACGCATCCGGTGCGCCGCGAGTAGGCATCGGCCAACTCGGCCAGCACGTGGCGTGTGGCCATGGACGAGATGCCGGTGATCCTGGATGTCATGTCTTCTGAGGCGGCAAGGCGGCAGGCGGGGGCGACGGACCGAGGCCTGCGCGGGCAGCGCGCCTCGTCCACAGCGAAGCGTCGTCTGATGAACAGCGTGAACCATACATCAACGCCATGCGGCCGCGGCGGCCGCTGGCCGGGCTCTGCCTGGCCCCGGGTGCAGCTTGGGAAAGCGCGGCAGCATCGCCGCCAACGGCGCCGCCCGCTGGGCGGCATCGGCAGCGCGTGCTGTCATGGGATAAGCTGTTCAACCGTCCCGCCTGCCAGGCCACATGAGTGCCCCCGGGCGCATCTGGTGCCCACCCCACGCAAACCCGTGACCTGTCCGTGACCCTGTTCGCACACCTGATCAAAGCCTCGGCCCTGACCGGAGCGGTAGCGCCATCGTCCCAGTTTCTGGCCAAGGCCATGGCGGACGCGGCCCAGGGTGCTGCGCACATCATCGAGCTGGGTGCTGGAACCGGTGCGGTAACCCGTGTCCTGGCACGCCAGTACCCGGACACGAGGTTGACCGTGGTGGAGCTGCAGCCCGCGCTGGCGGGAAGACTGGCCAAGGCTTATCCCGGCACCGTCGTGCACGCCGGCCCCGCCGCGGAGGTTCTCGACCAACTGATCGACGAGGGCTTGCCGGTGGTCATCGTGTCGAGCTTGCCGTTCCGCTCGATGCCCACCGTGGCACGGGTGGAGACGCGAAACAGCATCCTGCAATTCCTGCGCAGGCACCCGGGCAGTTGGCTCGTCCAGTTCACCTATCAGCCGCGTGCGCCCTTTGCTGGCGAGCCGGGCTTCACCTGGAAGCGCAAACGGACGGTGGTCGCGAACATACCGCCAGCGGGGGTCTGGACGCTGCGCGCAACGGCGTGAGACGGCCGCGGCACCGTTTCGCCGGGCATCGGCGTTGCCTTCCTGCCGCGCCAGCGCCCGCCACAATCGAAGGCCATGAACTCGCGTCTTTCTGCGGTGGGTGCTCTGTCCGGGGCCGCTTTCGCCACCTTGCTGCTGATCGCCCTCATGATGGGTGGCAATCACGTGGCGGCCCGCGTGGCCTTCGATCACGGCGTCGACGTGGTCACGGCAGTGGCCTTTCGCAGCGGCGTCACGGCGCTCGTCGTGGCCCTCCTGCTCGTCGTCTATCGGGTGCCGATCAGGCTCGGTGCTCGACACCGGAGGGCGCTGCCGGGCATCGGTGTGCTGGTTGCCGTGCAGAGTCTGTGCCTGTATTCGTCGGTCGCGCGACTGCCGGTGGCGCTCGCGCTGTTGGCGTTCAACACCTATCCGCTGTGGACCGCGCTATGGGCACGCCTCGTCTACAAGCACCGACCTGAACGGCGCTTCCTGCTCGCCATGCCGGTCTTGCTGCTGGGTCTGGCGTTGGCCCTGGACGTCCTGGGCGCTGCATCCGGACTCGGCGCCGCCGCGCAATGGCAGCAGATCGGCGCAGGCGTGGCGTTCGCGCTGGCCGCCGCGGCGACCTTCGGCCTGGCGCTGGTGCTCACCCAGCATGAAGCGGGCGACCTCGACGGCCGCTTGCGAACCGCGACGACGATGGCGCTGGTGGCACTGCTGGCCCTGGCCGGATCCACGCTGCAGGGCGGGCTGCATCTGCCCAACGCTGCCGCCGGCTGGGTCGGCCTGGCCGCACTGACGTTCCTGTATGGAACCGCCTTCACCATCATGTTCACGGTGCTGCCGAAACTGGGCGTGGTGGGCAACTCGGCGATCATGAACGTCGAGCCGATCTTCGCGCTCGCACTGGCGTGGGCGATCCTGGGCCAGTCCATCGCGGCGGTGCAGGTCCTGGGGGGTGTCATCGTTGTCGCCACCATCATCTGGCTGGGGCTGCGCAGGCGTTGACGGGCCGCGAGGGTGCGCACGCCGTGCGCGGCGGCACCCGTCAGTCGATGTCGCGCGCCAGCCGCAGCCCGTTGAACTGCCAGCGTGCGTCGGCGGGGAAGAAGTTGCGGTAGCTGGCCCGAATGTGCGAACGCGGCGTGGCGCACGAGCCGCCGCGCAGCACGAGCTGGTTGATCATGAACTTGGCGTTGTACTCACCCACCGCGCCGTCGCAGGCGCGAAAGCCCGGATATGGGGAATAGCTGCTGCTCGTCCATTCCCAGACGTCGCCGAACACTTGCAGCAGCCCCGGCCGCACACGCGCCAACGGCACCGGGTGCAGCGCCTTCGATTCGACGAAGTTGCCCTCGGCGATGGCCGTGGCCGCCAGCGGCGCGGCGGCGTGTTCCCACTCGGCCTCGGTGGGCAGGCGCAGCGGCGTGCCGCCTTCCTGCGCCGAGCGCCAGCGGGCGTAGGCATCGGCTTCATAACAGCTGATGTGCACGATGGGCGTGTGCTCGTCCAGCGGCATCAGCCCGTGCAGCGTGAAGACCCACCAGCACCCGGGCTGCGCCTCGTCGCGCCGCCAGTACAAGGGCGCTTCGATGCCCTGCGCGCGCACCCAGTCCCAGCCGGCGGCCAGCCACCAGCGCGGCTCGCGGTAGCCGCCGCCGGCCACGAACGCCGCCCACTCGCCGTGCGTCACCAGGCGGTTGGCCAGGGCATAGGGCCGCAGCCAGTGGCGGTGGCGCGGCCCCTCGTTGTCGAAGGCGAAACCCGGCCCCTGGTGGCCGATGTCGACCACCCCGCCATCGAACGCCACCCAGTCCAGCGCCATCGGTGCCACCGCGGCCAGCGGCCAGCGCGGCTGGTAGACGGGCGCCAGCGGGTTGCACGACAGCAGGTGCAGCACGTCGGTGAGGAGCAGTTCCTGGTGCTGCTGTTCGTGCTGCAAGCCGAGTTCGACGATCGCGTGCAGTTCCGGCGCCGCACCCGCACGCAGCAGCGCCGCCAGACGCTCGTCGACCGCGGCCCGGTAGGCCAGCACCTCGGCCAGCCCCGGCCGCGTGACGAGCCCGCGTTGCGGCCGCGGGTGCTGTTCGCCGACGCCGTTGTAGTAGCTGTTGAACAGCACGCGGAAGGCCGGATGGTGCGGCCTGAAGTTCGGCTCGAAGCGTTCGAGCACGAAGGTCTCGAAGAACCAGGTCACGTGCGCCAGGTGCCACTTGGTGGGGCTGGCGTCGGGCATCGACTGCACCTGACAGTCGGCCTCGGACAGCGGTGCCGCCAGCGCCAGCGTCTGCGCACGCACCTGGGCGTAGCGCGCGCCCAGACCCGGCGCCGCCGCCATGCCCGCCGCCACGGCGCGATCGTTCACCGCAGGTGGCGCTCGAAGAAGCTCAGCGTGCGCTGCCAGGCCAGCCTGGCCGCTTCGGGCTCGTACTCGACCGCCGGCAGCAGCTTCTTGTCGCCCACCTGCGTCTCGTTGCAGAACGCGTGCTGGGCGTCGTAGCGGTGGAAGTCGTATTCGACCTGCGCCGCCTGCAGCTTGCCTTCGAGCGCGTCGACGCCGGCGATCGCAAAGATCACGTCGCGCGTCCCCCAGTGGCCCATCAGCGGCGCCTTGATCTTGCCGGCGTCGACGTACTCCAGCGGCGGGTAGCCGTAGAAAACGACCGCGGCATCGACCTCGGGCACGTGCACCGCCGCCAGCAGCGTCAGCGCGCCGCCCATGCAGTAGCCCGTGACGCCGACCTTGGCGCTGCCGCCGGCCTTCAGCGTCTGCACCGCGCCGCGCACGTCCTGGCCGGCGGCGTCGCCGAAGTTCAGGTTCGTCATCAGGTGTTCGGCCTCGGCCGCCTCCAGCGTGGACTTGCCACGGTAGAGGTCGGGCACCAGGGCGCGAAAGCCCTGCTCGGCATAGCGGTCGGCGACGCCGCGGATCTGGTCGTTGAGGCCCCACCACTCCTGGATCACGACCACGCCGGGGGCGCCCTGCGGCGTCGGCGGTTCGGCAAGGTAGCCCTGGACGCTTTGCCCGTCGGGGCGCTGGAAAGTGACGGTCTGGCCCATGTGTGGTCTCCTGTTGCTGGCGGTGGGTCGAAGGTGTGAAGTAGAAGCTGGCCGAGTGTGGCGCGTCAAGGCGGCCGACGCCACCGCCCGGAAAAACCCGACTCTGCCGCTGGGTAGGCCGGGCGACGCATCATCGCCCCCTTTCCACGCGAAGGAGACGCGGCATGGCCAGGCTCAACGTCAACGGGGTGGTGCGGGATTTCGACGCCGAACCCGACACGCCGCTGCTGTGGGTGCTGCGCGAGCAGCTCGGTCTCACCGGCACCAAGTACGGCTGCGGCGTGGCGCTGTGCGGCTCGTGCACCGTGCACCTGGACGGCGCGCCGGTGCGCAGTTGTGTGTTGCCGGTGTCGGCAGTGCAGCCGACGCAGAGAATCACCACCATCGAGGGCCTGTCTCCCGACGGCGGCCACGCACTGCAGAAGGCCTGGGTGCAGCTCGACGTGCCGCAATGCGGTTACTGCCAGAGCGGCATGCTCATGGCCGCCGCCGCGCTGCTGAAGGAAAAGCCGCGGCCCACCGACGCCGACATCGACGCCGCCATGACCAACATCTGCCGCTGCGGCACCTACAACCGCGTGCGCGCCGCCATCAAGGTGGCGGCAGGCGAAACCCGCAGTGCCGGGCTAGACATCGTTCACGTGCCAAGGAGCGTGTGATGGCCGCCGTGCTCAACCGCCGCGAATTCCTGGGCACTGCGGCTGCCGGCTCGCTGATCATCGGTTTCCCGATCGGCGCCGCGGCGCAGGGCGCCACGCCCGAGATCAACGCCTGGGTCGTGGTGCAGCCCGACGAGCGCGTGATCATCCGCATCGCGCGCAGCGAAATGGGCCAGGGCACGCTGACCGGCCTGGCGCAGCTCGTGGCCGAGGAGCTGGAGGCCGACTGGTCCCGCGTCAGCACCGAGTACCCGACGCCGGGCCAGAACCTGGCGCGCAAGCGCGCCTGGGGCAACTTCTCCACCGGCGGCAGCCGCGGCATCCGCGAGTCGCACGACTACGTGCGCAAGGGCGGCGCCGCGGCGCGCATGATGCTCGTGCAGGCGGCGGCCAATGAATGGCAGGTACCCGCCACCGAGTGCCGTGCCGCGGCCAGCGTCATCACGCACGCCGCGTCCGGCCGTCGTACGAGCTACGGCAAGGTGGCGGCCGCCGCGGCCACGCTCACGCCGCCAACCGCGGTGGCGCTGAAGGACCCCAAGGACTGGAAACTCGCCGGCAAACGGCTGGCGCGCCTGGACACCGTCGACAAGACCAATGGCAGGCAGATCTACGGCACCGACCTGCAGCTGCCGGGTTTGCTCAACGCCGCCATCCGGGACTGCCCGGTGTTCGGCGGCCGGCTCAAGGCCTACGACGCCGCAGCGGTGGCGCGGATGCCCGGCGTGAAGAAGGTCGTGCGCGTCAACGACAGCGCCGTCGCCGTGGTCGCCGACACCTGGTGGCGGGCCAAGAAGGCGCTCGACGCGCTGCCCGTCGAATGGGACTTCGGCGCCAACGCCGGCGTGCAGCAGGCCGGCGTCGACGCCATGCTGAAAGCCGGCCTCGATGCCGAGCAGGCGGCGGTGGGCAACAGCCAGGGCGACGCGCGCGCGGCGCTGGCCGGTGCGGCGCGCCGACTCGAGGCGGTGTACGCCTACCCGCACCAGAACCACGCCACGATGGAGCCGATGAACGCCACCGCAAAGTGGACACCCGAGCGTTGCGAGGTCTGGACGCCGACGCAGAACGGCGAAGCCGCCCTGGCCGCCGCCGCCGAAGCCGCCGGGCTGCCGCCGGCGCAGTGCGAGGTCTACAAGATCCACCTCGGCGGTGGCTTCGGCCGC
This sequence comes from Rubrivivax sp., assembly GCA_030680415.1. Taxonomy (GTDB): domain Bacteria; phylum Pseudomonadota; class Gammaproteobacteria; order Burkholderiales; family Burkholderiaceae_C; genus Rubrivivax. The sequence continues at coordinate 9,388 of JAUXVE010000023.1, forward strand.
CGCGGCGCGGTGCACGACTGGGTGCGCCAGGCGGTGGCTATCGCCAGGCAGATGCCCGGCACGCCGGTCAAGCTGTTGTGGTCGCGTGAAGAAGACATGACGCACGGCCTGTACCACCCCATCACGCAGTGCAGGCTGAGCGCCGGCATCGACGCGCAGGGCGAGGTCAGCGCACTGCACATGCGCATCTCGGGGCAGTCGATCCTGGCCGGCATCTTTCCGCAGAACGTTCGCGACGGCCGCGACCCGGTGGTCTTCCAGGGCCTCAACGCCGGCGGCGGCGAGGCCATGATCGGCTACACCTTCCCGCACCTGCTGATCGACCACGCCATGCGCAACCCGCACGTGCCACCCGGTTTCTGGCGCGGTGTGAACCTGAACCAGAACACGATCTACCTCGAGTGTTTCATCGACGAGATCGCCCACGCCACGCAGCAGGACCCGCTGGCGCTGCGGCGCAAGCTGATGGCGCGCCACCCCAAGCACCTGGCAGTGCTCGAGGCCGCCGCCGAACGCGCCGGCTGGGGCCGGCCGGCGCCCGACGTCGGCGGCCGGAAGGTGTTTCGCGGGCTGGCGCAGACGCACGGCTTCGGCAGCTATGTCGCGGCCTGCGCCGAAGTCTCGGTCAGCACCGAGGGCGCGCTGAAGATCCACCGCATCGTTGCCGCCACCGACCCCGGCCACGCCGTCAACCCGCAGCAGATCGAAGCGCAGGTCGAAGGCTCCTTCGTCTACGGCCTGAGCGCGGCGCTGTACGGCGAATGCACGGTGAAGGACGGCCGCATCGAGCAGCGGAACTTCGACACCTATCCGGTCATGCTCATGGACGAGATGCCCAGGGTCGAGACCATCGTCATGCCCTCGGGCGGCTTCTGGGGCGGCGTCGGCGAGCCGACCATCGCCGTGGCCGCGCCGGCGGTGCTGAACGCCATCTTTGCCGCCACCGGCAAGCGCATCCGCGAGTTGCCGCTCAGGCACCATGACCTGAAGCGGGCATGAATGAGCTTCGTCGCCGCGCTCGCGCTGAGCTTCGTCGTGGTGGGTGACGGCATCCCGCAGCCGCTCACCGCGACCCCGGGCGACGCCGGGCGCGGCCGCGCCATCGTCGCCAGCCGGCAGCAGGGGCTGTGCCTGCTGTGCCACAGCGGGCCCTTCCCCGAAGAGCGTGCACAGGGCAACCTGGCGACGAATCTCGACGGCGCGGGCCGGCGCTGGAACGAAGCGCAACTGCGGCTGCGCATCGTCGACGCGCGGCGGCTCGACCCCGACAGCCTGATGCCGGCCTTGCACCGCAGCAGCGGTCTCGAACGCGTCGGCCGCGCCTGGCAGGGCCGGCCCATCCTCGACGCACAGCAGGTCGAGGACGTGGTGGCCTTCCTGCGCACGATGAAATGACCCCCCCCGTAGCGCCTTCGGCGCTCCCCCCCAGGGGGGCGACGCCAGCGGCCCGGCAGAGCCGGATCCGCGGCGTCCGCTTGGCACCCTCGGACTCATGCGTCGCGGAATGACCAACCGCCGTACCGTGCTGGTCGCCGGCCTGGGCAGCGTGCTGCTGCGCCCGGCGCTGGCCACACCGGCCGCGCTGCAGGCGGCGGTGGACCGCTACACGGGCGGCGCGGCGGTGCAGGACGGGCGTGTCACGCTCGACGCTTCACCGCTGGTGGAGAACGGCAACGCCGTGCCGGTGACGGTGAGCGTGGTCAGCCCGATGACGGCCGACGACCACGTCCAACGCATCGCGCTCTTCACCGAACGCAACCCGCAACCCGAGGTGGCGGTGTTTCATCTGAGCCCCGTCAACGGCCGCGCCGTGGTCGGCACGCGCATGCGGCTGGCGACCTCGCAGACCATCGTCGCGCTGGCGCAGCTGAGCGACGGCAGCGTCTGGCAGCAGCGAGTCGAGGTCGTGGTGACCCTGGCCGCGTGCGTGGAGGGCTGAGAGCGTGAGCGCCTTTCGGCCGCGTACGCAATTGCTCCCTCTCCCTCTGGGAGAGGGAGCGGACTGAAGGAGTCCTCGGTCTTTGAACATGGTGCGCGCCCTCATCCATGCCCCCAGCAGCGCGCGCCGCGGCGAGGTGATCGAGATCCGCGCCCTCATCGCGCACGCCATGGAAACCGGCTACCGCACCGGCTCCGAAGGCCAGCACCTGCCGCGCGACCTGATCCGTCGCGTCGAGGCCCGCTTCGAGGGCCAGCCCGTGTTCGCCGCCGACCTGCACGCCGCGGTGGCCGCCAACCCCTACCTGTCGTTCCCGCTGCTGGCCACGGCCAGCGGCACGCTCACCGTGAGCTGGTCGGGCGACAACGGCTTTGCGCACAGCCAGAGCGTGCGCCTGGATGTGGTCTGATCGCGGCATGACATCCGCATGAAGGCCTGGCTGCCGCTGCTGCTGGCGCTGCTGACGTCGGCAGCGGCGGCCGATCCGCGCCGCTCGGGGTTCGACTCCATGTCGCCGGCGACGCAGGCGCTGCAGCGCGACGATGCGCTCAACCCCGCCTTCCTGTGGCTGAAGGACGGCGAACAGCGCCACCAGGCCAGTTGCGCGCGCTGCCACAGCGTCGACAGCCAGCGCGGCGTGGCGGCGCGCTACCCGGCCTGGGACGCCCGCCTGGGCAAGCCGGTGACGCTGTCGGCGCGCATCAACCTGTGCCGCCAGCGCCACCTGCAGGCCGCGCCGTGGCCGGCCGAGAGCGACGAGCTGCTGGGCCTGGAGACCTACCTGGCCTACCTCTCGCGCGGGCAGCCGATCACGCCGCCGGCCGACCCGCGGCTGGCGCCGTTTCGCGACCGCGGCGCTGAGTTGTACCGGCAGCGCTTCGGCCAGCTCGACTTTTCCTGCGCCCAGTGCCATGACGCCAACGCCGGCCGCCGCCTGGGGGGCAGCACGATCCCGCAGGGGCACCCCACCGGCTACCCGGTCTACCGCCTGGAGTGGCAGGGCCTGGGTTCGCTGCAACGGCGGCTGCGCAGCTGCATGGTCGGCGTGCGCGCCGAGCCCTTTGCCTACGGCAGCCACGAATTCACGGCGCTCGAGCTCTACCTGATGCAACGCGCCGCAGGCATGACAATGGAGGCGCCGGCCGTGCGACCCTGATCCACGGCGCAACCCGCATGGACGCCATTGCAGACACCCGCCACTGGCTCGAGGCCGCCGTCATCGGCCTCAACCTGTGCCCTTTTGCCAGGGCCGTGCACGCCAACGGCCAGATCCGCTGGGTGCTCAGCGATGCGCGCGACCCCGCGGCGCTGCTGGCCGACCTGGTGCATGAACTGCAGCTCCTGGCCGCCGCCGACGCGCAGGAAGTGGAAACGACACTGCTCGTGCACCCGCAGGTGCTGGGCGACTTTCTCGACTTCAACGACTTCCTCGACGTCGCCGACGCCGCGCTCGTCGACCTCGGCCTGGACGGCACGCTGCAGATCGCCAGCTTCCACCCGCAGTACCAGTTTGCCGACAGCCAGCCCGACGACATCACGAACCAGACCAACCGCTCGCCGCACCCGACGCTGCACCTGCTGCGCGAAGCCAGCATCGAGCGCGCCGTGGCCTCGGTGCCCGACGCCGCGGACATCTACGAGCGCAACATGCAGACCCTGCAGCGGCTGGGGCCCGCCGGCTGGCAGGCCTTGTTCAAGCGCTGAGAGGTTGCGAGGCCATGAAAGTCTGCATCGTCGGCCTCGGCGCCATCGGCGGCCTGTTCGCAGGCTGGCTGGGCAGCCGCCTGCCGCAGCCGGCGGCCGGCACGCTGCAACTGTCGGCGCTGGCGCGCGGCGAGACCCTGGCTGCCGTGCGCCGGCACGGGCTGCGACTGGACACGCCGCAAGGCGTGGTCAGCGTGCCGCTGCGGGCCAGCGACGACGCGGCCAGGCTCGGCCCGCAGGACCTGGTGGTGGTTGCCGTCAAGGGCCCGGCGCTGGCCGCGGTCGCCCCGGCCGTGGCGGCGCTGTGCGGCCCGCGCACGCAGGTGCTGGCGGCCATGAACGGCGTGCCCTGGTGGTTCTTCGACGCCCTGCCCGGCCCCTGCCAGGGCCTCGTGCTGGAGTCGGTGGACGCCGGCGGCGTGGTGCGCTCGCTGATCCCCGCCGAACGCGTGATCGGCTGCGTCGTGCACCTGTCGGCCAGCGTCGTCGCGCCCGGCCACGTGCGCCACGTCAACGGCCAGGGGCTCATCCTCGGCCGCGCCAGCGGAGGCACCGACAGCCGCCTGCAGACCGTGGCCACGCTGCTGGCCCACGCCGGTTTCGCGGTGACGCTGTCCGAGCGCATCCAGCGCGAGGTCTGGTTCAAGCTCTGGGGCAACATGACGATGAACCCGATCTCGGCGCTCACCGGCGCCACCTGCGACCGCATCCTCGACGACCCGCTGGTGCGCGCCTTCTGCAGCGCCGTGATGCTGGAGGCGCAGGCCATCGGCGCCGCCTTCGGCATCGCCATCGAGCAGCGGCCCGAAGAGCGCCACGCCGTGACGCGCAAGCTCGGCGCCTTCAAGACTTCGATGCTGCAGGACCTCGAAGCCGGCCGGCCGCTGGAGATCGACGCCCTGCTCGGCGCCGTGCGCGAGATCGGCAGCCATGTCGGCGTCGCGACGCCGAATGTCGACGCGCTCTACGGCCTGGTGCGGCTGATGGCCGCGGGTGTTGCCCCCTCTCCCACTCGTGGGAGAGGGTTGGGGTGAGGGTCAGGCGTGTCCTTCCCACCCTCACCCCAGCCCTCTCCCGCCCAGGCGGGAGAGGGGGCAATACAGCTCACACTGGCGCAGGTTCCTGGGTAGGGAGCAAGTTCAAGAGACTCTCAGTCTCTGACAGGTTTCTCGCGCGCCGGAACCCGAAGCGGCAGCGGCGGATTCGTGCCATCTGCCCGTGGTGCCTGCGCCACGTCAAACAGCCGGCTGGGCGTTGGGCCTATCCTGTACAGCATGGCCATCGCCAGGGATATGCCGTGGACCAACATTACCTGACCCCGTTGTTCAACCCCGGCTCGATCGTCGCCTTTGCCGGCAACCCCGACGCCGACCCGCCCACCCCGCTGGCCGGCACGCTGCGCCGCGCCTTGCTCGAGGGCGGCTACGCCGGCCAGTTGACCTGGCTCGACGTGGCCACCACCGGCACCCTGGGCGACCTGGCCAATTCGCGTGCCGACCTGGCGCTGATCGCGCTGCCGCACGAGCAGACGCTGGCGGCGCTGGAGATCGTCGGCCGCATCCACTGCCGCGCCGCGCTGGTGCTGTCCAGCAACATGCCGCCGGCGCTGTGCACCGAACTGCACCAGACCGCGCGCCGCCATGGCGTCCACCTGCTCGGCCCCAACAGCCTGGGGCTGCAGCGCCCGGCACTGATGCTGAATGCCAGCGCGCTGGGCCCGCTGGCGGCCATCGGCCCGCTGGCGCTGGTGTCGCAGTCGGGTGCACTCACCGCCGCGATCCTCGACTGGGCGCGCGAGCAGGGCGTGGGTTTTTCGACCGTCGTTTCGCTGGGCCCGAACACCGCGGTCGAACTGCCGCAGGTGCTGGACTACCTGTCCACCGACGCGCAGACGCAGAGCATCCTGGTCTACATGGAGGGTATCCGCAACGCCCGGCGTTTCGTGAGCGCGCTGCGCGCAGCGGCGCACGCCAAGCCGGTGGTGGTGATGAAGTCCGGCCGCCAGCCCGCGGGCCGCAGCGTGGCGCTCACGCACTCGGCCGCCATCGTCGGCTCGGACGATGTCTTCGATGCCGTGCTGCGCCGCGCCGGCGTGGTGCGGGTGCGGCAGTTCACGCAGCTGTTCTCGGCCGCGAAGTGCCTGGCTTCGCGCTTCCGCCCGGTGGGCAAGCGGCTGGCCATCGTCACCAACGGTGGCGGGCCGGGCGTGCTGGCGGCCGACTGGGCCGGCGTGCAGGGACTGCAGGTGGCCGGCGTCAAGGACCTCGGCGAAGAGGCCACCGGCGAGGACTATGTCGCGGCCATGCAGGCGGGCATCCATGACCGCGCCACCGATGGCGTGCTGCTGATCCACTCGCCCAAGGCCGGCAGCGATACCGAAGCCGTGGCGCGTGCCGTCGGCGAGGCCTTCTCGCCCGCCGCCAAGCCGGTGCTCGGCTGCTGGATGGGCGAAGCCAGCGTGCGCCCGTCGCGCGAGCTGCTCGCTGCCAAGCACATGCCGGTGTTCCGCACCCCCGAAGGCGCGGTCGACGCCTTCCACAGCATCGCCAGCTTCTACCGCAACCAGCAGTTGCTGCAGCAGACGCCGCCGCCCTTGTCGAACCTGCCCGACCCCGACACCGAAGGCGCGCGCCTGCTCATCGAAGGCGTGCTCGCCGAGCGGCGCAAGGTGCTCACCGAGATGGAGAGCAAGTCGCTGCTGGCCGCCTTTCACGTGCCGGTGACGCGCACCATGCTGGCGCGCAGCGCCAACGAGGCGATGCTGATCGCCAGCCAGCTGGGCTACCCGGTGGCGCTGAAGATCGAGTCGCCCGACATCGCGCACAAGAGCGACGTGCAGGGCGTGGCGCTCGACGTGCAAAGCGCGACCCAGGTGCGCGACCGCTACCACGAGATGCTCGAGGCGGTGGCGCTGGCGCAGCCCGGCGCTCGCATCAACGGCATCACCGTGCAGCCCATGGCCCGGCGCGCCGGCCGCGGCAAGAGCCGCGAGGTCTATGTCGGCCTGACCACCGACGACCCCTTCGGCCCGGTCATCACCTTCGGCGCCGGCGGCACCATGATCGAGCTCATCAACGACCGCGCGATGGAGCTGCCGCCACTGAACCAGTTCCTGGCGCGGCGGCTGATCGAACGCTCGCGCGCCGCCGGCATGCTGGGCGAATGGCGCGGCGCGCCGCCGGCCGACGTGCAGGCGCTGGAGCACCTGCTGCTGCGCGTCTCGGAGATGGTGTGCGCGCTGCCGCAGCTGCGCGAGATGGACATCAACCCCGTCATCGTCGACGAAGACGGCGCCCTGGCGGTGGACGCACGCATCGTCGTCGACGACGCCCCACAGACCCCCGGCAGCTACGACCACCTGGCCATCCTGCCCTACCCCGCGAGCCAGGAACGCGAGTGGCCGATGAGGGGCGGCGGGGTGTACACCGTGCGCCCGATCCGGCCCGATGACGCCGAGATGCTGCAGACCTTCGTGCGCGGCCTGTCGCAGGAAAGCCGCTACTTCCGCTTCGCCAGCGCCATGCAGGAGCTGCCGGCGCGCATGCTGGCGCGCTACACACTGATCGACTACGACCGCGAGATGGCACTCGTGGCCGTCGTCAAGGAACGCCACACCGGGGACGACGGCAGCCACACCGAGACCGAACTCCTGGTGGGCGTGGCACGCTACATCACCAACCCCGACGCCACGAGCTGCGAGTTCTCGCTCGCGGTGGCCGACGATTTCAAGGGCCAGGGGCTGGGCTCGCGCCTGATGCTGTCGATCATCGAGCTGGCGCGCAGCAAGGGCCTGAACGAGATCGTGGGCCTGATCCTGGCGAACAACACCGCCATGCTGCGGCTGATGCGCAGCCTGGGCTTCACGGTGGCGGCGTTCCCGGAAGACCCGGACTTCAGGATCGCGACCAAGGTCTTGTGAGCGGGTGCCTGCGCGGTCGCGCAGGTGCACCCGGGGCGAGCGCAGGCAACGATGCGCGGGCTGGCACGGCGCGTGCGTGCAGTGCTCCGTATACTCGATTGCGCACCATGGCCCGCTCCGCACCCGTCCCCGTGACCTCGACGCCCCCGACCAGCGGGTGCGCGCCCGCGTGCAGGGTCGGCCGGGGTGCCCACGTCGAGCCGATGCGCGGGCCGCAGCAGCCCGTCGGCGCCGCTGCATGAGTGGGGACTCTGCTTGACCTGGTCGATCCTCGCCCGCGACGCCGACGGCCGCTTCGGCGTTGCCATCGCCAGCCGTTTCTTCGCCGTCGGCGCCCTGTGTCTGCACACGCAGCGTGGTGTCGGCGCGCTGTCGACGCAGGCGCTGATGAACCCGCTGTACGGTCCGGCCGGGCTGGCGCTGCTGGCGCAAGGCCATGCGCCGGCCGCCGTGGTCGCGGCCCTCACCGCCACCGATGCCGGGCTGGCGCAGCGCCAGTTGCACGTACTGGGTGCGCAGGGCGCCGCTGCGGCGCACACCGGTGCGTCGTGCATCGCCTGGTGCGGCCATGTGGTGCACGACGACTTCAGCGTCGCCGGCAACATGCTGGCCGGTCCGCAGGTCATCGAGGCCACGGCCGCGGCCTACCTGCACAGCGCCGGCCGGCCGCTGGCCGAGCGGCTGCTGGCTGCGATGGCCGCCGGCGACGCCGCCGGCGGCGACAAGCGCGGCAAGCAGGCCGCGGCGCTGCGCATCCACGGCGACGAAGACCACCCCGATCTCGACCTGCGCGTCGACGACCACACTGAGCCCGTCGTCGAACTGCAGCGCCTGTACGAGGTCAGCCTGCAGCGCTACCAGCCTTTCGTCGCCTGCCTGCCCGGCCGTCACGACCCGGTGGGCGAACTCGAGCGCAGCCGCATCGAAGCCGCCGTCGAACGCTTCCACGCGGCGCGCCGCGGCGCCTGACCATGCCGCTGCTCGAGGTCAGCGACCTGCGCACCACCTTCAGCACCGACGACGGCGAATTCGCGGCCGTCGACGGCGTGAGCTTTGCCGTCGACGCCGGCCGCACGCTGGCCATCGTCGGCGAATCGGGCTGCGGCAAGAGCGTGACATCGCTGTCGATCATGGGGCTGATCACCGCCCCCGGGCGCATTGCCGGCGGCTCGATCCGCTTTGAAGGACGCGAACTCGTCGGCATGGACGCGCGCGCGCTGCAGGACCTGCGCGGCAACGGCATGGCGATGATCTTCCAGGAGCCGATGTCGTCGCTGAACCCGGCCTTCACGATCGGCGCGCAGATCGTCGAGGCGCTGCTGCGGCACCGCCCGCTGACGCACGCGCAGGCCGCCGAACGCGCGCTGCAGATGCTCGAGCGCGTGCACATCCCGGCACCCGCGCAGCGCTTCCACGAGTACCCGCACAAGCTTTCGGGCGGCATGCGCCAGCGCGCGATGATCGCCATGGCGCTGGCCTGCGAGCCGCGCCTGCTGATCGCCGACGAGCCGACGACGGCGCTGGACGTCACCATCCAGGCGCAGATCCTCGAGCTGATGCACAAGCTGCAGCGCGAGACCGGCACCGCGGTGATCCTGATCACGCACGACCTCGGCGTCGTCGCCGAGGTGGCCGACGAAGTGGTGGTGATGTACGCCGGCCGTGTCGTCGAGCGGGCCCCCGTGCAGGCCCTGTTCGACGAGCCGCAGCACCCGTACACGGTGGGGCTGCTGGGTTCGATCCCGCGGCTCGACATCGAGCAGCCGCGGCTGGCCTCGATCGAGGGCCAGGTGCCCGACCCGCTGTCGCGCCCGCCGGGCTGCCGCTTCGCCGAGCGCTGCCCGTTCGCCGATGCCCACTGCCGCGCCGCCGAGCCGGCGCTGCGCGATGTCGGAGCCGGCCATGCTTCGGCGTGCTGGAAGGCGCCGCTGGACGCCGACGCGCTGCTGGCGCGGCCCCTGGACGTGGTGGCCGCATGAACGCGCCGCTGCTGCAGGTGACCGGCCTCGAGAAGCACTTCCCGGTGCGCCGCGGCCTGTTCGGGCGCGTCGGCGGCGCCGTGCGCGCCGTCGACGGCGTCGACTTCACCCTGCAAGCCGGGCAGACGCTGGGCGTGGTCGGCGAATCGGGCTGCGGCAAGAGCACGCTGGGGCGGCTGGTGCTGCGGCTGATCGACCCCAGCGCCGGGCGCATCGTCTTCGGCGGCCGCGACCTCGGCACGCTCGACGCCGCCGCGCTGCGCGCACAGCGGCGCTCGATGCAGATCATCTTCCAGGACCCGTTCTCGTCGTTGAACCCGCGCATGACGGTGGCGCAGATCCTCACCGAGCCGCTGCGGCTGCACGGGCTGCACACGGGCCGGCACGCCGAGCGCGTGGCCGAACTGCTGCGCACCGTCGGGCTGGCGGGCGAGCACGCCGCGCGTTACCCGCATGAATTTTCGGGCGGCCAGCGCCAGCGCATCGGCATCGCGCGTGCGCTGGCGGTGCAGCCGCGGCTGATCGTCTGCGACGAGGCCGTGTCGGCGCTCGACGTCTCGGTGCAGGCGCAGGTGGTCAACCTGCTGCAGGACCTGCAGCGGCGTTTCGGCCTGGCCTACATCTTCATCGCGCACGACCTGGCGGTGGTCAAGCACATCGCGCAGCGCGTGGCAGTGATGTACCTGGGCCGCATCGTCGAGCTGGCCGACACGCGCGCCCTGTTCGCGGCGCCGCGCCACCCCTACACGCAGGCGCTGCTGTCGGCAATCCCGCGGCCGCAGCCGGGCCGGGCCGGCACGCGCCAGGTGCTGCAGGGCGACGTGCCCAGCCCCACCGCGCCGCCCAGCGGCTGCCGCTTCCACACCCGCTGCCCGCATGCGCAGCCGCGCTGCAGCGAGCTGCTGCCCGCGTGGCAGGACGACGCCGGCCACGGCGTGGCCTGCCACTTCTGGCGCGAGATTCCGCCGCCGCCCGACGTCGTCGACGCGGCGGTGCCCCTGAACCCCCGCCTCACGCGGCTGCAATCGGCGTTCGTTGCTGCCGCCGCGGCATGACGCCGCCGTTCACCGCTGTCAATCCCCTTGTCCCACACCCCTGAGCAGGAGACCCGTCCATGAAGAGCCCCTTCCGTCATTTGCTGCCGGCCGTCGCGCTGGCCCTCGCCGCCGGCGTGCAGGCGCAGACGCTGCGCATCGGCCTGGCCGAAGACCCCGACGCGCTGGACCCGACCACCGCGCGCACCTTCGTCGGCCGCATCGTCTTCGCCGCGCTGTGCGACAAGCTCGTCGACGTCGACGAGAAGCTGACCATCGTGCCGCAGCTGGCCACCAGCTGGTCCTGGTCGGCCGACAACAAGGCGCTGACGATGAAGCTGCGCGACGGCGTCGTCTTCCACGACGGCGAGAAGTTCGATGCCGCCGCGGTGAAGTTCAACATCGAGCGCCACAAGACGATGCAGGGCTCCAACCGCAGCGGCGAGCTGCGCCCGGTGACCAGCGTCGACGTCGTCGACCCGACGACGGTACGGCTGAACCTGGCCGCGCCGTTCGCGCCGCTGCTGGCGGCGCTGGCCGATCGCGCCGGCATGATGGTCTCGCCCAAGGCGGCGCAGGCCGCCGGCGCCAACTTCGCCGCCAAGCCGGTGTGCGCGGGTCCGTACCGCTTCGTCGAGCGCGTGGCACAGGACCGCATCGTCTTCGAGCGCTTCCCGCAGTACTGGAACAAGGGCGCGGTGAACTTCGAGCGCGTCACCTACACGCCGATCCCCGACGCCACCGTGCGCCTGGCCAACCTGCGCGCGGGCCAGCTCGACTTCATCGAGCGCGTGGCCTCGTCGGACATCGCCGGCCTGAAGGGGGACAACCGCTTCAAGGTCACGCGCATCACCGAGATCGGCTACCAGGGCATCACCATCAACATCGGCAAGAGCGACAAGGCGCAGCAGAACCCCCTGGGCAAGGACGCCCGCGTGCGTGAGGCCTTCGAGCTCAGCCTCGACCGTGAGGGCATCGTGCAGGTGGTGATGGACGGCGAAGCCACGGTCGGCAACCAGTGGGTGGCACCGGACAACCCGTACTACGTCAAGGCCCTGCCGGTGCCCAAGCGCGACGTCGCCCGTGCCAAGGCGCTGCTGCAGGCCGCCGGCGTACCCAACCCGACGGTGACGCTGATGACGCCCACCACCAGCGACGCGCAGAAGATCGCCCAGGTGGTGCAGGCGATGGCCAAGGAGGCGGGCTTCGACGTCAAGATCCAGGCCACCGAATTCGCGACCTCGCTGAACCTGGCCGACAAGGGCGATTTCGAAGCCTACGTGCTGGCCTGGAGCGGCCGCGCCGACCCCGACGGCAACATCTACAGCTTCGTCGGCTGCAAGCAGCCGCTGAACTACGCCGGCATCTGCCAGAGCGAGATCGACGAGCAGCTCAACGCCGCCCGCACCGCCGGCACGCTGGCCGCACGCCAGCAGGCCTATGCCCAGGTGGCACAGCGCACGTTGAAGGACCGCCCCATCGTCTACCTCTATCACCGCAACTGGCTGTACGCCTACAACGCCAAGCTCAGCGGCATCCGCAGCATCCCCGACGGACTGCTGCGCGTGCAGGGCCTGAAGATGAACTGAGGCCCAAGGCAGCGTCGTCCAGATGACCGAGCGGCAACGGTTCTTCGATGCGGTGGGCGCGGGAGCGCCCGGGTTGGTGTGTCGGTCTGCTTGCGGCCCGTTGCGGACCTTGACTGTCCGCTTTCGCGTGCGGGCTGTGGTGGCGGCAAAGGGATGTCCGGGCAGGGCGCGGCATGCGACTGAGGCGGTCGTCGCTGCGCGCCGACTTCCCTGCGGTGCTCGGGTCCATGGCCCGGCGCATAACTCGCTTCGTTCGCTGCGCTCACTACGCTCAAACAGGATGCGCCAGAAGTGTCTACGAGGCGCGCTGCGCGCGCGGGCCATGAACCCTGCGCTCCTCGGCGCCTCACACGCACGCCGCGCCCCGCCCGGACACCCCTTTGCGGCAGGCAGCGGTGGTTCTCCGCGCCCGCCACCTCCGGCGGTTGAGCGGCAGGTGGTGCCCGGCGGGGGCGCTGTGTGTGCCACAGTCAGCGCGCCCGCCGGGCATCGCCTGCCGCGACGCGCTGGCGCAATCCGGAAGGAGCACTCGACGTCCGCAACGGGCCGCAAGCAGCCCATCTGCAGGCCGGCGGCGCCCATGCGCCTGTGCTTGTGCATCGCAGGCCGCGGTCGCTGAGATGGCCGAGTACCTGCTCAAACGCCTGGCCAGCATCATCCCGACGCTGGTCTTCGTTTCGATGCTGATCTTCGGCCTGCAGCAGCTGCTGCCGGGCGACCCGGCGATGATCCTCGCCGGCGAGGACCAGGATCCGGCGCTGATCGCGCACCTGCGCGCCAAGCTGCACCTCGACGAGCCGCTGCCGCTGCGTTATGCGTACTGGATCGGCGGCGTGCTGCAGGGGGATCTGGGTGACTCGGTGCGCACGCAGCAGCCGGTGCTGGAACTGATCCTGCAGAAGCTGCCGGTGACCATCGAGCTGGCGCTGCTGTCGATGACGGTGGCGCTCGTGATCGGCATCCCGACCGGCGTCATCGCCGCCGTGGGGCGCGACACAGCCTGGGACTATGGCGCCACGGTGTTCGCGCTCGGCGGGCTGTCGATGCCGAACTTCTGGCTCGGCATCCTGATGATCCTGCTGTTCTCGGTGCAACTGGGCTGGCTGCCGGCGTCGGGCTACGTCAGCCCGGCCGAGGACCTGTGGGCCAACCTGCAGGCGATGCTGATGCCGGCCATCGTGCTGGGCACCGGCATCGCCGCGGTGCTGATGCGCCACACGCGCAGCGCGATGCTGCAGGTGCTGTCGGCCGACTACGTACGCACCGCGCGCGCCAAGGGCCTGAGCGAGCGCGTCGTCGTGCTGCGGCATGCGCTGCGCAATGCGCTGACGCCGGTCATCACGCTGGGTGCGCTCGAGCTCGGCACCCTGCTGTCGGGCGCCGTGCTCACCGAGCAGGTGTTCACCATTCCCGGCTTCGGCAAGCTGATCGTCGACGCCGTGTTCAACCGCGACTACGCCGTGGTGCAGGGCGTGGTGCTGATCACCGCCACCGCCTACATCATGCTCAACCTGTTGGCCGACCTGGCCTACTTCGCCGTCAACCCGCGGCTGCGACACTGACATGGCCGCTGTACTGCCCATTCCGTCCATGGCCACGCCGCGACCGCGTGCCGGTCCCTGGCGCCGGGCGGCGCGCCGGCTGCTGCGCCGCAAGGCGGCGATGGTGGGGCTGGCGGTGGTGCTGTTCTTCGTCGCCCTCGCCGTCTTCGCGCCCTGGATCTCGCCCTACGAC
>JAUXVE010000037.1 GCA_030680415.1 Rubrivivax sp.
GCTTCGCCGGTCTTGCGCGCGATGTAGCTCAGCCGGCTGCGCGCGTCGGGCAGGCCTTCGACGGCGTGCTGCAGCTTGGGCATCACACCCAGCTGGTTCAGCGTGTCGTGCAGCTGGCGCGTGATCAGCCCCAGGCGCGGGAAGACCTCGGGCGAGGCGGCGCCCGGCGTCGCGGGCAACTCGTTCATGTTCATGGTCAAGGTTCCCGGCGGGCTCATGCCGTCGCGGCGAGCTTTTGCATGATCTTTTGCACCTTCTCTTCCAGGGTGGCCTTGCTGAAGGGCTTGACGATGTAGCCGGCCGCCCCGCTCTGTGCCGCCAGCACGATGTCCTCCTTGCGCGCCTCGGCCGTGACCATCAGCACCGGCAGATGTTGCAGGCTGGGGTCGGCCTTGACCGCCTTGAGCAGCTCGAAGCCGTTCATGTTGGGCATGTTGATGTCGGAGACCACGAAGTCGTAGCGCTGCCCCTTGAGCATGCGCAGCGCGACGACGCCGTCCTCGGCCTCGTCGGCATTGCTGCAACCCATCTCCTTGAGCAGCCCGCGCACGATGCGGCGCATGGTGGAGAAGTCATCGACGATCAGGAACTTCAATTGAGTAGGGTCGCTCACGGCGTTCCTCGGGTGTATAGGCCTGACGGGCATATCGGAAGGCCCGCCGGGAAGTTGAGAGTCCGACCCAATTGGATTCGGATTGCCCGCCATATCGACGCTTTGCCTGCCCGCGGCGACCGGATACTGGCGCACCCATGAGTCAAGTTCTGTCCCAAGACGAGGTCGATGCGCTGCTGCAGGGCATTTCCGGCGAGAGCCAGAAGCTCGACCCCGAGGAGCAGGCCGCCGGCGGCATCCGCGACTACAACCTGGCCAACCAGGAGCGCATCGTGCGCGGGCGCATGCCGACCATGGAGATCATCATGGAGCGCTTCGCCAGGAACATCCGCATCGGCCTGTTCAACCTCATCCGCCGCAGCCCCGAGGTCGCCATCGGCGAGCTCGAGGTGCAGAAGTACAGCGCCTTCCTGCGCAAGATCGTGGTGCCGACCAATTTCAACATCGTCAGCGTGCGGCCCCTGCGCGGCTCGGGGCTGATCGTGTGCGAGCCCACACTCGTGTTTGCCGTCATCGACGCGCTGTTCGGCGGCAACGGCAAGTTCCAGACCCGCATCGAGGGGCGTGACTTCTCGGCCATCGAACAGCGCGTCATCACGCGGCTGGTCGAGGTCGTGAGCACCGAATACGCCAAGGCCTGGCAGGGCATCTACCCGCTGCAGCTGGAGTACCAGCGCTCGGAGATGCAGCCGCAGTTCGCCAACATCGCCACGCCCAGCGAAATCGTCGTCAGCACGAGCTTCGTGCTCGAGGTCGGCGACATCACCGGCAGCATCCACTTCTGCATCCCGTACTCGACGCTGGAGCCGATCCGCGACGTCCTGTATTCGACCTCCCAGGGCGACGCCACCGAGCCCGATCGGCGCTGGATCAACCTGATGACGAGCCAGATCCAGGCCGCCGACGTCGAACTGGTGGCCGAGCTGGCGCACGCGCCGGCCACGGTCGAGCAGTTGCTGGCCTTCAAGGCCGGCGACTTCATCGAGCTCGACCTGAAGAAGGTCATCGAAACCAAGGTCTCGGGCGTGCCGCTGTTCGACTGCCACTACGG
>JAUXVE010000040.1 GCA_030680415.1 Rubrivivax sp.
CTCGGTGCACTTCCGCGCCGACTTCCAGCCCAGCGCGAGCCACGTGCTCGTCGCCAAGGCCGCCGGCCCGATGGCCGCCGACCCGGGCGACCTGCCCTGGAAGAAGCTGCCGCCGACGATGCGCCGCCGGCCCTGAGAGCACCCCAGGCGACTGGCGGCAACCGGCGTTCGCGGAAAAACGATGGTGGCGCCGCACGACCCTCACCCCGGCCCTCTCCCGCAAGCGGGAGAGGGAGGTTCCCACCCTCTCCCCCGGGCACGAAGGAGAGGGGAGTCTGCACCCTCGCCTCCGGACATGGGGGAGCGGGCCGGGGTGAGGGGGTGGCCACCGTCGCCGCGTTCGTGCTCGCGACCGCGGCGTTGGCGATGTTGAGGCTGCGCCGCTGATGGAGCTGGCCGACACGCTGCCCTACGCCATCGTGCTCGCGGGCTACGTGATCTTCGGCGTCACCGGCTTCGGCTCGGCGCTGGTGATCGTGCCGCTGCTGTCGTGGCTCTGGCCGCTGGCCGCCGTGGTGCCGGTGGTGCTGCTGCTGGACGTGCTGGCCACCGGCCACATCGGGCTGCGCCATCGGGCGCAGGTGCAGTGGCGCGAGCTGGCGCGCCTGGCGCCGACGGTCCTGCTGGGCGCTGCGGCCGGCGTCTGGCTCGGCAGGCAGTCGCAGGCGAGCTGGCCGCTCGGGGTGCTGGGGCTGTACATCGCCGCGGTCGGCGTGCGCGGGCTGCGCCGCGGCCGCGCGCCGGCCGAGGTCGCAGCCGGCTGGGCGGTGCCGGCCGGTGCGGTGATCGGCGCCATCGAGACGCTGTTCGGCACCTCCGGGCCGCCGCTCGTGATCTACCTGTCGCGGCGCATCCGCGACACGCACGCGCTGCGCGTCACGCTGGCCAGCGGCATCCTCGGCGTCGTCCTGGTGAGTCTGGCGCTGCTGGCGGCCGACGGGCGCATGGCGGCGCTGCCGTCCTGGCCGATGCTGGCCGGGCTGGCGGCGATGACGCTGCTCGGTGCGCGCCTGGGCGATGCGCTGGCGCGCCGCTTCGATGCCGCACGCGCCCGCACGGCCGTGCATGTGCTGCTGGTGGTCAGCGGTGCGGCGCTGCTCGCGCATGCTCTGGGGCATTGACCGCCGCGCAGCGCGCCAGGCCCTGTTCCAGCGCCGGCACCGGCAACTGGCCGCCGAGCCCGATGGCCACCAGCGCCGCGCCGCCCGGCGGCGCGCCCGGCGCGCGCCGCAGCGAGCCGCGCCGCCCGGCGAACTGCACTTCGAACCACGCCGCCTCGCCGCTGCGCAGCCAGCCCTTCAGGCGCAGCACGCCGGGGGGCAGATCACGCAGCCAGGCGCGCAGCCGGTGCTCGTCGAAGCGGCCCTGCGGTGCGGCAGACCACGACTCGAACTGCGCGCCATGGTCCGCCGGACGCATGGCCACGGCGCCTTGCGCCGGCGTGCCGCGCGCGACGTGCCAGCCGGCGCCGGACACGGCCGCCCACGGCAGGGCGGCCTGCGCCGTGGGCAACACCGAGACGCCGCTCGCCTGTGCGTCGACCCAGGCGCGCGCGGCCTCCAGCGCGGCCGCGCTGCACAGGTCCACCTTGTTCAACAGCACCAGGTCGGCATGCCTGAGCGGGCGCACGAGGGTATCGGTAAGCAGCGGGTCGGCGGCCTGCGCGAGCAGGGTCGAGGCATCGGCGAGCACGATGACCGCGGCGAGCTCCAGCGCCGGATCCGCCAGCGCGTACTGCGCCACGCGCCACGGGTCGGCGACGCCGCTGGACTCGACGACGATGGCGTCGAACGGCGGCGCCACCGCCAGCACGCGCATCAGCGCCTGCGCCAGGTCGTCGCCGATCGCGCAGCACACGCAGCCGTTGCCGAGCGCGATCGTCTCGCTGCCGCTGCGCTGCGCGACCAGCGCCGCGTCGATGTCGATGGCGCCGAAATCGTTGACCAGCACCGCCAGCCGCTGGCCCTGTGCGTCCTGCAGCCAGCGGTTCAACAGCGTGGTCTTGCCGGCGCCGAGGAAGCCGCCGATGACGATGAAGGGGGTGCGGGGCACGGCAGCGGTGGTGGGTACAGAGAGGCGGGGATTGCGGCTGACGGGGCGGGCGCGACTGGTTGCCAAGGCGTTTGCCCGTCGATATTGTCGACGGCGGTGAGGCGTTGCGGCGGTCATGAACGCGAAGGCACGACCTGCCGCCGCGGCTGCCGGCTCCAACGCATCGGCGCTGACGGGGTCGAAGAACTGGAGGTGAATCGGATGTGAACTCGGTCTCCTTGCCGTCGACTAGACATGCGCGGGACATGCGCAGGACATGCGATCATTCTGTGCATGGATTCACTCGTACGCGAGAACGTGCGTGTCGAACAGATGCGCATGCTCTTCGAGACACCCTATCCCGGGATGGCGTTGGCGACTGCCTTCGCGTTTGCGCTCGCCTGGCACATGCGTGGCACGGTGCCCGATGCCACCCTCGTGCTGTGGGTCGTTCTCAAGGTCGTGGTCGTTCTGCCCCGCGCCGTGCATGCATACCTGTTCGAACGGCGCCGCGACGATTCGTTGAGCTGGCTGACCTGGGGCGTTGCGTTTCTCCTGCTGGACGGCCTCGCATGGGGATCGGCCGGGGTGCTGCTGATGGCCCCGGACAGCGCGTCCGACATGACTGTCATCGCCGCTTCACTGAGCGGGATATCGGCGATCGCGGCTTTCGCCATACACGCCGACTGGCGGGCCTGCGCTGTCTTCACCAGCTCGGCGCTGGCGCCGATCATCATGTACTTTCTGTGGCGCGGCGATTCGTTCGGCCTGTATGGTGCGGCCTCCATCGCGACCTTCCTCGCCCTGCTGCTCCTCGCCGCCCGCCGCTCGGAACGCCATGTGGTCGAACTGCTGGTGCTGCGCTACCGCAACGCAGGCCTGACCGCAGAGCTCTCGGCCGCCCTCGAACAAGCCCAGCAGGAGAGTCGCGCCAAGGACGCCTTTGTTGCAAACATGAGCCACGAGCTGCGGACGCCGCTGCACGGCATCCTGGGCCTGTCGCGAAAACTTGCCAGGACCATCCAGCCGGAAGAGCGCACGACAGTGGCGATGATCCGGCAGTCCGGCGAGCATCTGCTGGGCATCATCAACAACATTCTCGAGTTCTCGCGCTTCAAGGCGCAGGGAATCGACGTTCATCCGACCGAGGTCGATGTCGTCCGGCTGGCCGAGGATGCGCTCGCCATGTGCATGCCGAGCGCACAGGAGCGTGGCTTGCAGTTGTCCTGCGAAGTCCTCCTGCCGACGCCGTTCATCGCACTCGTCGATCCGTTCCGGCTGCGGCAAGTCCTGCTGAACCTGCTGGGCAATGCGATCAAGTTCACTGACCCGGGCGGCCTCGTGATGATGCGTGTCAGCGAGCAGCCGGCGGGTCGCGGCGTGACGATATCGGTGGCAGACACCGGCATCGGCATTGCCCCGCAGGCAATGGCACAGCTGTTCGAACCCTTCCGCCAAGGCGACGCATCGGCCAGCAGGCGCCACGGAGGAACGGGTCTGGGTCTGCATATCACCCGCGAGATCTGTCGCACCATGGGCGGTGACGTCTCCTGCCAGAGCGTCCCCCGGCGCGGATCGGTGTTCGTCGTGGAACTGCCGCTCGAACGCCTGTCCGCGAAGACTCGGGACTCACAGCCCGATCCTGCCGTCGACTCCGGATTCGTGGTCGAGCGGTTCGGGGGCGGAACCATCCTGCTGGCCGAAGACAACGAGGTCAACGCACTGGTGGCCGAGGCTGCGCTGAATCGCATCGGTGCGCAGGTGGAACGCGTTGCTTCCGGGCGCGGGGTGGTGCAACGCATGTGCACACACGGCGAGCGCCCCGCCATGGTGCTGCTGGACTGCCAGATGCCGGAAATGGACGGATTCGAGGCCTGCCGCATCGTGCGCGCCTTCGAACGGGACCATGGCCTGGATCGCGTTCCGATCGTTGCGCTCACGGCGAATGTGTTCCAGCAGGATCGGGAACGCTGCCGCGATGCCGGTATGGACGCATTCCTCGGCAAGCCGTTCACCGAGCAGGAACTGCATCAGGTCCTGGCGATGTTCTCGATGATGCCCCACAGCGGGCACACCGAGGCTGACACCCCCGCCCCGGCCTACGCCGCGCGGCTGTAACTCCGCTCCCCGGGCGCTTGGCGCAGGGGCTCCGGCGCGCGGGCAACAGCGTCGAACACCTCGATATCCGGGTGGTAGGTGCGAAACACGAAGGCGTAGTCGGGGTGCTGGCGACTCCGGTTGTGCGCCTCGGAGGTCACCGTGTCGCGGAAGAGGACGCGGTGCTCGAGCCCGCTGCCGTGCGCCATCGGGACCAGCCGACCATCGCCGTAGAGGTCATCGAAGCCGAGGTTCAGGTACTGCCGCATCAGCGAAGGTCGCGACGCACAGACGATGCCGCCGATCTGCATGCCTATGCAGTACAGGTGGATGGCCTTCACCAGCGCCAGCTTGACCGGCTGCGCATAGCCTGGGATCACCGTCATGCGCGTGACTTCGGCAAGCAGCTTGCCGAGCAGCTGAGGCGGCAGCACGATGCTGCGCTCGATCTGCAGCGGCTGGCTGCGATTGCACTGCAGCCGTGCCGAACCGACCACTCGGCGCGTTGCCTTGTCTTCAGCGTAGAAAACCGTCACGTCAGGCCACCGGTCCACCGGATCAGCCCGGCCGAAGCTCGCGGCAAGCCCCGGAAGATGATGGCCATAGGCGGCCTGACGCAGTTCCTGCACCCGCTGCAGATCCGCCTCCGAGTCGACGATGGCAACGCGAAAAGCGAGTGGCTCGCCCCGAGGCGCAAGGTTCACGTCGGGACCTGGACTCTGGCCGCTGGCTTCGCGGTCCTCGCGAAAAACGTTCAGGCCGGCAAACTGCGAATCGTTGCTGCGCGGTCCGAAATCGTACGAATCCGCCTGGTTGGACATTCGGCCCCTCCTGTCGCGCCTGCTGGCACCTCCAACACCCCGCGCGGCGACCCGAAACCGCAACCGGTGACTGACTATGCCAAAGAATTCACGCAACGACAGGACGGCCATGGGCTTGTCGCCCACCAGACCCTGGTTTTCATCAACGGCGCAACACCGTGCCGTCAGCCAGCAGCGACAGGCAGGGTTGTCCCCGATGGGCCGTCCTCGCGCTGGCGCATGACCTCCGGCAGCCTGTGCGTCATCAGCCAGGCCGTCGGGTTGCTCACGCCAGGTCAGACTCGGATCACCTCGTTCTTCAGTGACCAGAGGACAGCGAGCACGTCGTTGCGGGTTGGCGTGTCGATGCCGCACTTTTCCAGCGCATCCATCGCGTCGTCGATCACGGTCATGAACTCCTGCTCGCTGATGTTCATGCCCCTGTGTGTCGCCAGCATGTCCTGGCCGCTGTAGGACTCCGGTCCGCCCGTGCCAGCGCAGAAGAACTCGATCGCGCGGCGCTCGACGCGTGCGAGGTCCTCGCTGTTTTCGTACCGCGTCTTCACCAGCGGGTTGGCCAGGTGGTTCTTCATGAGCTCGCGGGTGATGCGCGTGATGCCTTCATGGCGCCCCAGGCGCTCGTACAAAGATGCAGTGGTCAGGCTCATAGCGTCAGTCTCCTTGGGTTGAGGGCAGGCGGGAGCGCCTTCGCAGCCGCCGGAACGCAGACTACGAAGCCGGTGTTCCTCGATCGTTCCCGGCTTGCCAAGGCTGCCGGCAAGCGCAGGCTCCAGGGGACGCAGTGACTCGTGCGCCAGCGGCTGCGGCAGGGTCACGGCGGCGGGCCCGGCGCCGGGCAGGGGAACGGGCGCTTGTCGAGCGGGCATGGTGCACTCCTACTTTGTCTCGCAGGCCGGGATTGACCTGCGGGACCGAAGCTTCGTCAGCCCTCCGTTCCTCAGTCGTTCCTGGCGCCGCCGGTACTTGCCGGCGATGGATGGGGGCTGCACACTGCCGGGCATGGACAGCACGCCGCCCCATCTTCCGGCCGGCGCGCCATGCCACCTCGACGTCGGCCTGCTCGGCGGTTTCGCCGTCGCGGTCGACGGCGTCGAGATGCCCGCCGAACGCTGGCCCAGCCTGCGCGCCATGCACTTGGTGCAACTGCTGAGCCTGCAACCCCGACACCGCATGAGCCGCGACCAGGTCATGGACGCCCTGTGGCCGCAACTCGGACCCGAGGCCGGCGCGGCCAACCTGCGCAAAGCGGTGCATAACGCCCGACAGGCCCTGGGCCGGCATGACGGCATCGCACTGCTGGCAGGCGACTTGGTGCTGTGGCCGGACCGGCCCGTGGTCGTCGACGCCGACACGTTCGAGCGGCTTGCCGCTGCGGCCCTGCTGCAGCGCGATGCAGCGGCGTGCGCCGATGCCGCCAGCAGCTACACCGGCGACCTCCTGCCGGGCACGCGCTACGAGGCCTGGACCGAGCCGTCGCGCGGGCGCCTGAACGCGCGTTACGTCGAACTGCTTCGCGCCGGTGCGCAATGGGAGCGCCTGGCGCAGCAGGAGCCCACCGACGAACCGGCCCATCGGGCGCTGATGTTGCGTGAACTCGAAGGGGGCAACCGCGCCGCGGCCTTGCGCTGGTATGCGCGCCTGCGTGAAGCGCTGCAGCGCTCGCTGGGCGTATTGCCCGACACACAGACCGAGGCGCTGTACGAACGATGTGTCGCCGGCCTGCAGGCTACGGGGCCGGCGTTCGTCGGCCGTGCGGGGGTGCTGGCCCAGGTGACGGCCTGGCTTGGCATGCCGGCTTCGGGGCGGCCAGGCGGCATCGTGCTGCGCGGGCCGGCAGGCATCGGCAAGAGCGCGTTGTGCCGCGAGATCGGCGCGCAGGCGCGAGGCCGCGGCTGGGTGGTGCTGCGTGTCGACGCCGCGCAGACCGGCAGGCCCTATGCGGTGATCGCTTCCATCGCCGACAGCATGATCCTGGACGACCGCGGGGTGCTCGACCGCATCGGCGCGCCGGCACGGGCCATTCTGGCGCTGGTCAGCCCCTTGGCGGCACCCGCGGACCAGCTGCTCGGGCCCATGGGGCGTCACCAGGTGGTGGGCGCCATCCGGCGCCTGCTGCTGGCGGCGTTGACGGGCGCCAACCTCCTCCTGCAGGTCGACGACGCGCACCTCGTCGAGGACGCCGATGTCGACGTGCTCGTGCAGTTGGCGATGGCCGGGGCGCCGGTGTGCCTGCTCCTGGCGACACGGCCGACCGCGCCGGGAACGGCGCTGGCGCGCGGGACCTCGCGGCTACAGCGTGCCGACGCATTGCAGATCGTCGATCTGGAACCGCTGACCGACGACGAGAGCCGCCGCCTGGTCGCGCACGCAGTGGCCGCGCCGCAGTCCGACGATGTGGTGTCGCGCATCGTTCGGGCAGCCGAGGGCAACCCGTTTGCAGCCATCGAACTGTCGCGCTGTGCGGCGGTGGGAGCAGACAGGCGGCTGCCGGGCAGCGCCGCTGAAGCCATCACCGAACGGCTGTGCAACGTGCCGGACGATGCGCTTGCGTTGCTCAAGTGGCTCGCGTTGAGCGGCGACGAATTTGACGTCGGGACGCTCGAGGCGCTTGCTGCGCAGGCGCAGGTCCCGACGCTCGCGGCGCTCGACAGCGCACTGGATGCCGGTGTGCTGGTGCTCTCGGGCGGCCGCTACCGCTTCCGGCATGAGTTGGTGCGCCAGGCGCTGATCGAGCAGGTGCCGCCTCATCGCCGCTTGAAGATGCACCGACACATCGCCGCGCAGCTGGCAGAGATGGACGCGGTGCCGGCCAGCGTTGCCCGGCACTGGCTGGACGGCGGCAACCGTCGTGACGCCATGCCCTGGTTACTGGCGGCCGCGCGCGATGCCGTGCGACTGGCCGCCTTCAGCGACGCCTTGCGCCACCTCGAGCCCTTGCTGGCCTTCCAGGCCGACCATGCCGAAGCCCTGCGCCTGCGTGCCGAGTCGCTCGACGCCATGGGTGACCCTGCAGCCCTGGCCGCCTACCTGCTGGCAGCCGAGGCCGCCGGTGAACCCGCCAGCCATGACCTCCGGGCCAAGGCTGCGCTGGCGCAAGTGAAGCTGGGGGATCCGAAGGGCGCACTGCTGGCGCTTGAGGGCGTGCGACCGACTTCGGTCGAAGGCCGCTTGTGCGAGGCCCTGGCCTACAGCGGCGCGGCGGCACTGGGCGCCGCCGACCCGGCCCTCGGCACCGCCAAGGCGGCCGTGGCGCGCCGGCTGGCTCTCGAGTCCGGCGACACCGCGGCGCTGGTGGTCGCTTCCTGGGCGCAGGCTGCGGCGGCGCACGCACGCGGCGACCTTCACCGCAGCGTGTGGGCTGACTTGCAGGAGACCCGCGACGTGCCACACCTGGCCTTGCGGGTGTTCGATGGCCACCTCTGCATCACGCAACGCTTCCTCTACGGCGCGAGCCCCTATGCCGAAGTCATCGCCTTTGCCGAGGCCCTGGCCACCGAAGCGCAGCGGCTCGGCGCCGCGCGCGGCCACGCCTTCGGTGTCACCTTGCGCGGTGAGGCCGAGTGGCTGGCCGGCGACCTTCAGGCGGCACGATTGCACCTGCGCGAGGGCGCCCGGCTGCACCGCGCGATCGGCGGCCCCGTGGGGGAAGCCTTGTCACTGCAGCGGCTGGCCGAAGTGTCCTTGCACGAGGGCCGACGCGACGAGGCCCGTGCCCTCATCGACGAGGCCTTGGACGTGGCACGACAGACCGACATCGGATTTCACCTTCTCGACCGCATCTATGGCACGCGCATCAAGCTGCACAGCGGCGACCCGGCCACCGCGCTGCATGTGATGGAGGATGCCAGCGAGTCGGTGCGCGGCCCGCTGGAGACCTGTCCCGGCTGTCGCATCACGTTTGCCGTGCCAGCGGCGATAGCGGCCGCGCGCGCCGGGGAGCTCGACCTGGCCGACAAGCACGAGGAGCAGTGCGCCTACCTTGCCAACGTGGTAATGCGATTGCCGGCGTGGTACGCGGCGCACGACGAGGTCCGTGGCCACATTGCCGCCGCCCGAGCCCAGCGCGTGGATGAAGCGGTGACACGGTTTGCTGCTGCGGCGTCGCGTTTCCGCGAGGCGGGGCAACCGCTGGATGCCGCGCGTTGCGAGCGGCTGGCGACAGACACCGCCTGCGCCACCCGGTCGCGCTGAGCTTGCGCGTTGAAGTGCACTTGCGTGAGGGCAGGATCCTCAGCGTTTGTGTGCTGTTCGGGGGGTGCATCGCCCACCGTAGGGAACTTGTTGCTGTCGACGTGATGGACGACCCGGTCCCTGGGGCGGCAAACCGCGCCTCCCTCGTTGGCCACGCGCTGTCGCCGCCTGGGCAGAACGGTCACGGGCGCGCGGCAACGGTCCAGGTCTGCGGTGTGGCCGAAGAACTCGCACGCCCTCAGCATGCGGCGCCGGCGCTATCGACGGCTTGCCTGTTCATGGCTCCGCGATCCCATTGCGATGCGCCGGCGACTGTGGCGCGTCGTGATGCCCGCTCAAGCCGCCTCGAACACCCGCCTCCCCCCAATACCGTCCCCCACACGCCGACATCCTTCAAGGCCATCGGCGCTGCCTGCCGCGGGTCGTCTTCCAGCACCGCGAAGTCGGCACGCTTGCCGCATTCGATGCTGCGTTGATGCGCTGGGCGCGGTCGGGGCCGAGCGTGATGTCGTGGTGCGCGTCGCCCCAGTACCAGATGTGGTTCGGGAACAAGTTCACCGACAGTCCCAGCGCGGCCATGCGGCGGAACATGGCGCGGCCGATCATCTGGCCGTGCTGCAGCGTGTGCCGGTGCCCCGGCCGCGGCGCGCGCGCGAGCACGCGCTCGATGGCATCGACGGCGACCTGGCTCGCTTCGTCGCCGTTGGTGTGGCTGTGGATGTTCAGCCCGGCGCGGTGGCAGGTCTCGAAGTCGGCCTCGTACTGCGCCGGCGCGGTGACCCAGATGCCGTTGCGCGCGCCGTTGAAGTAGCCGGGCCAGCGCAGCCGCGCCGGGAAGCCCTGGATCGAGCCGTCGAGCATCATCTTCACGATGCCGAAGCGCAGCCGCTCGCTGCTGCGCGGGACCAGCGCGCGACCAGCGCGCGCACATGCGCGGCGCCGGCGGCGAAGGCCCGCAGGCCCTCGTCGGTCATCGGCACCAGCGGGCCGACCGGGCCCGGCGCTTGAAGACGAGGTACATCGCGGCCGGTTCCTGCAGTTCGCCGCTGGGCGTGCCGTCGGCGAACTTCATCACGCCCTCGACCTCGGTCTCGGCGTCGATGCCGGCCAGCCGCAACATCGCGCTGTTCACGTTGAGCAGGTGAGCGTTGGCGTACACCATGACGATCGGGCGCCTGCCGCCCTGGCCCGCGGCGAGATCCAGCACCGGATCCGCCGGCACGCGCGTCAGCCGGCCAGGGTGACTTCCGGCGTCAGCATCAGGCGCCTGGCACGCCGCGCAAAGCCCCGATCGTCGAATGTCACCATGCGCTCACAGTCGGCGCTGCAAGCCCAGTGCAACGCATCGGCGAAGTCGAGCCCCTGCAAGTGCAGTGCAAGCGCATCGCGCACCGCTTCCCATCGTTCGACGGTGACATGCGACATGCCCAGCAGGTGCTCCACGGCGCGGCCGAACTCGGCCGGCGGCAGCCCATAGAAGCCGCGCATCACCCATTCGAACTCCAGCACCACAGTCATCGGCACGAAGACCGAGGGCGACTCGACCATCACACGGCGCGCGACGGGGCGCTGCCGCTTGG
The DNA here is from genome assembly GCA_030680415.1 of Rubrivivax sp. Taxonomy (GTDB): domain Bacteria; phylum Pseudomonadota; class Gammaproteobacteria; order Burkholderiales; family Burkholderiaceae_C; genus Rubrivivax. The sequence continues at coordinate 10,721 of JAUXVE010000040.1, forward strand.
CTTGTGGGTCGGCCGGGTCGTCGCAGTAGAAGCGGGCCAGGATGTTGGTATCGACGGCGATCACTTGCCGGCCCTGGCACGTTTCCCGGGTCTCGCGGGCTGCGCGGCTTTCGCTGGCTTCAGCAACGAAGCCGGGTCGAATTCAGAGAGCCGGCGCGCCGGGCGCCCGGCCGCGGGCGCTGCGATGCGGATCAGGCCATAGCCCGCCTCCGGGTCGGACGCGGCAACGCGCCGCCGCACCACGAGCCGGATGACGCCGCCTTCATCGGCGAACTCGACTTGCGTGCCCGGGGTAAGCCCGTAGCGGGCCCGTATCTCTGCCGGGATGACGATCTGACCCTTGGCGGTGAGGGTGGCAGCGCTCATGGTGTGGCTCTCGGGCTCATGGTGGGCGTCGAGTCTACACCTGGCTTACCAGGTAAGCGTGTCATGTCGGCGTGCACGGCCCCGGGGCAGCCCGCAGGGCCGGACGAGGACGCCGAGGCAGCGCAAGCCCCCGCGTGCGAGGCGAACTGCGCGCATCGCTGTCCGGTGCGACTGGGTTGGGCCAGCGTGCTCAAGCGCGTCTTCGGCATTGACCTCCAGCAGTGCCCGAACTGCGGAGGTAAGCTGAAAGTCATCGCTGCGATCCCGGACGTGCCGGTCATCGACAAGATCCTCACGCACCTGGGTCTGCAGGCCCGACCCCTGTGATGCGCCTGCGCGGCCGGATTCACCGGCGCTTGACGGGTCGCCGTCGACCACAAAGACCGCAATCAGCGCCTCGGCCGACGGGTCCGGCCGCCTCAGGCGCACGGAAGAGGGCGTTTGAACGCCTCACCCGTGGGGCAAGGTACCGTCCAGCGCGGCAAGCCTCTTGCCCGCCTGCACGCGGACGAAGACCTTCATCGCCTCGCGAAAGAGATCGGCCTTGTCCATACCGGGTTCGGCGACCTCAAGTGTCCTTTCGTACAGCTCGTCGTCGATGGTGACCGTCGTTCTCAGCCTGCCGCAGCCCACTGCCGGCGAATGCGTCGCGTCGGGATGCCCGCTCAAGCCGCCTCGAACACCCGCCCACCCAACACCGTCCCCCACACGCCGATGTCCTTCAAGGCCATCGGCGCTACCCGCCGCGGGTCGTCTTCCAGCACCGCGAAGTCGGCACGCTTGCCGCATTCGATGCTGCCGATCTCGTGGTCCAGCCCCAACGTGGCCGCCGCGCCGAGCGTGATCGCGCGCAGGGCTTCGCCGACGCTCAGGCATTCGGCTGCGCCCAGCACGCGGCCGGACGGCGTGACGCGGTTGACGGCACACCAGGCGCTGAACAGCGGCGCCAGCGGCGTCACCGGCGCGTCGGAGTGGATGGCCAGCGGCACGCCGGCGTCCAGCGCGCTGCGGCAGGCGTTCATGCGCTGGGCGCGGTCGGGGCCGAGCGTGATGTCGTGGTGCGCGTCGCCCCAGTACCAGATGTGGTTCGGGAACAGGTTCACCGACAGTCCCAGCGCGGCCATGCGGCGGAACATGGCGCGGTCGATCATCTGGCCGTGCTGCAGCGTGTGCCGGTGCCCCGGCCGCGGCGCGCGCGCGAGCACGCGCTCGATGGCATCGATGGCGACCTGGCTCGCTTCGTCGCCGTTGGTGTGGGTGTGGATGTTCAGCCCGGCGCGGTGGTAGGTCTCGAAGTCGGCCTCGTACTGCGCCGGCGCGGTGACCCAGATGCCGTTGGGCGCGCCGTTGAAGTAGCCGGGCCAGCGCAGCCGCGCCGAGTAGCCCTGGATCGAGCCGTCGAGCATCATCTTCACGAGCCCGAAGCGCAGCCGCTCGCTGCTGCGCGGGACGAGCGAGCGCACATGCGCGGCGCCGGCGGCCGCCCCGTGCGTGCCGTGGAAGGCCTGGAACGCGGGTACCAGCCGCACGCTGAAGCCGTCGTCGCCGCAATGACGCTGCAGCACGGCGACATCGTCGTCGCCGTGCTTGTTGACGAGGTCGGTGGCGGTGGTCACGCCCTGCAGGCAGGCGATGGCGGCAAAGGCGCGCAGCCCCTCGTCGGTCACCGGCGCCAGCGGGCCGGCCGGACCCACACGCTTGAAGACGAGGTACATCGCGGCCGGTTCCTGCAGTTCGCCGCTGGGCGTGCCGTCGGCGAACTTCATCACGCCCTCGACCTCGGTCTCGGCGTCGATGCCGGCCAGCCGCAGCATCGCGCTGTTCACGTTGAGCAGGTGAGCGTTGGCGTGCACGATGACGATCGGGCGCCTGCCGCCCTGGCCCTGCCCGACGCGGTCGAGGTGGTGCACGGTCATGCGCTCGCCGCCGAAGTAGATGGGGTCGAAACCCCAGGCGACGAGCGGCACATCGGGGCCCCGGCCCGCGGCGGCCATGCTCTCGTCGGCGGCGACCAGCCGCGCCACCACCGCGTCCATGCTGCGCAGGCCCGGCCACACGGTGCCCTGCGGGTCGCGGCGGTCGAACCAGCCGAGGTAGGGCCAGCGCCAGACGCCGCCTTCCATCAGGTGGCAGTGGCCTTCGACGAAACCGGGCAGCAGCACCTTGCCGGCGAAGCGATCGTCGAGCTCGAAGGCGCCCCAGGACGGCATGCGGTCGAGGTCGCCCAGCGCCAGGATGCGCCCGTCGCGCACCGCCACATGCGTGGCCTCGGGCTGCGCCGGGTTCAGCGTCACGATGCGGCGCGCGGCGTAGACGGTAGTTCGGCTCACGTTCAGGCGCTGGCCGCCAGCCTGGCCTCCACCAGCCGCGCGAAGAAGGCCGCGCCCAGCGGCAGCGCGGCGTCGTTGAAGTCGTAGGCCGGGTTGTGCACCTCGCAGCCGCCAACGCCGACGCCGTTGCCGATGTTGATGTAGCAGCCGGGCACGCGTTCGAGCATGTAGGAGAAGTCTTCCGAGGCCATGATCAGCGGCGGCTGGCGGTCGACGTTCGCGGTGCCGACGAGTTCGGTGCAGATGCGGGCCGCGAACTCGGCCTCGGCGGCGTCGTTGACGGTGGGCGCGAACAGCTCGCGAAAGTCGACCTCGGCGCTGGCACCGTAGGCCTCGGCGGTGCCGCGGGCGACGCGGCGCATCGCGGCCTGCACCAGCGCCATCACTTCGCGCGAGAAGGCGCGCACGGTGCCGCCGAGCGCGGCCGTCTGCGGAATCACGTTGTAGGCGTCGCCGGCGTGGATGCGCGTCACCGACAGCACGGCGGTGTCGACCGGCGCCACGTTGCGCGCCACGATGCTCTGCAGCGAGACCGCGATCTGCGCCGCGGCCAGTGCGGCGTCCACGCTCGTCTCCGGCCGCGCGCCGTGCGCGCCCTTGCCGGTGACGTGGATGTCGAAGAACGCGCCGCCGGCCATCATCGGCCCGGCGCGCACCGCGAAGCGGCCCACCTCCAGGCTCGGCCGGTTGTGCATGCCGAAGATCGCCTGGCACGGAAAGCGCTCGAACAGCCCGTCGTCGACCATCGCCCGCGCTCCGCCCAGGCCTTCTTCGGCGGGCTGGAAGATGAAGTGCACGACACCGCTGAAGCGCCGCGTCTGCGCCAGGTAGCGCGCGGCGCCCAGCAGCATCGCGGTGTGGCCGTCGTGGCCGCAGGCATGCATCACGCCCGCATGCTGCGAGCGGTGCGCGAAGGTGTTGGCCTCGGCAATCGGCAACGCGTCCATGTCGGCGCGCAGCCCCACCGAGTGCGCGCCCGCGCCTGCACGCAGCGTGCCGACGACGCCGGTGCGACCGACGCCGCGCTGCACCTCGATGCCGAAGGACTCGAGCTGGCGCGCCACGAAGGCCGCCGTGCGCGACTCCTCGAAGCCGAGTTCGGGGTGGGCGTGGATGTCGCGCCGCCAGGCGGTCATCTCGGCGTGCAGGGGGGCAATGAGTTCGGCGGTGGACATGCAGCGGGCTCCTCGGGGTGGGCTGGGCGGGCCATGATAGGTGCGGCGTACGGCGCCGGCCAGCGGCGGCTGCACCGCCGCCGGGCGTGAACTGCCAGGCCTCGGGGGCCTTGCGCGAGTGCCGCTTTCTTGTACGCTCGGGCCCTTGCGGCGGCGTCGACGTGGAGGCAAAGACCGATGAAGCACTTCTGGACGATGTCGGCCCTGGCGGCCTTCACCCTCGCCGCCGGCGCCCAGCCGCTGGAACGATCGCATGCGCGCGCCGGCAGCTACGAGGTGCCGATCGAGGTCGCCAAGCCGGCCGGTGCCGGCCCGCATCCGCCGCTGCTCTACATCCACGCCAAGCGCGGCTTCGAAGACGAGGACCGCGCCCACATGCGCGAACTGGCGGCGCAGGGCTTCCTGGTGCTGGCGCCGAACTGGCAGGCGGGCAACATGATCGAGCGCTGGCCCGACCGCCACTACCCGGAGAGCGAAGCCGACGTCGAGGCCGGGCTGACCGCGCTGCTCGGGCGCAGCGACGTCTGCAAGGGGCCGGTGGGCATCGTCGCGCTGTCGCGCGGGCCGTATTTCGCCATCCGGCTGGCCGCCCAGCGGCCGCGCGACATCGCCGCCATCGTTTCCTACTACGGCCACTTCCAGAATCCGAACGCGCCCGAGCCGCAGCAGCTGTTCTCGGTGGCGCCGGAGGTGCGGACCATCACCGCGCCGGTGCTGATGCTGATCGGCGACGCCGACTACGAACTGCGGCGCATGGTCAACGGCCGCACCTTCTACGCGCTGTGGGAACGCGGCGTGGCCGTCGAGCTGCAGATGTACCCGATGGCGCGGCGCGCCTTCGACTTCCGCCACGACGCCACGCCCGAGGAGAAGACCGCCACGCGCCACGCCAGGGCGCGCGCCAGGGACTGGCTGGGACTGCACATGAAGCTCGGCGCCGACGGCCGTTGCCAGGGTTGACGGCCGCGAAGGCCGAAGTGCGGCGTCGCACGGAAGGGCCGCCTTGGCTCCCTCTCCCGCGGGCGGGAGAGGGCTGGGGTGAGGGTGGGAGGGGCACGCACGACCCTCACCCCGACCCTCTCCCACAAGTGGGAGAGGGAGTGAATTTGTAAGACCCTCAGGCCCTCACAGCGCGTCGATCGGATAGATCGGCCGCCGCACCTTGTGCAGGCCCAGCGCCGCATAGTCCGAGGTGCAGACCCCGGTGCCGGCGCATTCGACCACCGCATGCGCCAGCGACTTCAGTCCGGCGCGCCAGTGCACGCGGCTCTTCAGCATCAGGAAGCGCTGCGTCTGCGGTGCGATGCCGACCGCGGTGAAGGCCGCCAGGTCGTGCGGCTCGACATGGTTGGAGATGACGACGATCTGCACCTTGCCGGTGTCGAGCACGGCGCTGAGCCCCATGTCGTTGCGCTCGCCGCGCGCCATCGGGCCGAGGTTGCGGTAGCGGCCGTCGCTGATCAGCCGCACGCGGCCGCTCACCGTGCGCGGCTGGCCCTTGAGGCCGATGGCCGGCATGTCGAGTTTGCCGCCCAGCGCCAGCGTGAGCTGCGCGCCGACGCCGGCGGCGATCATCTGCTGCACCGCCGCCGGGTCGAAGATCGCGAACGCGGCCACGTCCTCCAGGCCGGCGTCGAGGATCGCGCCGAGCACCGTCATCGTGTCCATGGTGCCGCCCGAGGCGCAGTTGTCGCTGTGGTCGAGCAGCACCACCGGCCCGCTGCCGGCCGGCTTGGCCGCGGCCAGGGCCTGTGCGCGGGCCATCGACGCGGCCAGCGGTTCGATCGCGTAGACGAACTCGGCGCGCCGGGCCCAGGCCAGTGCGAGCAGTTCGTCGCACCAGCGGCGCGCCAGCGCGGCGTCGCCGTCGGTGACGACGACCGCCGACAGGCCTGCGAATTCGATGTCGGCATTGGGGAAACCGACGAAGACGCTGGCACTCAGCGCCCCTTGGGCTTCCATTTCGCGGCAGCGCGCCTGCAGCTCGCGGTTGGGCGCGTCGTCGGTGCCCTGGCGCATCACGTGCGGCAGCATCGGCTGGCGGCCCCAGGCCATCGTCGGCCGCGCCTGCCCGGCCAGCTGCGCCAGCGCGGCGCGGCCGGCGCGCATGCCGGTCTCGTACATGTCGACGTGGGGGTAGGTCTGGTAGCCGGCGATGACGCTGGCGTTCTCGGCCATCGCGTCGTAGAGGTTGGTGTGCATGTCCAGCGCGACGCCGATCGGCACGCCGGGCGCGATGGCGCGGATGCGGCGCAGCAGCTCGCCTTCGCCGTCGTCGAAGGTCTGCGTGACCATCGCGCCATGCAGGTCCAGCAGCACGGCGTCGCAGCCTTGCGCCACCGCGCTGCAGATGCGGCCGGCGATGTGCTCGAAGGCAGCGTCTTCGACCGGGCCGCTGGGCCAGGCGCTGGCGGCGATCGGGATCGTGTACTGCGCGCCGGCGTCCTCGGCCAGGTCGATGAAGGCGCCGATCGCCGAGCCGGTGCCCTTGTAAGCGGCGCGCGCGGCGTCGCCCTCGGGTGGCGTGCTCCCGCCGGACGCAAAACGCGCCAGCGGCGTGGGCACCGGCGAGTAGGTGTTGGTCTCGTGTTTCATCTGGGCAATGACGAGCTTCATGGAGAATCCTTGTGGTGGCCCGAGGCGTTTTCGGGTGTCGCTTCATGATGCCGCATCGGCGGCGTCCGAGGGCATACCCGGGGCAGGGTGGCGCACGCTTTAGGCAAGACTGCGGCACGACCGCCCTCGCCGCTGATGGAACCCCGATGCCTGCCACCGACCTCGCCGACTGCACCGCCACCGACTTGCTCGCCCTGTACCGCAGCGGCCAGGCCTCGCCGCTGCAGGCCACCGAGGCCGTGCTCGCGCGCATCGAGCGGCTGAATCCCACGCTGCGCGCGTTCTGCTTCCTGGCGGCGGACGAGGCACTGGCCAGCGCGCGCGCCAGCGAAGCGCGCTGGCAGCGCGGCCAACCCTGCGGCCCGCTCGACGGCGTGCCGGCATCGATCAAGGACCTGATCCTGGCGCAGGGCTGGCCCACGCTGCGCGGCAGCCACACGGTGGACGCCAGGCAGCCCTGGGACATCGACGCCCCTGCGGTGGCGCGGCTGCGCGAGGCCGGCGCGGTGCTGCTGGGCAAGACGAGCACGCCCGAGTTCGGCTGCAAGGGCGAGACCAACTCGCCGCGCACCGGCATCACGCGCAACCCCTGGGATCCGCGCAAGACGCCGGGCGGCTCGTCGGGCGGCACCGCGGCTGCGGTGGCCGCCGGCATGGGGCCGCTGAGCGTGGGCACCGACGGCGCCGGCAGCGTGCGCATCCCGGCCTCGTTCTGCGGCAATTTCGGGCTCAAGCCCAGCTTCGGCCGCGTGCCGGCCTACCCGCTGTCGCCGTTCGGCAGCGTGGCCCACCTCGGCCCGCACACGATGAGCGTGCGCGACGCGGCCCTGATGATGAACGTGCTGGCGCGCCCCGACGCGCGCGACTGGACCTCGCTGCCGCCCGACGGCCGCGACTACACCGTCGGGCTCGACGACGGCGTGCGCGGACTGCGCGTCGCCTGGTCGCCCACGCTCGGCTACGCGACGAACGTGGATCCCGAAGTGGCGGCCGCGTGCGCCGCGGCGGTGGCACGGCTGGCCGAGCTGGGGGCCCGGGTCGACGAGGTCGACCCGGGCTTCGACGACCCGCTGGACATCACCACCGGCCTGTGGTTCGTCGGTTCGTGGACGCTGTGGAACACGCTGACGCCCGCGCAGCAGGCCGTGACCGACCCCGATTTCGCGGCCGAGGCGCAGCTCGGCTCGGCCTACAGCGCACTCGACGTGCAGCGGCTGAACCTGCGGCGCGGCGCCCTGGGTTCCTCGATGCGCCAGTTCATGCAGCGCTACGACCTGCTCGTGACGCCGAGCGTCGCCGTGCCGGCCTTCGACGCGCTGCCGGCCGGCCACGGCGCCATGACGCCGCAGTCGATGCTGGGCTGGACGCCGTTCAGCTATCCCTTCAACCTGACACAGCAGCCGGCCTGCACGATCCCGTGCGGGCTCACCGCCGACGGGCTGCCGATCGGGCTGCAGATCGTCGGCCCGATGTTCGGCGACGCACTCGTGCTGCGCGCGGCACGGGCCTACGAGAGCGTGCAGCCGATCGCGCGGCCGCGGCTGGACTGGGCTTGAACACGAGGTGACGCGATGACCGAGACGGCTTTCCTGCCCGCCCACGAACTGGCCCTGCGCATCCGCCGGCGCGAGGTCTCGGCGTCGGAGTTGCTGCAGCTGTTCCTGGGCCGCATCGCGCGGCTCGACCCACAGTTCAATGCCGTCCCCGTGCTCGATGCCGAGCGCGCTTCGGCGCGCGCGCGCGCAGCCGACGCCGCACTCGAGCGCGGTGAGGTCTGGGGCCCGCTGCACGGCGTGCCGATGACGGTGAAGGAATCGTTCAACGTTGCCGGGCTGCCCACGACCTACGGCATCGAGGCCTTCCGGAACAACATCGCCGCCAGCGACGCCGTCACCGTGCAGCGCCTGAAGGCCGCCGGCGCGGTGATCTTCGGCAAGACCAACGTGCCGGTGTCGCTGGCCGACTGGCAAAGCTTCAACCCGGTCTACGGCACCACGAACAACCCTTGGGACCCGACGCGCACGCCCGGCGGCTCGTCCGGCGGCGCGGCGGCGGCGCTGGCGGCCGGCCTGACGGCGCTGGAGCTCGGCAGCGACATCGGCGCGTCGATCCGCAACCCGGCGCATTACTGCGGCGTCTGGGGCCACAAGCCGACCTGGGGCGTGGTGCCGCTCGGTGGCCACGAACTGACGCCGCAGGAGTGCGCCGACAACTTCGACATCGCCGCCGCCGGGCCGCTGGCACGCAGCGCGTTCGACCTCGCGCTCGCGATGGACATCCTGGCCACGCCGCTGGAGGCGATGACACCCCTCGGCCGCCTGCCCATGGCCTGGCGCGACCGCGGCACGCCGCCACGCCGCTGCCGCGTCGCCGTGCTGTTCGACGACGCCGAGGCCGAGGTCGACGCCGGCGTGCAGCAGGCGCTGCACGCGCTGGCCTCGTTCCTGCGGGCGCAAGGTGTCGCGGTGACCGAGGACGCGCGGCCGGTGGACAGCCGCGAGTCGAACCACGTCTACCTCCACCTCCTGCGCGCCGCCACCGGCGCGCACTACGACGACGCTGACTATGCCCAGGCGCTGCAGCGTGCGCGCGGCTACGCGCCGCAGGACCAGAGCTACCCGGCGCGCCACTTCCGCGGCAACACCTTCTCGTACCGCGACTGGGTGCAACTCGACGCCGTGCGCACGAAACTGCGGCGCCAGTGGGCCGCGTTCTTCGAACGGCACGATCTGCTGATCTGTCCTGTCGCCACGACACCGGCGTTCGCGCACAACCAGCAGGGCGAACGCTGGGAACGCATGATTCCGGTCAACGGCCACACGCAACCGAGCACCGACGCGCTGTTCTGGGCCGGTTACCCGGGCATCGTGGGCCTGCCGGCCACGGCGGTGCCGCTGGGCCTGAGCCCCGGGGGGCTGCCGGTGGGCGCGCAGATCGTCGGGCCACTGTTCGGCGACGCGGACTGCCTGCGCTTCGCGCAGTGGCTCGAGCGCGAGTACCGCGCGTTCGTGCCGCCGCCTCTGGCGACGGGCTGAGCGGCGGCTCAGAGCCTGAGCGGCCATCCAGCGCAGGCGCGCCATAGGCCACGAGCCATTCTGGCCCGGGGTGCTGCGCAGCGGCTGATTCGGCGGCATCATCCGCCGCATGCTCGCCCCGCGCCCGACCTGCCGCCACTGCGGCCAGCCCCTCAGCCCGTTGCGGCAGCGGCTGGCCGACAGCTGCGAAGCGCCGGCCTGCCGCCACCGGGCCGTCCTGGTGCGACAGCTGCAGCGGCGCCGGGCGCAGCTGGAAGCACAGCGCGACCATGCCGCTGCACGCGGCCACGACCCGCGCCTGCTGCAGGCCCCCGTGGTCTGGCTGCGCCACCACGGCACCGAGATGGCCGCCGTGAGCGCCGAAGAGAGCGCCGGCCACGCTGCCGAGCTGGCCGCACTGGCCGCCGACCCCGAGGCCCACCCGCGCAAACCCAACCTGGACGGCTGGCCCGAGGATGCCGGCCCGGCCCCCGCTGCCGACGGCGCCGTGTGCGGCTTCTGCCGCGGCCGCGGCCGCTGCTGCCGCGTCGGCCGCGCCTGCGCCGGCTTCGTCGACGTCGGCGTGCTGCGCGCGTGGCAGCAAGGGCATGGCGGCTCGCTGGCCGACGCCGCAGCGCACGACGTGTCGCGGCTGCCCGCCGAACACGTCGCGGCGAGGTCCCTGCCGCGGCCTGGCTGCACGCTGCGGCCGGCAGACTGCGCACGCGCAGGCTGCCCCGATTGCCCAAGGCCAGACGCACCGCCCAGGCATGATCGTGCCATGGCCGCACCGCTGTACCCACCACCGCTGACGCGCAGCCGTGTCGGCGCTGGCGTCCTCAGGCGGACGCTGGCGTGAAGGTGCTCACCCTGGACGAACTGCGCCGCTACGCGGTGGCGCGCAGCCTGTTCCAGCCGACGACGCTGCCGAAGGCGATCGCGCGGCTCGGCTTCGTGCAGGCCGACCCGATCCGCGCCCCGGCACGCGCGCAGGACCTGACGCTGCGCCACCGGGTGCTCGGCTACCGCGCCGGTGACCTCGAGGCCCGTTATCCACGGCTGGCGATCGAGGAGGACTACTTCGTCAACTACGGCTTCCTGCCACGGCAGACGCACGCGCTGATGCACCCGCGCACGCCGCGCACGAGCTGGCCGCAGGCGCGCCGGGCGCAGGCGCAGGCGGTGCTGGACTTCGTGCGCGAGCATGGCGTCGTGCACCCGCGCCAGGTCGATGCCCACTTTGCGCATGGCACGGCGAAGAACTGGTTCGGCGGCAACAGCAAGGCCAGCACGCAGTTGCTCGACGGCATGCACTACCGCGGCCTGCTGCGCATTGCCCGGCGCGAGGGCGGCGTGCGGCTGTACGCCCCACGCGAGCCTCACCCGCCGGCGCCCGACCCGGCCACCGCGCTCGACGCGCTGGTGGACCTGGTGGTGGGCAAGTACGCGCCGCTGCCTGAACGGTCCTTGAGCGAACTCGTCGGCCACCTGCGTTACGGCGCGCCGCAATGGGCCGACGGCCGGCCTGCCGCGCTGGCGCGCGCGAAACTGAGGCTGCCTTCGGCCCGCGTCGAAGGGCTGACCTGGTACTGGCCGGCGGGCGACGAGCCGGCGTCCGGGCGCCACGCGCCGCGCGACCGGGTGCGCCTGCTCGCGCCATTCGACCCCGTGGTCTGGGACCGCCGCCGCTTCGAGGCCTTGTGGGGCTGGGCCTACCGCTTCGAGGCCTACACGCCGGCAGCGAAACGCGTTCGCGGCTACTACGCGCTGCCGCTGTTGTGGCGCGACCGCGTCATCGGCTGGGGCAACCTGGCGCTGGCGAACGACCGCCGCACCGTGCAGGCCGAGCTGGGCTACGTGGGCGGCACACCGCCGCGCGAACGCGGGTTCCGCGCCGCGCTCGACGACGAGCTGGCGCAGGTCGAAGCCTTCCTGCAGCCACGCGTCGCCGCAGCGCCGCGGCGCGCGACCTGAAGGCGGGCGCCGGACCGCCAGACGCAAGCCCATGGCCGACCTCAGCCCCGCGCCGCATGAGCCCGCACGGCCGCCCGAAGGGCGAATACCGGAGTGCGCAGCACGAAGGCACACCCGTGAGCGCCCGCTGTCACTGCCCTTGTGGCCGCTGGCGCTGCTGGCCGCGCTGTTGCCGGCCGCCGCGTCGCTGCTGGCGCTGTGGCTGGCCGTGCGGGCCGGCCTGGTGCCGGCATGCAACCCGTTCATCGACGGCTGCGTGTCGATCAGCCGCGCCGCGCGGCACGAGTTGCCGAACCATGTCTTCCGTGCCCTGATGCTGCCCGCTGCCACGTTGCAGGGCCTGGTGTGGCTGCTTGCCGCCCGCTGGCTGCGCAGCGGTCTCGGCTCGACGCCGGGGCTGCGCGCGCTGGCGCCGCTGGGCCTGACGGCGGCGGCGGCGCTGGTGCTTTACGTCACCTTTCTCGGCACCGAGGGGCAGGTCTATCGCTGGCTGCGCCAGTACGGCACCGTGGTGTACTTCGGCTTCACCTGCCTGTGCCTGCTGCTGGCGGGCAACGCGGCGCTGCGGCTGGCGGCGAGCGGGCGACTGGCGCTGCCGCGCCTGCTCGAGCGCGCGCTGGCCGGGCTTGCGGTGCTGCTGGTGACGCTGGGCCTCGTCAACGCCATCGTCGCCGCACTGTTCGGCGACGAGGTGAAGGCGCGCATCGAGAACGTCACCGAGTGGTGGGGTGCACTGGTCTTCGTGCTCGGCTTCCTGGCGCTGGCGGTGATGTGGTGGCGCCTGGGCCTGCGCGTCACGCTCGCGCCGCCGCTGCGCTAAAGCGGCCCTTGACCAGCGGCGAGCAAGGCGTGCGCGACCTCGGCAAAGCCCGCGCCGCGTTCGCCCGCGGTAATGTAGGCCGGCCAGGTGTGCAGCTCGGCCGCGAAACGGCGCAGGTTGGCCACGCCCACGCTCAGGGGAAAGGCGCCGAACATCGCCTGGTCGTTGGTCGAGTCGCCGACATAGACCCAGCGCCCGATCTCGGCGGCGAGTTCGCGCCCGTACAGCCGCCGCACCATCCAGTGCGCGGCGCTGAGCTTGTCGTGGCTGCCGAACCAGCCGTTGACATGGATCGAGCTCACGGTGGCGTTCATGCCCTCCTCGCGCATCAGCGCCACCACCCGCGCGATGGCTGCCGTGTCCAGGTGCGTGAACTCGCTGTGGTCGACGGCGATGTCGGTGGCGCGGCCGGCGCTGTCGCGCGCCAGCACGGCGGCGGGCACCTCGCGCAGCACACGCTGCGCCACCTCGCGCAGGCGGGCGGCGTTGCGCAGCCGGGTGGCTTCGTCCTGGACGTATTCGGTGCGCAGGCGCGCGCCGTCGCGGATCAGGGCCACGGCGCCGTTCTCGGCGACGATCGCCGCCACCGGCCAGGCCAGCGCGAAGGGCGTGCTCCAGCCCAGCGGCCGACCCGTGATCGCAATCACGGGGACCCGGGCCTGCTGCAGACTGCGCAGCGCCTCCTGGGCCGCGGGGTCGAGCCGGCCGTCGGCGGTGAGGGTGTCGTCGATATCGGTCATGATGCCGGCGACGCGGCGCCAGGCCGGCCCCGGCAGGGCCGCCAGGGGCCGCGACGGCACGCCGTTCACGCCGCGCCGCCTGCGCCCGACGCCGCTCGACGGGCGACAAGCCATGCCCGGCATGAACTCTCGATCATCGACTCTTTCACACCACACATGCCCATGGCCAAGGATACCGCCGCCAACACCGCCAAGCCGAAAGCCACGCCACGCCGCCCTGCCGCCAAGCGCACGCCCGCGCCGGCAGCCCGGCCGCGGGCACAGCCAAGGCCGGTCGAGGCCGGTGATGTGCCGCCGTCGCTGCAGAAACGCTCGATCGAACGTGAACGCGTTTCGCGCGCCACCACGCGCGCCGAGATCGTCAAGGAGCAGGCCCTGTCCGACATCCTCGCCGCACACGCCAGGGCCGACGCGGGCACGACGACGGGCTGGCTGGGCGAGTTGCAGGCGCTGATCGACGGCGCCTCGCCCGACGAGGTGAAGACACTGCGCCGGGCGCTGTTCGACCGCGCCGCCGACAAGCCCGCCGACGGCGTCGACCCCGACAGCGAGCTCGCGCCCGGCTGGCGCGAGGGCGGCTACCCGTACAGGAACCTGATGTCGCGCCGCGCCTATGAAAAGCAGAAGTACCGCCTGCAGGTGGAGCTGCTCAAGCTGCAGGCCTGGGTCAAGGAAAGCGGCCAGCGTGTCGTGATCCTGTTCGAGGGCCGCGACGCCGCCGGCAAGGGCGGCACCATCAAGCGCTTCATGGAAAACCTCAATCCGCGCGGCGCGCGCGTGGTGGCGCTGGAAAAGCCGAGCGAGATCGAGCGCGGGCAGTGGTATTTCCAGCGCTACATCGAGCACCTGCCCACGCGCGGCGAGATCGTGCTGTTCGACCGCAGCTGGTACAACCGCGCCGGCGTCGAGCGGGTGATGGGCTTTTGCACCGACGCCGAGTACGACGAGTTCATGCGCCAGACACCCGAGTTCGAGCGCCACCTGGTACGCAGCGGCGTGTTCGTCTTCAAGTTCTGGTTCTCGGTCAGCCGCGCCGAGCAGCGCCGCCGCTTCAAGGAGCGCAAGGCGCACCCGCTCAAGCAATGGAAGCTGAGCCCGGTGGATCTGGCCTCGCTCGACAAGTGGGACGCCTACACGCTGGCCAAGGAGGCGATGTTCCTGCACACCGACACCTCCGACGCACCGTGGACGGTGATCAAGTCGGACTGCAAGAAGCGCGCGCGGCTCAACGCCATCCGCTACCTGCTGCACCGGCTGCCGTACACGGAGAAGGACGCGCAGTCCATCGGCAAGGTCGACACGCTGATCGTCGGCCGCGCGGCGCTGGTGGCCGGGCAGGCGGAGGAATTCACGCCGGCGTCCGACGCCTGAGGCCGGTGCGCGCTGCAAGGCGGGCAGCGGCTGGCTATACTTCCCGACTTCCGAGGAGCGTTGCAACCTCACCCGCTTGAGGCCAGGCTCGGAAAGTGAATTTCAGCGGGCCGACCTGTACGCAGGTCACGGTGCCGCTCAGACTTCATTGCAACTGCGCTCACCTGCACGAGTGGTCTCGTCGGTGAGCGGTCCAGATCCTCCCCCGCGTGCCCGTGCAGGTTCCTCAACCGTTTGGAGCCTGACGATGAATGCCGCACTCAAACCCCTGCCCAGCGCCGCGCAGTTTCCCGACAGCGCCGTGGCCGACCTGTTGCTGGCCGACTGGGGCCGCAAGGAAATCAGGATCGCCGAGACCGAGATGCCCGGCCTGATGGCGATCCGCGAGGAGTTCACCGCCCAGCAGCCGCTCAAGGGCGCGCGCATCACCGGCAGCCTGCACATGACGATCCAGACCGCCGTGCTGGTGGAGACGCTGCAGGCCCTCGGGGCGCAGGTGCGCTGGGCCAGCTGCAACATCTTCAGCACGCAGGACCACGCCGCCGCGGCGCTGGTGGTCGAGGGCACGCCGGTGTTCGCCTACAAGGGCGAGACGCTGAGCGACTACTGGGACTACACGCACCGCATCTTCGAGTTCGGCGTCAAGGATGCGCAAGGCGAAGGCCCGAACATGATCCTCGACGACGGCGGCGATGCCACGCTGCTGATGCACCTGGGCCGGCGCGCCGAGAAGGACCGTTCGGTGCTGGACAGGCCCGGCAGCGAGGAAGAAACGGTGCTGTTCGCAGCGATCAAGGCCAGGCTGGCACACGACGCCACCTGGTACAGCCGCAAGAGCGCGCAGATCATCGGCGTCACCGAAGAGACGACCACCGGTGTGCACCGGCTGAAGGAAATGTCGGCTGCCGGCACGCTGCTGTTCCGCGCCATCAACGTGAATGATTCCGTCACGAAGAGCAAGTTCGACAACCTCTACGGCTGCCGCGAGAGCCTGGTCGACGCCATTAAGCGCGCCACCGACGTCATGATCGCCGGCAAGGTGGCCTGCGTGGCCGGCTACGGCGACGTCGGCAAGGGCAGCGCGCAGGCGCTGCGTGCGCTGTCGGCGCAGGTCTGGGTGACCGAGATCGACCCCATCAACGCGCTGCAGGCGGCGATGGAAGGCTACAAGGTCGTGACCATGGAGTACGCCGCCGACAAGGCCGACATCTTCGTCTCCGCCACCGGCAACAAGAACGTCATCCGGCGCGAGCACATGGCGGCCATGAAGGACCAGGCCATCGTCTGCAACATCGGCCACTTCGACAACGAGATCGACGTCGCGGGGCTGGCCGACCTCAGCTGGGAAGAGATCAAGCCGCAGGTCGACCACGTCATCTTCCCCGACGGCAAGCGCATCATCCTGCTCGCCAAGGGGCGGCTGGTGAACCTGGGCTGCGGCACCGGCCACCCGAGCTTCGTCATGAGCTCGAGCTTCGCCAACCAGACCATCGCGCAGATCGAGCTCTTCACGCACAACGACTTCTACGAACAGGGCAAGGTCTACGTGCTGCCCAAGCACCTGGACGAGAAGGTGGCGCGGCTGCACCTGAAGAAGGTCGGCGCCATGCTCAGCGAGCTGAGCGACGAGCAGGCGGCCTACATCGGCGTGCCCAAGCAGGGGCCGTACAAGGCGGACAGCTACCGCTATTGAGCCCGCAGGCCGCCGCGGCGGCAGTCTTGCCAAGCATCGATCATGGCGCCAGAATGGCGCCATGGTTCCATTCTGGAGGCGGTGATGAGTGTCAGCCTGTCGATCAAGGACGTACCCGAGGCGCTGGCCGAGCGCCTGCGCCTGCGGGCGGCGCGCAACCACCGGTCGCTGCAGCGCGAGTTGATGGCCATCGTGGAGGCAGCGGTCGAACCCGGGGTGGGTGTCGTGCCGCTGCAAGATACGGGCGGCCGTGCGACCACCGCGCCCGTCGCAGCCCACGAGTCCGACGGCGTCTATGCCGTCACGGCGCACGAGCAGCCGCCCGGAGTCGCAGACGACCTGCTGGCCGAACTCGACGCTATCGTCGCCTGCAGCCGCTGGGGCAGCGCGCCGCTGCTGACCCGCGAGCAGGCGCACGACCGTGCGCTGGCGCGCGAACTCGACTTCGAAGCGCGCACCGCCGAGCTCGCCGATGCGCGCCGCCGGCAGCACCACGGCGGTGCGGCATGACGGCGCCCTTTTTCCTTGACACCAACATCCTCGTCTACGCCACCTCGCTCAGCCCAGACCACGCACCCAAGCGCGAGGTGGCGCGTGCCTGGTTGGGCCGCGGCGACTGGGGCGTGTCCACCCAGGTGCTCATGGAGTTCTACGCCCAGGCGCGCCAGCCGCGGCACGGCCTGCTGCCCACCGCGGCGCAGGCCTTCGTGGAGCGCATCGCCGCGCGCCGGCCGGTACTGGCGGTGGACAAGGAGCTCGTGCTCGACGCGCTGGCGCTGCGCCACCGCCATTACCTGTCGCACTGGGACGCGGCCATCCTGTGCGCCGCGCAGCGCCTGGGTGCGCGCACCGTCGTCAGCGAAGACATGGAACATGGCCGCGACTATGGCGGCGTGACGGTGATGAACCCGTTCGTGGCGCCAACGGAGGGCGCGCGCTGATGGGCCTGTTCGACACCCTGCGCTGCGAGCAACCGCTGCCCAACGGCTGCACCGAGCGCGAATTCCAGACCAAGTCGCTGGCCTGCGCGATGAACGACTACTGCCTGAGCGCCGCGGGCCGCCTGCTGCACCCGAGCGGCCAAGACACCGGCTTTCACGGCGTGCTGCGCTTCTACACTCGCAGCGCCACCGGCACCTGGCATGAATACGAGGCCAAGTTCACCGACGGCGCCCTGCAGCACCTGGTGCCGGTGGCCAACGCCGCCTACAGCCCTGAAGGCATGATCCTGCCCCCACCTCCGGCCCAGCCATGAGCTCACCGCGACAACGTTTCCTCGACCTGCTGCGCCGCGACATCCTGGAGCTCGATGCCGCCGAACTCGACTTCGGCATCTACCGCGTGCTGAACCACCGCCGCGCCACGGTGGACCGCTTCCTGAATGAAGAACTGCCCGCGCGCATCGAAGCCGCGCTGACCCGCCTACCCGGGCTGGCTGGCGAAGACGAGGAAGCGCGCATCTACAACGCGCTGTACACGTTCTTCTCGCGCTACTACGACAGCGGCGACTTCCTGCCCCGCCAGCGCCGCGGCAAGGCCGGCCGCTACAGCGTGCCCTACGACGGCAGCGACACCCACTTCCACTGGGCCACCAAGGGCAGCCATTACGTGAAGAGCGGCGAACGCTTCGCCGCCTACGCCTATACGCAGTCCGACGGCACGCGCGTGCGCCTCGTGGTGCAGGCGGCCAGCGTGGAGCGCGACAACGCCAAGGGCGCGCAGCGCCACTATGTGCCGGCGGCGCTGGCCGCGCCCGGCCCGGCGCACCCGGGCGAATGGCGCCTGGCCTTCGAGCACCGCCCGTTGACCGAAGACGAACTGGCCCGCGCGGGCGGCAGCAAGCGGGGCCGAGCCGCCGCACCCGCCGCCGACACCACCGATGAAGGCGAAGAGGCTGCGGCCGGCGCCAGCGTGCAGGAACGCCTGCTGAACGCCTGGCTGGCGCAGGCCAATGTGCCGCCCGCTGTCGACGTCGCACTGCTGGCCCGGCATGCGCTGCGCTATGTGAAAGGCCAGAGCACCGACTTCTTCGTGCACCCGCAACTGGGCCGCTTCCTGCGCGACGAGCTCGACCACTACCTGCAAGGCGAGTTCGTGAACCTTTGGGCCCTGCCCGACGACGCGCTGGCGCGTGAACGCGGCAAGCTGGCCACCTGCCGCGACGTGGGCCGCGCCATCATCGAAGTGCTGGCCACGCTGGAAGATCTGCAGGCCGCGCTGTTCGAGAAGCGCAAATTCGTGCTGGAAGCCAGCTACCTGGTGATGTGCTCGTGGCTGCGCGCCCAGGGCGAGGCCGGCGCCGCGCTGGTGGCGCAGGCGGCCGGGCATGCACCGCAGGTGGCGCGCTGGCGGCAGTGGCTGGGCGAGCCGGCAGAGAGCGCCGCCGACGGCGCCGCGCTGCTCGCCCGCTGCCCGCATCTGCCGTTGGACACGGCGTTGTTCGAAGAGGACTTCAAGTGGGCCGTGCTGGCGTGCGTGCCGGACTTTCAGGCCGCATTGGGCGGCATCCTCGTCCACGGCGACAACTACGCTGCGCTGCGCACGCTGGAGGCGCAGTGGCGGGCGGGCGTGAAGTGCATCTACATCGATCCGCCGTACAACACGGGAAAGGACGGCTTCCTATACAAAGACGGCTATTTGCATTCAACGTGGCACACATTGCTTGAGGAACGGCTAGCGCTGAGCAAGACCTTTCTCCAGCAAGACGGCACTCTTCTTTCCAGCATTGACGAAGTCGAACGCAACGGCTTGGTCGCGCTGTGTGACCTGCAGTTTGGAGTGGACTGCCGCATTGGAAGTCTCGTCTGGAAGGGCGCGACTGACAACAACCCTACTCGGATCGCTATTGAGCATGAGTACGTTCTGGCCTATGCACGCTCGATCGAAGACCTGGAGGAAACCTGGAGCACTGCAGACAGCGCAATTAAGACTCTGATGCTCGCGGAGTACGAGCGTATATGCACGGAAACGCCTGACTTTGCGCAGCGGCAGGTCCGCTTCGGAGAATTTGCTAATACGAGACGAAACGAGCTCGGGGACTTATATCGCTACAGACGTGTGGATGAGATCGGTCCGTATGCTGCGAGAAGAAATATGGACAATCCGGGTAAGCCCGGATACTTTCATGACGTAATTCACCCGGTTTCCGGAAGGCCTTGCTTGAAACCATTCTGGGGATGGCGATTCCCTGAGTCCACCATGAGCCGCTTCAGGGATGAAGGCCGGCTGATATTTGGCGAAGACGAAGGCAAGATCCCGGAACTGAAGGTCTACCTGAGCGAGGTGCGATTTCCATTGCGCAGTGTGTTGCAGTTGGACGCACGCAAAGGTTCGAACACTCTTGATCGGCTCTTCGGCTCACGCGACGTGTTCAGGAACCCAAAACCAATTGAACTTCTCGAACACCTTCTTCCATTCACGACAGACCCTGACTCGTTAACCCTCGACTACTTCGCCGGCTCCGGCACCACCGCCCATGCCGTCATCAATTTGAACCGCGACGACGGCGGCACGCGGCGTTTCATCCTCGTCGAACAGGGCGAGTATTTCGATACCGTGACGCTGCCGCGCGTCGCCAAGGTGATGGCCTGCCCCGAATGGAAGGACGGCAAACCGAGAGAAGGCGTGCAGCACGACGCCGCTGCCGGGGACGACCCCGACAGCCACTGGTCCAGCCGCACCCTGCCCGTCGTGCAGGTGCTGCGCATCGAACGCTACGAAGACAGCCTGGACGCTCTGGCGCTGCCCGGCGCCGCCGCAGAAGCCGGCCAGGGCGAACTGGCCGGCTTCGACGCATTGCTGCGCTACGTGGCCGACATCACCGACACTCCGCCGCCCGCCAACCCGGTGCGCCTGAGCACCGCCGCGCTGGCGCGCCCGCTGCACTACCGCCTGCCCACGGTATGGGAAGGCCGCGCCATCGAACGCCCGGTGGACCTGCTGCACACCGCGCTGCTGCTGCTGGGCCTGCACCCCGTGCGCCTGCGCCGCCTGTCGCGGCCTGCCGCCGCCGGCGATGGCCCGGCGCTGCTGGCCGAGGTGCGACCGCACCGCCCCGGCCAGCCCGCCGCCGCAGTGCCGCTGGAACTGCTGCTGCTGCGCGAACACGACGTGGACAACCTGACGCCTGCCGAGCTGAGGGCGCAGATGCAGGCCGAATACGACTGGCTGGCCGGCGCGGTGCAGCAGCACTTCGGCCGCGCGCTGGCCAGCTACGCCTGCGTGCACCACAACCGCGACCTGCTGCTGCCCGGCCAAGGCGAACGCGGCGCCAGCCTGGACGCCGCGCTGGCGCAGGCCATGTGGTCGCGCGACCCGGCCTTCAGCGCCGCTGCCTGAGCCCGCCCGCACCCACCCGCCCGCCTGCCCATGGCCACCCGCCGCAGCGCCCCCGCGCGCACCCACCCCGCCCGCAGCCCGCGCCCGGCCTTCGTGCGCAGCCTGCTGCTGCCGCGCGCCTTCGCCGCCGCTTTCGGCCTGCGTGAAGCGGCGCTGCCGCGACTGCTGGCCGAATCCGACCCCGGCCGCGACGCCGCAGGCCTGAGCGGCTGTGCGCGTGCGCTGGGCGCGCTGGTGGCCAGCAGCGTGGCGCCCGAAACGCTGCGCCGCTGGGACCTGGCCATCGCGGCGCACGAATCAGCCGTGGGTGCGGCGCGCGCCGCGCACGCCCTGGCCGCCGGTCAGGCGCCACAGGTCTTCCGGCTGACGCACTTCCAGTGGCTGGCCTGCGCGGTGGTGGAGTGGCACCTGGAAGCGCTGGCCGCCGACGCCGCTGCCCATGTGGCGCGGCTGGAAGCGCTGCGCGAACGCGAACTGCCGCACCTGCCGACCTACAGCACGCAGGACGCGCGCAAACTGGCGTGCTTCATGGCCACCGGCGCGGGCAAGACGCTCGTGTTGCACCTGAACCTGCGGCAGTTCCTGGCGCACCGGCTGTTCGAGCCGCAGTCGATGCTGCTGTTGACACCGAACGAAGCCCTGAGCGCGCAGCACCGCGCCGAACTGCAGGCCTCGGGCCTGGGCGCCCTGGGTGTGCGCGTGGCGGAGATCACCAAGTTCTACGTCGATGCGCCGGGCTCGCGGCGGCCGAAGAAGGGCGTGAGCGAAGCCACCTCGCGCTACGAGGGCCCGAACTTGCTCTTGGTTGACGAAGGGCACAAGGGCGGCACCAGCGGCGGCGAGAAGGACTGGCGCGCCATCCGCGAAGCGCTGGCCGGCGGCAGCACCGAAGCGCAGACCGGCTTCACCTTCGAATATTCAGCCACCTTCGCGCAGATTGCCGACAAGGACGCCGAGCTCTACGACGAGTACGCGCGCTGCGTGGCGCTGGACTTCGGGTATGCGCGCTTCTGGCGCGAGGGCTACGGCAAGCAGCCGCGGCAGATCAACGCGCGGCAGGAAGCAGGGGCCGACTTCGCCTTGGCCGCCGGGCTGCTGGCCTTCTACCAGCAGCGGCGTGCCTACCGCGACCACCCCGCGCTGGCGCACGACTACCTGGTGGCCGCGCCGCTGCTGGCCTGCGTGGGCAAGGACGTGACCGCAGGCGACGCCGAAGCCGACGTGGCGCGGCTGGTGGCCTTTCTGGCCCGCGCCTGTGGCGACCCGGCCTGGCTGGCGCAGCAGATCGAAGCCGTGCTGGCCGGGGCCGAGCCGGCCCAGGCTGGCATCGGGCTGCCGGCGCTGGACCTGCGCTGGCTGCGCCAGACCATGGCCGAGCGCGCATTCGCCGCGCCGGACATCGCTGCTGACCTGGCGCGCGCCGTTTTCGGGGGCACGGGCAGCCTGACGCTGCATCTGGTGGGCGCCAACGAGATCGGCCTGAAGTGCCTGGGCGCCGCCGACGACGCCTATTTCGGCGTGGTGCGGGTGGGCGAGGCGCGCAAGCTGGCAGAAACGCTGCACCGCGTGGGCATCGCCGCGCGAGGCGAGCCCGACCGCCTGGCGGGAAGCCTGTTCGCGCGGTTGGACACGGACGACCGGCTCTCGGTGCTGATCGGCGCGAAGATGTTCGTCGAGGGCTGGTCGAGCTGGCGCGTCAGCTCACTGGCGTTGATGAACGTGGGCCGCAGTCCGGGCGCCGAGATCGTGCAGCTCTTCGGCCGCGGCGTGCGGCTGCGCGGGCGCGGCTTCAGCCTGAAGCGCGACGAAGACGCGCCGCTGCCGGTGCAGGCGCTGCAGAGCCTGCAGGTCTTTGGCGTGCGCGCCGACTACCTGCAGCAGTTCCTGGACATGCTGGCACGCGAAGGCGTGCAGCCGCAGGTCTTGCACCTGCCGGTGACGCAGCAGCCGCCCATCGCCGCGCTGGGCCTGCACACGCTGGCGCTGGACGAAGGCCGATTCGCCGAGTGCGTGGGTTTCGACCCCGCCACGGTGCTGCCGCAGCGCCTGGCCGTGGACCCCGACGTGCGCGTGTCCGCGGGCCTGGGGCCGGCCCAGGCTTTGGGGGGCGCCAGCGTCTTGCGGCCCTCGCTGGCCGGCTGGCTGGACACCGAGCCCGCCTACCAGCACGCGCTGCGGGTGAAGCGGCAACAAGGCCTGTCGGGGCTGGTGTTCGGCCCGAAGGCCTTGCAGGACTACCTGGCCGGCTGCAGCGTCAGCGCCCCGCCCGGATGGTTCGAGCACCCGGCCCTCGGCACGGCGCGACGCGTGCCGGTGGCGCTGGCGGCGCTGGAAAAGGGCCTGGTGCTGGCGTGGCGCCAAGCCGGGCGGCGCTGGCGCATGCAGCGCCTGGCGGTGGCGCCGCTGACGGAAGCCAATGCCGGCCTGCCACGGCAATGGGTGAACGGGCTGCCGCAGTTGGCATGGCGCCTGGAGGTGGACGTGGCGCGCGGCGCCGCCGATGCGGTGATGGACGCGGCCCGCGCCATCGTCGAACAGGGGCTGCGGCCACCCGCCTTTCTGGATGCGCTGAACGCGTTTCTCGCCGATCAGCCGGGCGGCCTGCTGGATGTCGCAGCGCAGGTGCAGGCGCTGCTGGACGACCCGGCTGCCATCGCGCAAGAGACCCTGAAGCTGCCGCTGCCGCGCCTGCATGCCGCGCCTCATCTGTACGCGCCGGTGCTGATGGAACGGGCGCTGCGGCCGGCGGCGGCCGCAGCACTGCCCGCGGCGGCGGAGCAGATGCCGCTGTTCGGCGGCGACGCCTGGATCGACAATGCCGCCGTCACGGTGCGCCCGCCCGCGCTGAACGAGGGCGAATCGAAGTTCCTGTGGGACCTGCGCGCCTGGTGGGCCACCCACCATGCCTGCACCGGCTGGCGCGATGTGCACCTGTACGTGCTGCGCAACCCGGCAGCGGGCGGCTTGCGCCTGTACCGCGACAGCGGCTTCGCCCCGGATTTCATGCTGTGGATCAAGCGTGGCGAGGCGCAGGCGCTGGGCCTGGTGGACCCCAAGGGCTTGGCCCGTGGCTGGCCGCAGGACAAGCTGGACATGATCTCCGACCTGGAAGTCGCTAGCCTGTCGTTGCCCGTGCGGGCTGCCCTCGTCACTGCCACGCTGCCCGAGCACATGGCCCTGCCGCCCGGCATGCAAGCCACCGCCGCGTCGCTGTGGACAGCCCGCATCTTGCGGCAGTCCGACGCCGAGCACATCGACCAACTGATGAACCACCTGCGTGCCGCGCTAGGGGCACCGGCAGCACCATGACCTCCATCCCCTACAGCTTCGAGTTCTTCCCCCCCAACACCCCCGTCGGCAGCGAAAAGCTCAAGACCGTGGTGCGCGAACTCGCCACGGTGAACCCGGAGTTCTTCAGCGTCACCTACGGCGCCGGCGGCAGCACGCGGGAAAAGACGCTGGCCACGGTGCGCGACATCGCTGCCCTGGGCTACGAGGCGGTGCCGCACCTGTCGTGCGTAGGCAGCACCGAAACCGGCATCGCCGAGATCCTGGCCACCTACCGCGCCCAGGGCATCCGCCGCCTGGTCGCGCTGCGCGGCGACCTGCCCAGCGGCACCGCCACCGCGGGCGAGTTCCGCTATGCCAGCGAGCTGGTCGCGTTCATCCGCCGCACGCAGGGCGCCGACTGGTTCATCGAGGTCGCTGCCTACCCCGAATACCACCCGCAGCAGCGCTATGCGCGGCGCGACCTGGAGCACTTCGCGGCCAAGGTCAAGGCCGGCGCCGACTCGGCGATCACGCAGTTCTTCTACAACCCCGACGCCTATTTCCACTTCGTCGACGAGGTGCGCGCTTTGGGCGTCACCGTGCCCATCGTGCCGGGCATCATGCCGATCCACAACTACGCCCGGATCGCGCAGTTCGCGGCCCGCGACGGCATCGAGATCCCACGCTGGGTGGCGCTGAAGATGGAAGGCTACATGGATGACACGGCGTCGATCCGCGCCTTCGGCATCGACGTCGTGACCCGCCTGTGCGAGCGGCTGATCGCCGGCGGCGCGCCGGGCATCCACTTCTACACGCTCAACCAGAGCGCGCTCGGGCTCGAGATCTGCCGCCGGCTGGCGGCCGCGGCGGCCTGATCAGGGTTGCGCCTGCCAGGCCAGGCCTTCGTCGGTGAGCACGGCGTCCAGCGGCACGTCGTGGGGCTCGGCTTTCAGCCAGGGCACGAAGCCGTGCGAGTAGGCCAGCCCCGCCGTGTACGGGCGGGGCTCCAGCGTGGCCAGCGTGCGGTCGTAGAAGCCGCCGCCGTAGCCCAGCCGCACGCCGCGCGGGCCATAGCCGACGCAGGGCACCAGCAGCAGCGTGGGCTCGAATGTCGGCGTGTCCCTGGGCTTGGGGATGCCGTAGGCGTCTTCCTCCATCTCGCAGCCCGGGGTCCAGAGCCGGAAACCCAGCCGTTTGGTGACCTTGTCGATCACCGGCAGGCCGATGCGGCGCCGCGGGTCGGCCTCGCCCCAGCGGTACAGCGCCGGCAAGGCGTCGAATTCACCCTTGATCGGCCAGTAGGCGCCGATGGCCGTGTCCTGCCGCGCCACCAGCCACACGCGCAGCACTTCCTGCAGGTGCATCGCGCGCTGGTGGCGGTCGATCAGGCTCTGGCGCTCGGCCTGCAACTGGCGGCGCAGCAGCTTCTTGTCGCTCGAAGGCTGCAGAGGCGGAGTGGCAATCGGCATGGCACGAAGGGCTCCCGCGGAGCCGGGCACGTCAGGAGGCGTATTGTCGCGCCGTGGCCGACAAGAACCCTTCCTTGACGACGCCAGCGGCGGCAGGCTGCGCCGCGCACCGTGCGAGTGCGGGCCAGCCGATGACTGCATCACTGAAATGCAACGCGATGTGAGCTAGATTCGACCCATGTCCAATCGTCTGCACTTCCTGCTCGAGACTGCGCTGCGCCTGCGTCTGCTGCTGCTGTGCCTGGCCGCAGGACTGGGTACGGTGGCGGCGCAGGCCCAGCCCGGCGACGACATCGTCGTGCAGGCCCGCGACGCCCTGCGCAGCAAGGACAAGGCCCGCCTGGCCGGCGCGCGCGTGGCTGTCACCGCCGCCGGCCACCCGCTGGCGATGTGGGTCGAGTACTGGGAGCTCTCCAACCGCCTGGCAGAAGCGCAGCAGGCCGATCTCGACGCCTTTTACGAGCGCTGGCGCGGCAGCTACGTCGAGGACCGGCTGCGCAACGACTGGTTGCTGGAACTGGGCAAGCGCCGCGACTGGGCCAACTTCCGCGCCGACTTTCCGCGTTTTCGCATGAACGACGACCGCGAGGTCACCTGCTATGCATTGCTCACCCGGCATCTGGACGGCCAGGACGTGCGCGATGCGGCTCTCGAGGCCTGGTTCTCGCAGCGCGACCTCGACGACGGCTGCCAGGCCATGGCCACGGCGCTGGTCGAGGCCAAGGTCTTCAAGCCCGCCGACGCCTGGCACAAGGCACGCCTGGCGATCGAGATCAACCGGCCGCGTGCGGCGCGCGCCGCCGCTGCGCTCGTGCGTCCGGCCAACGACGCCATCGTGGGCTCGATCGTCGACGACCCGGTGCGCTGGCTGCGCCGCCAGCCGCACGCGAGTGCCGGCCCGGCGTATGAACTGGAGTTGCTGGCACTGATGCGCCTGGCCGCCAGCGACCCCGAGCAGGCCGCCGGCCTGCTGGCCGGCGCCTGGAGCGAGCGACTGCCAGGCACCCTGACGGCCACCGCCTGGGCGCACGCAGCCAGGCAGGCGGCGCTGAAACAGCAGCCGCAGGCCGCCGCCCATGCCCGCCGCGCCTGGCAGCTGTGGGACGCCGCGGCCCGGCCCAAGGGCACGCCGCCGCCGTGGAGCGACGACCTGCTGGCCTGGCATGTGCGCGCCGCGCTGCGCCAGCCCGGCGACGAAGCCAGCCGCTGGCCGCTGATGAGCCGTGCCATCGCCGCCATGAGCGTTGCCGAACAACGCGACAGCGCCTGGGTCTACTGGCGCGCGCGTGCCACGTTGGCCGGCGCCAGGCCCGGCGCCGATGGCGATGGCGAGCGCGCCCTGGCCACGCTGCGGTTGCAGGCCATCGCGACGCAGCTCAGTTTCTACGGCAAGCTGGCCACCGAGGAACTGGGCGCCAGCTTGGCACTGCCGCCCGCGCCGCTGCCGCTCAGCTCCGCCGAGCGCGACGCTGCCCGCGCTCAGCCGGGATTGGCGCGGGCGCTGAAGCTCATCGAGCTGGGCCTGCGCAACGAAGGCGTGCGCGAATGGAACTACTCGCTGCGCGGCCTGGCCGACCGTGAACTGCTCGCCGCCGCGCAATGGGCCTGCGAGCGCGAGGTCTGGGACCGCTGCATCAACACCAGCGACCGCACGCGCGGCGAAGTCGACCTGGCGCAGCGTTTCCCGCTGCCCTTCCGCCAACAGGTGCTGGCGCAGGCACGCGAAACCGGCATCGACCCGGCCGTGATCTACGGCCTGATCCGCCAGGAGTCGCGCTTCATCACCGACGTGCGCTCAAGCGTCGGCGCTTCGGGCCTGATGCAGCTGATGCCGGCCACCGCGCGCTGGACGGCACGCAAGATCGGCCAGCCGTACACGGCGGCGATGATCAACGACAGCGCCGTCAACCTGCGCCTGGGCAGCGCCTACTTCAAGCTCGTGCTCGACGACTTCGGCGGCTCGCTGGCGATGGCCACGGCGGCCTACAACGCCGGCCCGAACCGGCCGCGCCGCTGGCGCGAAGGCGCGCTGATGGAGCCGGCCGCCTGGGCCGAAACCATACCCTTCAACGAGACCCGCGACTACGTCAAGAAGGTGCTGTCCAACAGCGTCTACTACGCCGCGCTGCTGGGCATGCCCGGGCCGACGCTGAAGGCGCGCCTGGGCGCGCCGATCGGCCCGCGCGACACCGCAGCGCCGGCCGGCGACCGCGACCTGCCCTGACCGCCGCCGCCGCCGCCACGCCAGCATGAAGAACATCCTCGTCCTCGGCGGCACCGGCTTCGTCGGCCGTGCCGTGTGCGAAAGGCTCGTCGAACGCAACGGCGGCGCCGGCGGCCGCATCATCGTCCCCACGCGACGCATCCAGCAGGGCCAGGGTCTGCGTTCGCTGCCGACGCTGGACCTGGTGCAAGCCAACGTGCACGATGAAACAGGGCTCGCGCGCCTGGTGGCGCAAAGCGACGCGGTGATCAACCTGGTGGCCATCCTGCACGGCAGCGCGGCTGCCTTCGCTCGCGTGCACGTCGATCTGCCGCAGCGGCTGGTGCGCGCCTGCGCCGCCGCCGGCGTGCGGCGCATCGTGCATGTCAGCGCGCTGGGCGTCGGCGCCGACGGGCCGTCGAACTACCTGCGCAGCAAGGCCGGCGGCGAAGCCGTGCTGCTGGGATCGGGGCTGGACGTGACGGTGCTGCGGCCGTCGGTGATCTTCGGTACCGAAGACCGCTTCCTCAACCTCTTCGCCAGGCTGCAGGCGCTGGCGCCGGTGATCCCGCTGGCCGGCAGCGACGCGCGCTTCCAGCCGGTGTGGGTGGAGGACGTGGCCAGCGCCGTCGTGAACTGTCTCGACCGGCCCGAGACCATCGGCAAGGTCTTCGAGTGCGCCGGCCCCACGACCTACACGCTGTCGGAACTGGTGCGACTGGCCGGCCGCTGGTCGGGCCACGAGCGGCCGCAGATCCCGCTGCCGGCCTTCGCCGGCCGGCTGCAGGCGATGCTGATGGAGCTGTTGCCCGGCGAGCCGCTGATGTCGCGCGACAACGTCGATTCGATGCGCGTGCCCAATGTCGCCAGCGGCCGCCTGCCGGGGCTGGCCGAGCTCGGCGTCCAGGCCAGCGCGCTGGAGGCGGTGGCGCCGGGTTACCTGGGGCAGGCTTTCAACCGCGGGCGCTTCGACCGCTGGCGCACCGGCGCCGGCCGCGAGTAGCCCGCGCCCGCGCCCGCGCCCGCCGCGGCGCCAGACCTGAAAGGGGCTCGTCATGCAACTCGTGATCGGCAACAAGAACTATTCGTCGTGGTCGATGCGGCCGTGGGTGCTGATGCGCCAGCTCGGCCTGCCCTTCGAAGAGGTGAAGCTGCGCTTCGACTTCGCCGAAGGTTCGGCCTTCCGCCAGGCGGTGGCAAGGGTCAGCCCTGCCGGCCGCGTGCCGGTGCTGGTCGACACCGGCTTCGCGGTCTGGGACACGATGGCCATCACCGAATACCTGCACGAACGTTTCCCCGGCCGCGGCGTGTGGCCGGCGGCCGCGCCTGACCGCGCCCGGGCGCGCAGCCTGGCTGCCGAGATGCACGCCGGCTTCGGCGCACTGCGCAGCCGCTGCCCGATGAACATCGAGGCCGCGCTGCCGGAGGTGGGCGCGCGACTGTGGGTCGAACACGCCGACCTGCGCGCCGACGTCAAGCGCATCGAAACCATGTGGGCGCAGGCGCTCGCAGCCAGCGGCGGGCCTTTCCTGTTCGGCGCCTTCTCGGCCGCCGACGCCTTCTACGCGCCGGTGTGCCTGCGCATGCGCGGCTATGCGCTGCCGCTGGTGGACGGCACGCTGCGCTACATAGAAAGCGTCGCCGCCGCACCCGGCGCGGCAGCCTGGGTCGCCGACGCACTGGCCGAGCAGGATTTCCTCGATTTCGAGGAGCCCTATCGCAGCCGCCGATGACGGCGGCTTTCTATGTCGTCGGCGGCGCGGTGCGTGACGCGCTGCTGGGCGCACCCGCCAGCGACCGCGACTGGGTCGCCGTCGGCGCCACGCCCGCAGAACTGCTGGCCCTGGGCTACAAGCCGGTGGGCAAGGACTTCCCGGTCTTCATCCACCCGCGCACCGGCGAGGAAGTGGCGCTGGCGCGCACCGAACGCAAGGTCGGCCCCGGCTACCACGGCTTCACCTTCCACGCCGCTCCCGAGGTGACGCTGGAACAGGACCTGGCGCGGCGCGACCTCACCATCAACGCCATCGCCCAGGCCGAGGACGGCACGCTGATCGACCCCTTCGGCGGCCGCCGCGATATCGAAGCGCGCGTGCTGCGGCACGTGTCCGACGCCTTCGCCGAAGACCCGGTGCGCCTGTTGCGCGTGGCGCGGCTGGCGGCGCGGCTGTTGGACTTCACGGTGGCGCCCGAGACGATGGCGCTGCTGCGGCGCATGGTCAAGGCCGGCGAGGTCGACGCGCTGGTGCCCGAACGCGTGTGGCAGGAGCTGTCGCGCGGCTTGATGAGCCCGCGGCCGAGCCGCATGTTCACGCTGCTGCGCGAGTGCGGTGCGCTGGCGCGGCTGCTGCCCGATGTGGCCCGCCTGTGGGGCGTGCCGCAGCCGCCGCAGCATCACCCGGAAGTCGACACCGGCGTGCACCTGATGCTGGTGCTGGACCAATGCGCGCAGCTCGGCGCGCCGCTGCCGGTGCGCTGGGCCTGCCTCGTGCACGACCTTGGCAAGGGCACGACGCCGCCCGAACTGTGGCCGCGCCACCTCGGCCACGAAGGCCACAGCGCGGAACTGGCGCGCCGCCTGGCCGAGCGCCTGCGGGTGCCCACCGACTGCCGCGAACTCGCCGACGTCGTGGCGCGTGAACACGGCAGCGTGCACCGCAGCGGCAGCCTCGATGCCGCAGCGCTGCTGCGCCTGCTCGAGCGCTGCGACGCGCTGCGCCGGCCGGCGCGCTTTGCGCAGGTGCTGCAGGCCTGCGAGTGCGACGCGCGCGGACGCAGCGGGCTGGAAGACCTGCCCTACGCCCCCGCGCAGCGCCTGCCGCCGCTGTTGCAGGCGGCGCTGGCCGTCGATACCGCAGCCGTCGCCGCCGCGGCTGCGTCGCGCGGCCGCCACGGCCCCGACATCGGCGCGGCCATCCACGAGGCACGTGTGGACGCCGTACGCGCCGCGCTGCATGCCAGTGCCATGTTGTGACACCATGCGGCGAGGCGCCGGCCTGGCGGCCCGCTTCGACATGCGCAGGCGCAGCAGGAGCGTGCACGTGACTGGCCGAAGGCATCCGCAAGCGTGACTTGCGCAAGTGGTGCGCGCGTGAACTGCTGTGGAACGAAACTGAGCAGCGCTCCGGCGGTCATCGGGTTTCAGATCAGCTGGCCGATCAGCATCGCCAAGAGGCTCAGCACCAGCGAACTGGCCAGCGGCACGGTCCAGTCGCGGCCGCCGAGGCGGAAGCTGAAATCGCCCGGCAGCTTGCCCAGGCCGATGCGGCGCAGCCAGGCCGCGAGGCCGTTGAAGACCAGGAAGGCGAGCAGGAAGACGATCAGCCAGCGCATGGGGCTTCAGAGGGTGTGGCTGCGATCGCCGGCGCTGAAGCCGATGGCTTCGAAGCGCAGGCCGCGGGCGAAGCCGATGACCTTGAACAGCTCGCCCATCTCGTGCTCGGCCAGCAGCTTCTGCACCGCCGCCGTGGTGCGCAAGTCGGCGCCCTGCAGCAACTCGAGCAGGCCACAGTTCATCAGGAAACGCGCCTGCGAGGTGTAGCCGATGACCTCCAGCCCGGCCTCCTGGGCGGCCAGCGCGATGCCGCTGAAGTCGACATGCGCGGTGATGTCCTTGGCACCGACGTCGACCAAGGGATCGGTGTCGACGCGGTGTGCGCGGTGGCACATCAGCGTGCCGCCGCAACGCTGCGGGTGGTAGTACTCGGCTTCGGGGAAACCGTAGTCGATGAAGAAGGCGGCACCGCGCTGCAGGCAATCGGCCAGCGTGCGAATGAAGGCTTCGGCCTGCGGGTGGATCTCGGTCAGCGTGCCCGGCACGAAGGGGCCGGCGCCTGGCGGCCGCAAGGCGGTGGGGCGGTCGGCCCAGGTGAACTGCTCGCCGACAGCCGCCACGCCGCGCTCGAACCACTGCTCACCGTCCCAGTGCAGCAACTGCACCGGCATCGCGTCGAGCACCTCGTTGCCGACCGCCACGCCGTGCATCGCTGCGGGCCAGGCGTCGAGCCAGCGCACGCGGTCGCCCCAGGCCGCCAGGCGCTCGGCCTGGCGCTCGCGCAGCGTGCCCGACAGGTCGACGATCGAATAACAGCGCACACGGTCGCCCAGCACACCGAGCAGCTGCGCCGCCAGCGCCCCCGAGCCGGCACCGAACTCGAAGACTTCCTCCGCTTGCGCCGCGTCCAGCGCCTGCGCCACCTGCCGCGCCAGGGCCTGGCCGAACAGCGGCGAGAGCTCGGGCGCGGTGACGAAATCGCTGCCCGACGCGGGCATGGCACCGAACTGCCGGCTGCCGCGCGCGTAGTAGCCCAGGCCGGGCTCGTAGAGCGCGGTCGCCATGAAACGGTCGAAGGGCAGCCAGCCGCCCGCCGCCGCGATGGCCGCGAGCAGGCGCGTCTGGAGACGCGCCGATAAACTCTCGGGCCCGGCGTGAGTCATTCGCGCCATTGTAGGAAGCATGCCCCAGCCCCCAGAACCACGCCCGGTCGTGCTCGTCACCGGCAGCGCGCAACGCATCGGCCGCGAGATCGCGCTCGAACTGGCCGCGCATGGCTGGCAGGTGGCGGTGCACTACCGCCGCTCGGCGGCCGCGGCCGCGCAGACCGTGGACGCCGTGCAGCTTGCCGGTGGCCGCGCCATCGCCTTCGCCGCCGATCTGGCCGACGAGGCCGAGTGCGCGGCCCTGGTGCCTGCCGTGGCGCAGGCCTTCGGCCGCATCGACGCGGTGGTGAACAACGCCTCGCTGTTCGAGTACGACAGCATCGACAGCTTCAGCGTCGCCACCATGGAACGCCACTGGCGCGCCAACACCGCGCCGGCCATCGTGCTGGCGCGCGCGCTGCACGCCAACGTCACCGCGCCCGGCTCACCGGCCGCCAGCGGCGTGGTCGTCAACCTGCTCGACCAGAAGCTCTGGAACCCCAACCCCGACTACCTGTCGTACACGCTGTCCAAGACGGCGCTGGAAGCTGCCGGCACGCTGCTGGCGCAGGCGCTGGCGCCTCGGGTGCGCGTGTGCGGCGTGGCCCCCGGTGTCACGCTGCTGTCGGGCGCGATGAGCGGCGCCGAATTCGAACGTGCACACGGCATGACGCCGCTGCAACGCGGCTCGACGCCGCAGGACGTGGCGCGTGCCGTGCGCTTCCTGCTCGAATCGCCCGCCATCACCGGCACCACCTTGCTCGTGGACGGTGGCCAGCACCTGCAGGCGCAGGCCCGCGACGTGATGTTCCTGGCCCGCGAACAAGACAAACCGAAAGCCCCCTGATGCAAAGCCTGATCAACCACCCGCGCCTGATGGATTGCCGGCGGCTCTTCCTGCGCGACTACGAGGTCTGGATCAACATCGGCGTGCACGACTTCGAGAAGAGAGGCGAGCAGCGCGTGCTCATCAACGTCGACCTGTACGTGCCGCTGGCGGTGTCCACGCCCAAGGCCGACCGGCTGGAGGAAGTCGTCGACTACGACTTCATCCGCCGCACGGTGATGGAACGCGTGGCGCAGGGCCACATCCACCTGCAGGAAACGCTGGCCGACGACCTGCTGGCGCTGATGCTGGCGCACCCGCGCGTGCGTGCTGCCCGCGTGGCGACCGAGAAGCCCGACGTCTACCCCGACTGCGACGCCGTCGGCTGCGAGGTCTTCGGCATCAAGGACAGCGCGCCATGAACGCCCTCACTGACGTCCTTAGCGACGCCCCCGCCGTTGCCGAAGCGGCCGCGCGCACCGACCCGCGCAAGGCCGCCTTCGAGGTCAACAAGCTGAGCAAGCGGCTGCACCGCCAGGTCGGCCAGGCGCTTCGCGACTACAACATGATCGAGGCCGGCGACAGGGTCATGGTCTGCCTGTCGGGCGGCAAGGACAGCCACGCCCTGCTGGACATCCTGATCTCGCTGCGCGAGCGCTCGCCGGTGCCCTTCGATCTGGTCGCCGTCAACCTGGACCAGAAGCAGCCCGGATTCCCCGAACACGTGCTGCCCGAGTACCTGGCCCGCCGCGGCGTGCCCTTCCACATCGAGGCCCGCGACACCTACTCGGTGGTCAAGAAGCTGGTGCCCGAGGGTGCCACGATGTGCAGCCTGTGCTCGCGACTGCGCCGCGGCATCCTCTACCGCGTGGCCGGGGAACTGGGGGCGACCAGGATCGCGCTCGGCCACCACCGCGACGACATGGTGGTGACGCTGCTCATCAACATGTTCTTCGGCGGCCGCCTGAAGAGCATGCCGCCCAAGCTGGTCAGCGACGACGGCAGGAACATCGTCATCCGCCCGCTGGCCTACGTCGCCGAAACCGACCTCGAACGCTGGGCCGAATACCGGCGCTTCCCCATCATCCCGTGCACGCTGTGCGGCAGCCAGAACGACCTGCAGCGGGTGCAGGTCAGGCAGATGCTGCGCGACTGGGAGCGCCAATACCCCGGCCGCAGCGACAACATGCTGCACGCGATGGCGCATGTCACGCCTTCGCACCTGCTCGACCGCAAGCTCTACCCCTTCGCCGCGCTGCAGACCACCGGTGTGGCCGATGCCGGCGGCGACCAGGCTTTCGACGACGAACCTTGCGCAGTCTCAACGTCGCCCGAGCGAATGGTGCTGCACTTGCAGGGTCACCCGAACCAGGAGGACTGAACCATGAGATCGACCGCTCCGTGGATCGCCTTGACCGGCGCCGTGCTGCTGGCGGGTTGTGCCGCGATGAACAGCCTGTCCACCGACGTCTCGAGCTTCGGCGAATGGCCGGCCGACCGCCAACCCGGCAGCTACGCCTTCGAGCGCCTGCCGTCGCAACAGGCGCGCGCCGCCGAAGCCGACGCGCTCGAAGCCGCCGCCCAGGGCGCGCTGCTGAAGGCCGGGTTCACCGCCGCAGCGCCGGGGGCGCAGCCCGACGTGCTGGTGCAGGTCGGCGCGCGCAGCAGCCTGGCCGACTATCAAGCCTGGGACGACCCCTTGTGGTGGCGCGGCGGCTTCGGCTACTGGCGCTACGGGCCATGGGTGTCGCCGCGCTGGGCGATGTCGGCGCGTTACGACTTCCCGCGCTACGAGCGCGAAGTGGCGGTGCTGATCCGCGACCGCGCCAGCGGCAAGCCACTGTTCGAGGCGCGTGCCAGCAGCGAAGGCAACGCGCGCGCCGGCGCTGCGACACTGGCGGCGATGTTCGAAGCGGCGCTGATGGACTTTCCGCGCCTGGGCATGAACCCGCGGCGCGTGGTGGTGCCACTGCCCGGGTGAGGCCGTCAAGCCGGCGGCGCGATCAGTGCGCGCAGGTCGTCTTCCCAGCCTTTCAGGGTGTCGCGCGCCTGCTGTCGCTGCGCCGGCGTGGTGGCGTTGTGGATGCGCGCCGCAAAGGCGCAGTTGTACTCGGCCAGCTTCAACTGGTAGGCGCGGTAGTCGGGGTCGGGTGAACGCTCGGTGCGCAGCGCCAGCATGCGCATGGCGGCCAGGCGCTGGTCGCGGTCGGCACGCTCGGCGAGCAGGCGGCGCAGCATCTGCACGGTGTCGCGCTGGCGGCGCTGGCGCTCGGCCAGCCACATTTCGGGGTCGAAGGGCGAGGCCGCGACGCCCGCTTCGATGACGCCCCTTTGTGCCTCTTCGAGGCGGCCGTACAGCCGCTCGGCGCGCTCCACCGTGCGTTTGACGGACTCGCGCCCGCGCACGGCCGGGTCGGGCTGCAGGAAGTCGCTGCGCATCTCGTCGTTGCCCTTCGCGTAACGCTGCTCCAGGTGGCGCAATTGCGCCTCGCCCAGACCCGGCACGAGGCCGGCCGCGAGCTCGACGGCGCGGTCCAGCGCCGGGTCCAGCGCGTCGCGCACCCGGGCCTGCCAGCGGCAGGCTTGCGCCGGGGTGGCGGGCTCGGGCATGTGGGCGAGCGCGTCGGCCAGCAAGGCCGCGTAGTCGGCCAGCTGGGTGGCGCGGTGCCACTCGAACCAACGCTCGATGCCCTGCCTGGCCAGCGGCGACTGTTCGCGGCTGAAGTCGACATAGCCATCCAGCCACCACCAGGCCAGTAGCGAGCCGTTGTTGTAGCCCAGGCGCACGGCGCTGCAGCCCATGAGCGCGAAAGCCAGCCAGCCGATAATCGCGCTCTTGACCAGGGACATCAGAGAAGACTGCATGGCACTCAACGTCGTGATCATGGCCGCGGGCAAGGGCACCCGCATGAAGTCGGACTTGCCGAAGGTGCTGCACAAGCTGGCCGGCACCAGTCTATTGCAGCATGTTCTGGCCGCCGCCGCGCAAGTGGGGGCGACACGCACGGTGGTCATCACCGGCCACGGCGCCGAGCAGGTGGAGGCCGCAGCCGCCGCCAGCGGCGCGCTGTTCGTGCGCCAGCTGCCGCAGCTCGGCACCGGCCACGCCGTGCAGCAGGCGGTGCCGGCGCTGAACAGCGGCAACCCGGTGACGCTGATCCTCAACGGCGACGTGCCGCTGATCCGCGCCGAGACCGCGCGTGCGCTGGTGCAGGCCTGCGGCGGCACCCGGCTGGCGCTGCTGACGATCGAACTGCCCGACGCCACCGGCTACGGCCGCATCGTGCGTGACGGCGAGTGCGTGCGCGCCATCGTCGAGCACAAGGACGCCAGCCCGGCGCAGCGGGCCATCCGCGAGGTCTACACCGGCATCATGGCCGCGCCCACGGCGCTGCTCGCGCGCTGGGTGGCGGCGCTGTCGAACGACAACGTGCAGCGCGAGTACTACCTCACCGACATCGTCGCCATGGCGGTGGCCGAGGGCGTGCCGGTGGTGGCCACCGCGGCGGCCAGTGAGACCGAGGTGCTGGGCGTCAACAGCCCCATGCAACTGGCCGACCTGGAGCGGCGTTACCAGCGCGCCATGGCCGAGTCGCTGATGGCGGCCGGCGTGCGGCTGGCCGACCCGGCACGGCTGGACGTGCGCGGCCTGCTGTCCTGCGGCAGCGACGTCGAGATCGACGTCAACTGCATCTTCGAAGGCCGGGTGCAGCTGGCCGACGGCGTGCACATCGGCGCCAACTGCATCGTCCGCGACGCCAGCATCGGCGCCGGCGCGGTGATCCACCCGTTCACGCACATCGAAGGCGCGGTGGTCGGCGCCGGTGCCCTGGTGGGCCCGTATGCGCGGCTGCGGCCGGGGGCCGAGCTGGGTGAACAGGTGCACATCGGCAACTTCGTCGAGGTCAAGAACTCGACGCTGGCCAAGGGCGCCAAGGCCAACCACCTGGCCTACCTGGGCGACGCCACCGTCGGCGAGCGCGTCAACTTCGGTGCCGGCAGCATCACCGCCAACTACGACGGCGCCAACAAACACCGCACCGTCATCGGCGACGACGTGCACGTGGGCAGCAACTGCGTGCTGGTGGCGCCGGTGACGCTGGGCGCAGGCGCCACCATCGGCGGCGGCTCGACCATCAGCAAGCCGGCGCCGGCCGGCCAGTTGACGGTGGCCCGCGCACGCCAGGCCACCATCGCTGGCTGGCAGCGGCCGAAGAAGGTGGCCAAGCAGGGCTGAGAGGTGGCGAGGCCAGGTATCGCGGTGCAGCAGCGCACGCGGCGCTGAGACACAATCACGACCGTCAGGAGAAGACACCATGGCCCGATCACCGAAGACCCGCCCGGCCCAGCCTGCGAGCGCAGCCACCGAACCGGCACGTACGCTGGCGCAGGAGAAGTCCGACTTCACTGCCGAGGGCGCGCCGCCGCCCGGTCAGGTAGCCGGCACGGCCCCGGTGCTGCCGGCGACCGCCGCCGAGCCAGCGCCGCCGGGCAAGCCGGAGACGGCCGCGGCGAAAGGCCGCCGGCAACCGCCGGCGCCTGCGGGTCCCGCACGCCGCTCCAGCAAGCGCAACCCTGCTGCCTGGCGCGGCAACGGCTGACCCCCCGGGCCGGTCGGGCGTCGTTCGTTGCCGACGATGGCGATCTCGGCAGAGGCGCCGCTTTCCGTCAGGTACAGCAGTGAGACGATCGCACTGGTCGGGAAGTACACGTGACTCTGCGGCGCGCCCGACTTGTATAGCACCTGACCCAGCGTCAAGTCGACGCACTCGAGTCGTGGCTGCCAGCGTTGCCACTCGGCACCGGTCAGCGCGGACAGCCGGTGCTTGGTTCTCGGCTCACGGCCCTGGTCCATTGCGGGCCTCCATGACGGGTGCGATCACCACCGAATCCCGAGGTGGTCGGTTTGACGGTCTGTTGACATGTCGCAATCGAAAGCCCGCCTTATGTTTGATAGCGCACAGAGCCAGCCTCGCGGTGCGCCTAGATTGAGGCTTGTTCTTCCGCACGTTGCGGTCGGACACAAACGCTGGAGAGCCATCATGACCATTCGTACCACCATCTCTACCGCATTTGCGGTGCTGGCGCTTGTTGCCGCCTCCGGATGCGCCGTCACGCGCGACCAGCAATCTGTGGGCGCCTACGTCGACGACACCGTCATCACGACCCAGATCAAGAGCCGCATGGCCGAGAACAAGGAGGTCGCGGCTTCGAGCATCTCGGTCGAAACGCTCAACGGCACCGTCATGCTGTCCGGCTTCGCCAAGAACGCCACGGAGAAGGCCACCGCCGAGAAGATCGCGCGCGACGTCAACGGCGTGAGGGCGGTGAAGAACGAAATCGCCGTCCGGCCTTGAGTCGTCACCCGAATTGCCACAGGAGGTTCATATGAACTGGGATCGCATCAAAGGCAACTGGAAACAGGCCA
The DNA here is from genome assembly GCA_030680415.1 of Rubrivivax sp. Lineage (GTDB taxonomy): Bacteria > Pseudomonadota > Gammaproteobacteria > Burkholderiales > Burkholderiaceae_C > Rubrivivax. The sequence goes on from JAUXVE010000040.1 coordinate 48,773, forward strand.
CCGGCAAGGTCAAGGAGCAATGGGGCAAGCTGACCGATGACGACCTCGACGTCATCGCCGGCCGCCGCGAGCAGCTCGCCGGCAAGATCCAGGAGCGCTACGGCGTGGCCAAGGACGAAGCCGAAAAGCAGCTCGCCGATTGGGAACGCAAAGCGACCGATTCCTGGTTCACGAAGGACTAGGAGCCTGTCGGAGCTGGACAGCCACTGTGCTGCGAGGCTCCGGCAACGGCGACCCGGTTAGGCCATTTCCATTCATCAGGAGCATCTCATGGGCTTGGGAACCATACTGCTGATCGTTCTGATTCTGATGCTGATCGGCGCCATACCGACTTGGCCGCACAGCAAGGGCTGGGGCTACGCGCCGAGCGGCGTGCTGGGCTTGGTGGTCGTGGTCATCCTCGTGCTGCTGTTGATGGGGCGGCTGTAGCCGCGCCGTGAGACTGCGCCACTGCTTCGGGCCCTGGATGGACTGTTGCCCGATGTCGCTGGACAAGCATCTGCGCGCGGCCTGAACAGGCCCTTCATGGCGCGGCATGGGGGGCTGCGGCACGAGCCTCGCCGCTGGTGCGCGCGGCGACATGGGTACTGCAATGATGCCGCCTGACGAAAACACGCCGGCCTACCTGGAGAACAGGGCACTCCTGCTGCTGCTGTTTGCGGTATCGCTCGCGTTCGGCTGGATCCTGCTGCCGTTCTACGGCACGATCCTGTGGGCGTGCATCATCGCGCTGCTGTTCGCGCCCGTGTACCGCTGGCTGCTGGTGCGCCTGAAACGCAGGCGCACGCCTGCCGCGCTGTTGACGCTGCTCATCGTCCTGGTGTTGGTGATCGTTCCGCTCGTCCTCATCGGCACCGCGCTGGCGCGCGAGGCGATGGGGGTCTACGCGCGCGTGCAGTCGGGCGAGTGGACTCCGGCGCTCTACTTCCACCGCATCTTCGACGCCATGCCCGCCTGGACCAAGGCGCTGCTCGACCGCTTCGGCCTGTTCGACTTCGACACCCTGCAGCAACGACTGACAGCCGCGGTGGGGCAGGCGAGCCAGTTCATCGCGGCGCGCATGCTGGGCATCGGTCAGGACACGTTCGCGTTCATTGCCGAACTGTTCATCACCGTCTATATCGCGTTCTTCCTGATCCGCGATGGCGACTCGGTGGTGGAGGCCGTGCGGCGCGCGATTCCGCTGTCGTCCGCGCACAAGAAGGACTTGATCAAGAAGTTCGCCACCGTGCTGCGCGCGACGGTGAAGGGCAATCTGCTGGTGGCGGCGATCCAGGGCGCACTGGGCGGCCTTGCGTTCTGGTTCCTGGGCGTCGGCGCGGCCTTGCTGTGGGCGGTTCTGATGGCCTTCCTGTCGCTGCTGCCGGCCGTCGGCGCGGCGCTGGTGTGGTTCCCGGTGGCGGTCTACTTCTTCGTCATCGGTGCCCTCTGGCAGAGCATCGCGCTGTTCGCCTACGGCGTGCTCGTGATCGGTCTGGTCGACAACCTGCTGCGGCCGATCCTGGTCGGCAAGGACACGCGCATGCCCGACTACCTGGTCATGATCACGACGCTCGGCGGCATGGCGGTGTTCGGCATCAACGGCTTCGTCCTCGGCCCGACGATCGCGGCGATGTTCATCGCCGTCTGGCACATCTACGTCGTCACGCGGCCTCAGGTAACGCCGTAAAGGAAGCTCAGAGCCAGTAGGCCCAGATGCGGGACAAGGATTCCTGCAGCCGCTGGTGCAGCGGGCGCCGCTGCCACTGCTCCAGCGTGATGGCGTCCGACGCTGCGAGGTCCTTGTCGAACATCGCCTGCACCTGGTGGCCGAATTCGATGCCCAGCACGACCGCGTTCAGCTCGTGGTTGTGCAGGAAGCTGCGCCAGTCGAGGTTGGTCGACCCGACCGTCGCCCAGACGCCGTCGATGAGCGCCGTCTTCGAATGCAGGACCACGCCGCGCCGCTCGTGGATCCTGACTCCGGCCCGCAGCAGCTGCGTGTAATAGCTGCGCCCGGCGTGGAAGACCAGCCAGGAGTCGGTCTGGCTGGGCAGGATCAGCACCACCGCGACGCCGCGCCTGGCGGCCGCCTCGAGCGCGGCGAGCAGTTGCGGATCGGGGGCGAAATAGGCATTGGTCAGGTGCACCGTCGTCTCGGCACTGCCGATGGCCGACAGCAGCGTGGCATAGATCAGGCTGTACGGTTCGTCCGGGGAGCTGCCGATCGCGCGCACCACCTGCCGGCCGGCGCTTTCGCTGCGCGGGAAGTAGTTCTTCGCCGCCAGCGGCTCGCCTTTCTGCGCCGCCCAGGTGGCGAGGAACATCTTCTGCAGTTCGGCCACCACCGGCCCGCGCAACTGCAGGTCGGTGTCGCGCCAGGCCGGCTGGCCGGCCGGCCGTGCACGCATGCCGTGGCTCGACGAACCGCCCGAGTACACGCTGCTGATGTTGATGCCGCCCAGGAAGGCGACGCGTCCGTCGACGATCAGCAGCTTGCGGTGATCACGCTGGTTCAGTTCCCATTCCTTGCGCGCCAGCAGCGGATTCATGGGGTTGAATTCGAGGATCCTGACGCCGCTGGCGGCCAGGCGTTCGAAGAAGGCCGCGGGCGTGCCGAGAGTGCCGACGCTGTCGCGGATGAGATGGACCTGCACGCCTTGCCGCTGCTTGTCGATCAGTGCCTGCGCAAAGCGCTGGCCGACATCGTCGTCGTCCAGGATGTAGGTCTCCAGGTGGATGTGGTCGCGCGCCGCCTGGATGGCCGCCAGCATCGCCCGGTAGGTGGCCGGGCCGTCCTGCAGCAACAGCACCTCGTTGCCGGTGGTCAGCGGGCTGCCGACGATGGCCTCCTCGCGCGCCAGGTGGTGGTCGAAGATGCCGGTGTCCTGGCCGCGGCCCTGCAGGCCCTGCAGGATGGTCTTGCTTTGTGCCGCCGACAGCGGGCCGCGCGCGCCTTCCAGTTGCACCGGCGGCCCGGGGCGACGTGCCAGATCGGGCACGATGGTGGGCAGGCTGTAACACGACACCAGAGCCAGCAGCACGAACAGCGCGAACAGCGCGAACACGATCCAGACCCACCGATGTCGGCGGTGCGGCGGCGCGGGAGTGGGTGTCATGTTTGCCTGAATGTGGGTGGCCGGCGGCCGCCACGGCCGTCGCGTCGGTGGCAGCGCACCGACGGTGATCGGCGTCGGAGTCCGAACAAGCTGCAAGCGGACTCCCATGCCGACCCGATTGTCGGTGCACAGCGGTCACGTGCATTGTGTACGGTGCGGGCACGTCGCCACAGGCACTCGAACACCGGTGACCGGTGGACCTGGCCGAGGCTACTGGCGCGCAAGCCGGCGAAGAGGCGGACTCGTTGGCGGCCCTTCTGCTAACCTATGCCCATGCTTGTGCGACCGTCACACCCGGCCACCCTCGTGGTGAGCATGAGTGCTGCCATGGTGCCCGCCATGCGGAAGACACCGACGCGGCCGGGTGCCGAGCGGCCGGCGATGTCCGCGTCAAGGATCTGTGCCGCCTTGTGCGTGCTGCTGGCCGCAGGCTGCGCCTGCGGGCAACAGCGCAAGGAGCCAAGCGTCGCCGCGCCGCCCGTCGCGGCCTTATCGGTCGCGCCGACGCACACGCCATCCGCGCCACCGGTCGCACCACCGGTCGCATCACCGGCCGCATCACCGGCCGCACCTCCGGTGGCAGCACCACGGCCCGCATCAGCCCCCGATGCGCCCCCGACGATGGACACCCGGCGTGCCACCGCCGCCACCGCACCAGCGGCGCCGGCCGCAACGCCGCCGCTGGATCTCAAGTCCCTGGAAACCCGGCTCAGGGAGACCAAGGCGATCGGCGTGTTCACCAAGCTCGCGGTCAAGAACCAGGTCGACGACCTGCTGGACCGGTTTCGGCAGTTCTACAAGGGCCGCCTCGAGACCTCGCTGGCCGAGTTGCGGCGAGCGTACGATCTGTTGGTGCTGAAGGTGCTTGCCCTGCTGCAGGACGCCGACCCCCCGCTGGCCAGTGCGCTCGCGGCGTCCCGTGAATCCATCTGGGGCATTCTTTCGAATCACGAGAAGTTCTCGGCCATCTGAATCTGCCCGACGGAGGGAGTCCTTGAACATGCGCATCGCAAGCTGGGCGTCCGTTGTCTTGTTGACGGCGTTCTGTGCGCTGTCGTCCCGCGCCGCCGACGACACCGAGCTGCTCAGGGATCTGACGGCGGTGATCGCCCTTCTGGGCCTGCCCTGCGGCCAGGTGGTCAGTGCCACGCGACTGAACGACAACGATCACATCGCGACATGCCGGGACGGCAACCGCTATCGGGTCTTCATCAACGCCGAAGGCCGGGTCGTGGCGCACAAGCAGTAGCGTCACACCCTCCGTGGCCTGGTGCCGGCGTGGGGCCGGCATCCTTTTGTCCGGTGTTGCCGGCCCGGCGGCCGCTGGGCGCCCCCTTGGCGACGGACCGGGTCCGAAGCCCGGGTTTGCCCCGGCTTTGTCGCCCACTTTCCGACTTCAGTTCAGCACGGCCTGGCCGATAGTTCATGGATCGCACCTGAATTTCGGACACCGACCCACGGACATGAGCAACGAAGCCACCCAACTCGCCGGCAACGACAGCACGCGCCCTGCCGCGGCCCAGAAGGCCAGCGCCGAATTCCTGACCTTCCGCCTCGGCCGTGAGGAATACGGCATCGACATCCTTCGCGTGCAGGAAATCCGCTCCTACGAGGAGCCCACCCGCATCGCCAACGCGCCGGCCTTCATCAAGGGCGTGGTCAACCTGCGCGGCGTCATCGTCCCGGTGGTGGACCTGCGCATCAAGCTCGGCTGTGACAACGTCGAATACAACGCCTTCACGGTGGTGATCGTGCTCAACGTGCACGGTCGCGTGGTGGGCGCGGTGGTCGACTCGGTCTCGGACGTGCTCGAACTGGCGGGTGAGCTCATCAAGCCCGCCCCGGAAATGAACACCACGGTAGACACCGGCTTCATCACCGGCATCGCCAGCGTGGGCGAGCGCATGCTGATCCTGATGGACATCGAGGCCCTCATGTCCAGCGCCGACATGGGCCTCATGGACAGCACGCGGTCGCTGCAGTAAGCCGACCTCTGCGACACCGGGGTTCACGTCGCATCCGGGCCCATTCAGTCCCCCCCCACCTTTCCCCAACTCAGGAGTTCATCATGAAAACCATCCACAACGTTCTCGGCGCCTGCGCCGCCGCTGCCCTCTTGCTGACCTCGGCCAGCGCCTTTGCCAAAGCCACGCCGGAGGATGCCACCGCGATGGTCAAGAAGGGTGTTACCTTCATGAAGGCCAACGGCAAGGACAAGGGCCACGCGGAAGTCAGCAACAAGGAAAGCCAGTTCAAGAAGGACGATCTGTACCTGGTGGTCTACGGCCTCGACGGCACCGTGCGTGCCCATGGCGCCAACGAAAAGATGATCGGCAAGAACCTGATCGAACTCAAGGACATCGATGGCAAGCTGTTCGTCAAGGAGCGCGTGGATCTGGCCCAGAGCAAGGGTACGTTCTGGCAGGACTACAAGTTCACCAACCCGGTGACGAAGAAGATCGAGCCCAAGGCGATGTACTGCGAGAAGCTCGACGATGCCGTGGTCTGTGGTGGCGTGTACAAGTAGGCAAGGCCGCCAGCGAGACTGAATTCTGCACAGGGAATCGGCATGAAACTGGGTCACAAGCTCATCCTCGCACCGGTCATCACGGCGGCGGTCGTACTGGCCACCGGCCAGTTCGACTCCGTGCTCCTCGGTCGGTCCGGCGAAGAGGCCATGGCCCGATTCAACGCCGACCTGAACCATATCCAGGCGCTGTCGAACGTGCAGGACCAGGTCGGGCAGATGCACACCGGCATCTACCGCGCGATGACCATCATCGGTTCGTACAGCGACGCCCAGACGGCGGCGCTGCGCAAGGACCTGAGCACGCGCGGTGGCCAGATGAAGGCCGCGCTCGGTGCGCTGACGAATGAGACCGGCATCGACGCCACGGTTCGCACGGACATCGAGGCGGCCGGCCGTCAGATCGATGACTACGTCAAGCGCAGCGACGCGGCGGTGGACCTGGCTTCGGTCGATCCCAACACCGGTGTGGCGGCCATGCAGGGGGCCGATGAAGCCTACGGCAAGCTGGCCAAGGCCCTGGCGGCCGCCACGGCCCGGATGAAGGACACTTCCGCCGCGACCGCAAAGGCAGCGGCTGCGCAGACCGCACGCACGCACTGGCTGCTGGCACTGCTGTCGCTGGCGGTGGCAGGCGCGGTGGTGGGTCTGTTCTGGCTGGTGCTGCGCAAGGTGGCCAAGGCCCTTGAACAGGCCTCGGGGTTCGCGCGCGAGATTGCCGAGGGCAATCTGTGCGTGACCGTGGCAACGGATCGCAAGGACGAGTTGGGTGAACTGTTGAGCGCACTGGGCGCCATGCGGACGTCGCTGGTGCAGACCGTGGGCCAGGTGCGCAGCACCACCGACAGCATCAGCACGGCCAGTGCAGAGATCGCCATGGGCAACCAGGACCTGAGCGCACGCACCGAGCAGACGGCCAGCAACCTGGAGCAGACGGCAGCGAGCATGGAACAGCTCACCGCCACCGTGCGCCAGAGCGCCGACGCCGCGCGTCAGGCCAACCAGCTGGCGGCCTCGGCCGCCGAGATCGCCGCCCGCGGTGGCCGCGTGGTCAACCAGGTGGTCACCACCATGGACGAGATCAACCACAGCAGCAAGAAGATCAGCGACATCATCGGCGTCATCGACGGCATCGCGTTCCAGACCAACATCCTGGCGCTCAACGCTGCCGTCGAAGCGGCCCGGGCCGGTGAACAGGGCCGCGGTTTTGCGGTCGTCGCCGGCGAGGTGCGCAACCTCGCGCAGCGCAGTGCGCAGGCGGCCAAGGAAATCAAGGGCCTCATCGGCACCAGCGTGGACAAGGTCGAGTCCGGTTCGCGCCTGGTGGCAGACGCCGGCCAGACCATGAGCGAGATCGTGGCTTCGGTACAGCGCGTGAGCGACATCATCGGCGAGATCACGGCTGCGGCCGGCGAGCAGAGCGACGGCATCGGCCAGGTCAACACCGCCGTCAACCAGCTGGACCAGATGACGCAGCAGAACGCCGCGCTGGTCGAGGAAAGTGCGGCCGCTGCCGAGAGCCTGAAGGACCAGGCCAGCCGGCTGGCGCAGGTGGTGCAGGTGTTCCGCATAGACGGCAGCAGCAACAGCAGCGTTGGCGCGCTGGCCCCGGCTCCGGCCAGGGCCGCTATGGGCGCGCCGCCCGCCCGCAAGCCGCCGCTGGTTCACTCCCGCACAGCGGTCAAGGCGGCCCCGGCCCGAGCCGCCGCTGCGCCCGAAGCGAAGCGTCCCGAGCTCGACCACCGGCCCACGCTCACGGCCACTGCCGCCCCCGCACGCAAAGTCGTCAAGGCCACCGTGACCGCCGGCGAAGAAGGTGACTGGGAGAGTTTCTGAACCACGCCTGAGCCACCCCGGCAGACGCCATGCATCGAGACACCATGACCGATCAGGGTTCCGCTGACAGACGCCACTTCCATCGCGTGGCCCATGACGCACGGGCGACGCTGTCGTATGCGGGGCGCGCGTGGAGCTGCACGGTGCAGGACCTGTCGCTGAAGGGCTGCCTGGTGCGCCTGATCTCGGAGTGGCTGGTCGACCCGCAGCAGGCCTACCGCCTGACGATCCACCTCAGCGACGAGATCAGCATCGGCATGGACGTGGCTAGCTGTCGTCAGCAGGGCCGGAACGTGGGCCTGCACTGCGTCAACATCGACCTCGACAGCGCCACCCGGCTGCGCCGCCTGGTGGAACTGAACCTCGGCGACAGCGCCCTGCTGGAGCGGGATCTGTACGCTCTCGTCAGCCCCTGAGATCGCCGCCGGGCGTCGGCGATGCCGCCGCCACGCCGCGGCGCGTTCAACGCGCGTGCGCGTCGAGCACGGCCAGCACCCGCGCCAGGTCCAGCGGCTTGGTCAGGTAGTCGGCGAAGCCGGCCACCTTGCCGCGCTCGATGTCGCTGCGCATCGCGTTGGCGCTCATCGCGAAGACCGGGATCTCGCGTGTGGCCGGGTCCTCGCGCAGCAGGCGCATCACCGCCCAGCCGTCCATCTCGGGCAGGTTGATGTCCAGCAGGATCAGACGCGGGTGATGGGCGCGCGCCAGTTCCAGTCCGAGCGTCGGCGAGGCGGCGCTCAGCAAGTGCCAGCGCGGCCGCATGGCGACGATGCCCTCGATCAGACGCAGGTTGGCCGGGTTGTCCTCGATGCACAGCACGTCGAGCGCACTGCCGCCGGTCGCTGCGCGCGCCTGGGCCGCTGGCGAGGCCGCCATCGGCGCCTCGGGCCCGTCCTGGGCCAACGCCTTCGGCAGTTGCACCCAGAAGCTGCTGCCCGCGCCGGCCTGGCTGTGCACGCCGATCGTGCCTTGCATCGATTCGACCAGGCGGCGCGACAGGGCCAGGCCGATGCCGGTACCTTCGACCGCAGTCGTCGCCGCGCCCAGACGCTCGAAAGGCACGAACAGCCGCGCCTGCTGGGCGGCGTCCAGGCCCGGCCCGCTGTCGTCGACGCACAGTCGCCACTGCTCGCCTTGGCCTTCGACGCGCAGCCTGACCCAGCCACCCTCGCGGTTGTATTTGATCGCGTTGCTGAGCAGGTTCAACAGCACCTGCTTCAGTCTGGTGCGGTCGGCGCGCACGTGCCAGTCGCCTTCGGCCGCCGGCGCGGCCATGCTCAGCTGCCGCACCTGGGCCTGCGGCCGCAGCAGCACCAGGCATTCGGTGATCAGCGGTCGTAGCGCCACGGTCTCGGTGCTGATGCTCAAGTGGCCGGCCTCGATACGCGCCAGGTCGAGCACCTCGTTGATCAGCGTCAGCAGGTGCTGGCCGGCATTCAGGATCTCGCGCACGTGCGCCGCCTGCCCGTTGTTCTTGAGGTCCAGCGCCAGCAGTTGCCCGAAGCCGAGGATCGCGTTCAAGGGCGTGCGCAGTTCGTGACTCATGCGCGACAGGAATTCGCTCTTCGCCAGGTTGGCCCGATCGGCCTCGTCGCGCGCCGCCGACAGGGCCGCGGTGCGTTCGACCACGCGCTGCTCCAGCTCGTCATTGAGCCGCTGCAATTCGCGCTCGGCCTGGCGACGTTCGGTGATGTCGCGAACGACGACCTGCAGGCCCCGTTCGTTGTCGTCGGCGTAGGGGGCAGCGGTGACCTCGACGTCGACCTCGCTGCCGTCCAGGCGCAGGTAGCGCTCCGCCAGCGGCGGCAAGACGCGCCGGCCGTCGAGCAGCGAGGCGATGCGCGCCTGCACCGCGGCGTGGTGATCGGGATGGATGCGGTCGAACACCGGCTGGCCGAGCAGCTCGCTGGCATCTGTGGCACCGAACAGGCGCAGGGCCGCCGGGTTGACGTATGTGAAGCGGCCGCCCTGGTTGAAGTAGATCGCATCGGGCGCGCTGTCCAGCAGCGTGCGGTATCGTCGCTCGCTGCGCTCCAGCGCCCGTTGGCCGCGCGCCGACCGCCACAGCAGGCCGGCGACGACCGCGCCCGAAAGCAGCGCCAAGGCGATCAGTGCCTGCGCGATCAGGCGCTCGCGCTCCCGGCCCGCGGCCAGCGGCGCCAGCGCGTCGACTTCGGCCAGACCGACCACCGTCGCGATGCCGTGCCCGGGCAGCCGGCGCCAGGCAAAGAGCCGGGCCACGCCGTCCACCTCGCCGGCGACGCGGAACATGCCCTCGGTGGCGCTGCGATCGACGAGGAACGGCCGGTCAACCGGCAGGCGCAGGCCCATCGAACGCTCGAAGTCGCGGCTGCGCGCCAGGAAGGACCCGTCGTCATGCACCAGCGCGACAACGTCGCGCTCGGACAGCGTCACGGCGCCCAGACGGCGGGCGATGTACGCCGACGACACCGAGACGTTCATCGACCCGGCGAAGCGCCCGTCGCGCAGCAGCGGGCGGTTGACGATGAAGGTCCAGCGCCCGGCCAGGCGTGACATCACGGCCTTGCCGACATGCAAGCTGTCGGCGCCGTCCAGGTGCACGCGGAAGTGCTCGCGGTCGGCGACGTTGACAAGCTCTTGCGCGCCGAGGCTGTTGTAGACGATCTGACCGTCGGCCGCCGCCACCGACACGTGGCTGACGGCTCCGGCCGGCAAGGTGGCAACGATGGTGCGGGCGAGCGTGTCGAAGCGCGCCGCGTCGCCCGTCCATTCGCGACGCAGCTGCTGCAACGCCACGTCGATGGCCACCAGCAGGATCTCGACCTGCGCGTTGACGGCGTTGGCCAGCTGCACAGCACGCTGCTCGGCCCGCAACAGGGCCTGCTCGCGCAGCACCGCCTGCGCGCGCTCGGTCTGCCACCAGGCCAGGCCGGCGCCAAGCACGGTCAACAGGGCCACCAGCAGCGCGAGCCAGGCGCCGCGGCGGCTCAGGCCATCGCGATGGGGCGTGCCGGACGCAGGCATCGGCGGCGGCGTCATGGCGCCGGCCACCGCACGCGCCTGCCACTTTGGCGTGAGAACCCGACGCCCGCCCGATGCAACCTGGGTACCTGTCGGCAGGTGTCGGTCAGAGAACGCATTGAAGTCCTGCGGCGCAGGAACCGCCTGCACTGCGCAAAAGTGTACTTGCGCCCAGCGTGGCTGAGGGCGCGCGGGCGGCCCTGTTGCGTGGCCACGTTCACCCGAACAGCAGCTTCACGAGTCCGAGGCTCAGCAGCGGGAACAGCACGTGGCCGACGCTGCGGTGTTCGGCGTGCCCTCGGCCGAGTGGGGCGAGACGCCGGCGGGCTGCGTGACGCTGCGTGCGGGTGCCGCGTCGAGCCTGGAAGAGATCCGGCACTGGGTGAATGAACGCGTCGGCAAGACGCAGCGTCTGTCGGCCTTGCGCGCGGTGGCCGAACTGCCACGCAGCGCGATCGGCAAGGTGCTCAAACGCGAGCTGCGCGAGCGCTGGAGCGCAACGGCCACGCCGGCCCGGTAGCCCGGCGCAGCGCCTCGTCGCGTGCCCACGGCGCAGGTGCTGCGCTGCCAGAGCGGTCAGCTCGACCCGCCACGACGACGCTGCCGCCCGGCCGCGGTGCGATGCGATGACCGGATCCGGCCCGAGGCGGGCGAAGCCGCCGTACCACTGTGATGCCGAAACTGTGTCGAAAGGCCCCGGAACACGGCGCCACGACGCGCAAAGCGCTCAGATTGTGGCAAGGCGTGCCGATCTTCATGTCATGCGGTCCTGTGCGCGAGCACGGCGGCCGAGGGCAAGTTCAGCGCGCCGGACACGGTGCGGGCGATGCGAGACGGAGAATCCGCCGGTGGACGAATTGACAGGCATTGCGTTTTCGGAACTGGACGGCCAGTTGATCGCGCGCTGCAGTGCGGCGGCCGTGCGGCCGCCGCTCGAGCCGGACGCGCTGCGCCTGGGCCTCGAACGGGCCGGCTACGGCAGCTGGTCGCTGCAATCCGATGCGCTGGTGTCCCTGGTCAGGCGCTGGCATGGCGAGGCCGGCGAGTTCGAACTGACCCTGGGCCAGCGCGAAGATGCCGGCTTCACGATCGAGGTCGCGCCCGACGCGAGCTGCGCCTGGGTGAACCTGAGGCCGGCCCACGGCGGCGAGCCGGTGGCACTGGCCGATGTGCTGCAGGCGCTGGCGGATGCCGGCGTCGTGCACGGTGTCGACGCTGCGGCGCTGCAGCCGGCCTGCGAGTCCGCAGCAGCCGCGCGCGTCACGGCCGCCCGGGCCACGGCGCCACGGAAGGGCGAGGACACCCGGTTCGAGTTGCTCGTCGCCGACACACGCGACCGCAGACCCAAGGTCGACGAACACGGACTGATCGACTACCACGAACTGGGCGACATCCCGATCGTCAAGCCCGGCCAGGCGCTGATGCGACGGCATCCGCCGACTCCGGGCGTCGACGGCCGCAACATCCGTGGCGAACCCATTCCCGCCGTCCCCGGCCACGACGAAGCCTTCGCTGCCAAGCTGGTCGGCGCCTGCATCGCGGGCGACGATCCGAACCTGTTGCGCGCACAGAGCGGCGGTCAGCCTGTCCACACGCACAACACGGTGATGGTCGAGCAGATCCTGCACCTGAAGGGCGTCAACATGGCGACGGGCAACATCAATTTCGACGGCACCGTCGAAGTCGACGGCGACGTGCAGCCCGGCATGAAGGTGCATGCGACGGGCGACATCGTCGTCAAGGGCCTGGTCGACGGTGGGCAGCTCGAAGCCGGCGGCAGCGTCCGGGTCACCGGCGGCGTCATCGCCCACGCGGCCGTGCGCGCAGCCCAGGCGGCGTCGGCGCGTTTCGTTGAAAACTCGAGCATGCAGGCGGGCACGACGATCGCGATCGACGACATGGCCGTGCACAGCGACCTGCAGGCACTCAACGAGGTGCTCGTGGGCACCCAGTCGCCACACCGCGGGCGGCTGGTCGGCGGCTTCGCGCGCGCCATGATGAGGGTGAGGACACCTCAGCTGGGAGCCACGGCAGGCGGCTTGACGAAGGTGCAGGTCGGCGTCAACCCGGCGCTCGAGACTCGACACCGCGAGCTCGTGGAGCTGAGCGAGAAACAGAAGGTCGAAGAGGAAAAACTGCAGAAGGTGTTCCAGCACCTGACCCGGCAAGGCGACCCGCGCGGCATGCTCGAACGGGTGCAGGCGGCCTGGAAGCAGTCGCTGGACGCGTGGGGGAAGTCCATCGCGGAGAAGGCCGAACTCGAGCAGCAACTGGCATCGACCGCCGCCGCGTGCATCGAGGTCGGCGCCGGCGTGGCTGGCGATGTCGACATCGTGTTCGGCAAGGTGGGGCGGCGTCTGCGCCGCAGCTTCGGTGCCGGCACGTTCAGCATGACCACCGACGGCAAGGTGGTCTTCACCGACACCGGCGCTCAGGTGACCGAGTTGTCCTAGGAGCCTGTCGGGCTTTGGGTCGGGCCCGCGCCGGGATGAGTTGCGGCGCCAGTCTAGGCGCCGGCGAGGCGTGTGGCAGGGCCACACAACGAGTCGGCAACGACGAATGGCGCCGCAAATCACCCCGGCCCTTCGGG
>JAUXVE010000021.1 GCA_030680415.1 Rubrivivax sp.
CGGGGCTGGGGCCGGGGCAGGCGCTGGCATCGCGCTCGGCGCAGCGCTGGGTGCCGGTACCGGTGCCGGCGGTGGCGTCGGCATTGGCGGCGGTAGCGGCGGCGTCATGCCGGTCAGCGCACCCGCGTCGGCGCCCGCAGCCGGTTCGCTGCCCGCCCTGGCCAGCAGCTGGTCGGACACCAGGCACCTGCCGGTGTCCAACTCGTCGGGGCTGACACACAGCGGCAGGTCGGCCAGGCCGGGGTCGGCCTCGAGCCGCTTCATCGCCGGACCGAACAGCGAACGCTTGTAGGCACTGCGAGCCTCCAGCAGCACCGCGAGCGCGTCGCGCGAATAGGCGTCCACGTCGATGGTGCCAAACGCCGTGCCCCAGCGGCTGTCGGTGCGCAGGCCCTGCAGCGCATCCAGCGTCCGCATCGTTCCGACGCCATGCCCTGGGGCCAGCAGCGGCAGCGGATCCGCACGCAGGGCAATGAAGATGCTGGTCAGCTCGGTGGAGCTCTCGCGCGGCGGCGGCGCCACGACGCTCATCGCGTCGGCATTGCCGAGCGCCTGCGCCAGGATGTAGTTCAGCGCCACCAAGCCGAAGCCGTCGATGGCATAGCTGCCCGGCAGCGACAGCTCGGTGGCCGAGGTGGCGAAGCCCAGGGCGCCGGTGGTTGCACCGGCCAGCGTATCGCCGCCGACAAAGCCGATCACCTGGCCGGTGAGGGTGGGGATCGGCCGCCCTTGCAGCACCATCACCGGGTCGGCCACGTACTGCAGGAGGGCCGGCAATACGTCGGCCGTGGCCGCCACGGCAGCACTCGCGAGCACGTAGTTCGACGCCCGTCCACTGCCGTCGGCGAGCGCGACGCTCCCGCTCACGGCCTTGTCCAGACCCACGTCGGCGGTGTCGAACAGACCGCCCGTCAGGACCACGCCCAGAGTCTCTCCGGTCACCAGATTCTCGAGTTGACCGCCGGACAGCGCAGCGGTGCGTGTACCGTCGTAGACCTTGTCTGCAGCCACGACACCGCTCAGCGTCACGGGCCGCTGGCCAATGGATGCCGTGGTGACCAGCGCACCACCGTCGGCCAGCAGATAGTTGGACACCCGCCCGCTGCCGTCGCCGAGGATGGCCGTCGCGCTGACCGGCTTGCCCGCGCCGGCATCCGCGGTGTCGAACAGGCCCGGGCCGTAGCTCAGGGCCAGCGTCTCACCGGCCACCAGGTTCAGCAGGCTGCCGCCAGACAGGACGGCGTCGCGCGTACCGTCGTACACCTTGTCGGCAGCCTGCGCGCCACTGAGCGCCAGCAGCCGCGGCGTGATCGCCGCCGTCGTGGCCAGCGTGCCGGCGCCTGCAAGCGCATAGTTCGCGGCCAGGCCGGTGCCGTCAACGAGCGCGACGGTGCCGGTCACCGGCTTGCCGAGGCCGACATTCTCCGTATCGAACAGGCCGCCGGCCAGCACCAGCCCGAGGGTCTCGCCCCCCACCAGATTGCCCAGGGTGCCGCCCGCCAGGGTGGCAGTGCGGGTGCCGTCGTACACCTTGTCGGATGCAGTCACGCCACCGAGTGTCAGCAAGCGCGGGGCTATCGTCGCTGTGGCCACGGCCGCGCCGCCGTTGGCCAGCACGTAGTTCGATGCCAACCCGGTACCGTCGGCGAGCGCGACCGCACCCGCCACCGGCTTGTGGACACCAGCGTTGGCGGTGTCGAAGAGCCCGCCGGACAGTGTCAGGCCCAGGGTCTCGCCCGCCACCAGATTGACCAGGCTGCCCCCCGACAACACCGCGTCGCGATTGCCGTCGTACACCTTGTCGGCAGCCGATACGCCGCTGAGCGTCAGCGGCCGCGGGTCGATGCTCCCCGTGGTGCTGATCGCCACGCCGCCAGTGAGTTCGTAGTTGGACGCCAGCCCGCTGCCGTCGACCAGCAAGGCGGTGCCCGTGACCGCCTTGCTGGTGCCGACGTTGGCGGTGTCGAAGAGGCCATCGGGCACGGTGACCCCCAAGGTCTCGCCGGCCACCAGATTGGCCAGGCTGCCACCGGAGAGCTCGGCCACCCGGGTGCCGTCGTAGACCTTGTCGACAGCCGCCACGCCGCTGAGCGACAGCGGTCGTCGGGTGATGTCGGCGGTCGCGTTGACGGCGTTGCCGGCGAACGCGTAGTTGGATGCCAGCCCGGTGCCGTTGGCCAGCACCGCGGTGCCGGTCACGGCCTTGCCGGTGCCGACGTTTGCGGTGTCGAACAAGCCACCCGTCAGCGTCAAGCCCAGGGTCTCGGCGCCCACGAGGTTGCCCAGGCTGCCGCCGAACAAGGTCGCCTGCCGGGATCCGTCGTACACCTTGTTGGCCGCCTGCACGCCGCTGAGCGTCAGCGGCCGCGGCGTGGTGTTCGCCGTCGTGCTGACGGCACCGCCACCGACAAGCTGGTAGTTGGACAACTGCCCGCTGCCATTGGTCAGAAGGGCGGTGCCGGTGACCGGCTTGGCCGTGCCGGCATTGGCCGTGTCGAACAGGCCGCCCGACAGCGTCAGGCCCAGCGACTCGCCACTGGCCAGGTTGCCCAAGCTGCCGCCGGACAGCGTGGCATCGCGGGTGCCGTCGTAGACCTTGTCGGCGGCGAAGACACCGCTCAATGTCAGCTGGCGCGGGGTGATGTCCGCCGTGGTGCTGAGCGCACTGCCGCCGACCAGCTGGTAGTTCGTCGCCAAGCCGCTGCCGTTGGCCAGTGCCACCGTTCCGGTCACCAGCTTGCCGGTGCCGACATTCGCAGTGTCGAACAGACCGTTCAAGAGTGTCAGTGTCAGCGTCTGGCCGGCCACGAGATTGCCCAGGCTGCCACCCGACAGTTGCGCATCCCGATTGCCGTCGTAGACCTTGCTGGCCGCCGTGACGCCGCTCGCGGTGAGCTCGCGCCGCGTGATGTCGCCGCGCACGTCGTTGTCCGCCGTATAGCCGTAGACGGGTACGGGTCCGCCGTAGGCATTGGTCTCGATGAGCGGAAGCACGAAGCCGTTGACGGTGATCGTGATGTCGTTGGCGGCGTTGGCGCTGACATAACTGCCGAGCGTCAGATCGGAAAACGCGCCCTCGTCGGAGATGAAATGCCCTGGGTGCAGTCCCGTGACCTCCAGCCCCGTGTCGGCATTCGTGACCGTGGTGGTGGCGTCATAGACCTTGGTGATCGGGCTCGAATTGCGCACCGTCAGCACCGCCGCCGACGAGTACATCAGCCCGTTGCCCGTTGCCACCGCCGGCGCGGCCGGGTATGAGGCCCCGTGCTGGACGAAGTCGAAGGACAGGTTCGTCACGCCGGTGGCGCCGTCGTCGAGGTAGAGTAGCCAGCGCGCGCCGCTCGTGCAGGCGCAGAGGTCGAGGAAGCCGCTGTTCGTGAAGCTCGCGACGTTGGGACCGTCGAAGCCGGCCATCAGGATCGCGGTGCCGGTCGCGCGTGACCACAGATTCATCGTGCCCGAATTGGCGTAGCTGTCGGTGAACAGCTGTATCGGGCCGTCGACGTCGATGTCGACGCCGGCACCGGCACCGGAGACGTTGATCGCCGGAGCCGCGATCGTGACGCCGGTGTCCCCGGTCAGGTACAGCCAGCTGAAGCTGGAGACGAAGTTGACGCTGCCTCCGGCCGTCACGGTGGCTGAACTCGGGGCGCCGTTGCCGTAGATCTCGGACTCGCCGAGGTAGAAGTTGCCGCCGGCGACGATGTCCATCGACAACGGCGGTCCGCCATCCGAGCCGCCGAAATAACCGTTGTCGATGTCGACGTTGCCGCCGGCCACCAGGCTCACCTTCATCGGTCCGCCGGCCAACCCGAGGACGTCGAAATACGTGTTGTAGACGTAGAGGTCCTCTCCTGCCGTCGCGCTGAAGTCATTGCTGCCGCCATCGGCGCGGAAGTAGGCGCTGTCGATTCCGACGTTGCCGCCGGCGTCGAGTTCGACGGCCAGCGGGCCTGCGCTGGTAGCGACGTCGGTGAAGCTCACGCTCAGGTTCCGCCCCACCGTCATCGAGACGATCAATCCGGTCGTCGCGAAGAGGTCGGAGTTCAGGATCGTGAGGTCACGGCCCGCCGTCATGTTCGCCGTCAGGGGGCCGCCATAGGCATCGAGAGTCGCGTTGTCGAGGTAGATGTCCCTTCCGGCGACGAAGTTGACCGTCAGACGCGAGGTTCCCGACGAGCCGATCACGCTGCCGACCATGTCGATATCGTTGGCCGCATCCAGCGTCAGCGACCGCGCGGCCGACAGACTCGGGAACATCGTGACGCCGTTCATCACGATATTGCCCGCCTCCGCACCACCTGCGCCGGTGGTGACCGTCACGTCGGTGCTGACCAGCGCGGTGACGATGCTCCCGGCGTAGAGCACAGCCGGGCTGCCGGTGCTCTCGAAGTCCGGGGCACCCGACATATTCGTCGCGGCACCCACCCCCTGCACGATGGTGATGTCGTAGGGGTCGAGCAGCCACATGCCGGCCTGCCCCGCCGGCGCATCGGTGCGCACCGACGCTGGCCGCGCATCGAGCCAGCCGCCCGAGGTCTCGATGAAGCCACCGTCGCCACCGGCTGCGCCGCCACGTGCGCTCAGGCTGCCGTAGGCACGCGTGGTCTCGTCGCTCCACAGGATGATGCGGCCGCCGTCGCCGATTTCGATGGCGTCGGCACGCACGGATGCCGCAGGCCCGAAGTACACCGCCTCGGCGTTGCGCAGGCTGCTGTCCTTGCCCTGCAGACCCCCGCCGACGAGCACCTGCCCGCCGCCTCCGGTGCCCGAGGCATCCACCGCGGCATCGCCGGTCAGCCCCACGTGCCGGCCCAGCATCTGCACTTCGCCGCCCCGGCCCGTGCCGCCCGTCGCCTGCACGGCGCCCGCAGCGAGCAAGGTGCCCTCGGGCCCGGCATCCAGCAGCACCCGGCCGCCGCTCGTGCCGCTGGCGCTGGTGACGCTGCCGGCCGCTAGGGCCAGGGACTCGGAGGCTTCCAGGCGCACCAGGCCCGCGCCGACGGCGCCGACGCTGTCGGCGCTCACGATGCCACTCTGATTGACAACTGCCGCCAGCAGATCGACGCGCCCGCCCCCGACCGCCACGCTGCCGAGGTTCAGCACATCTGCGCCGGGCGCGCCGACGCGCACCGCCACGTTCGGCAGCCGTTCGTCGACGAGGTCGACGCTGCGGCCGGCCGCCAGCACCACCTGCCCGTCGGGCGCGGCGATCAGGCCTTCGTTGCGCACGCCGCCGTCGCCACCCAGGAGCCAGATGCGGCCACCGCTGGCCGCGCGCAGTTCACCCTGGTTGACGATAGTCGCCGCCCCCGCCGCCCCCATGCTGGACAGCGACAGCGTGCCCTGGCCGCTGATCCAGTCGGCCAGCGGCATGCCCAGCGTCGACACCACCAGCGCGCCGACATCGACCCGCGCATCGCGGCCGAACAGCACGCCGTGCGGATTCAGCAACCAGACCTGGCCGTTGCTGCTGATGCTGCCGAAGATCTGCGACGCGTCGTTGCCGACCACCCGGTTGAGCACCCGGCTGGCGGCAGCGGGCTGTTCGAAACGCACCTGTTGCCCGGCGCCGACCGAGAACGCCTGCCAGTTCAGCACCGCATTGGCGCTGTTGGTGACCGTCATCCGGCTGCCGTTGACGACGGCCGTGGCCTGGCCGTGGACGACGTTCATGCCGCTGGGCAGCGCCTGCGCAGCGGCCGGCGGCAGGGCCGCAAGCCCCAGGTGCGAAACCACGCCGGCCACGGCGAGCGCACGCACCAGGGCGCGCACCGGCGGCCGCCGGCGCGCGCGCCGGGCCGTGGTTTCGGTGCAGGACAGTCGTTGGGGCTGGAAATGAGGCATCGCGATCACCAGGCGGTTGAGCTGTCGAGGCTGTGGAACATGGGGCTGCCGAAGGGGCGCCAGGGGCGCCAACGGCGGCGGCTCAGAAATCGAGATTGAGCTGGAAATGCACTCGCGTATCGCCGCGCTCGGTGGTGACGCCGTCGCTCAGCGCGGTGCCGACGGCGATGCGGCCGTTCACGCCCGGCCGGCCGTATTGCAGGCCCGCGCCCAGCGATGCGGCCGAGCAGCGGCTGCGTGTGGCAGCGCATGGCGCGTCACGCTGATTGCTGACCCGGCCGCCGTCGGCAAAGGCAAAGGCGCGCAGCGATTGCGCCGTGCCCTCGACGCCGAACAGCGGCAGCAACTCGGGGCCACTCAGCTCCAGCGACGCCAGCACGCCGGAATCGCCAGCCAGTTCGCGCTCGTCGTAGCCACGCACGGACAAGGCGCCACCGAGCCCGAACTGCTCACCCGGCACCAGGGCGTCGCCCGTCCACTGCGCCGCCAGGCGGGCGCGCAGCTGCCAACCCTGGGCGACGGTGACCAGCGTGCTGCCGTTCAGGCGCAGCGTGGTATAGGCGGGGCGCGCGCCGTCGCGCACCGCCTGGAAGTCGGACGCATCGGTGTGGCGACCGCCCAGGCGCAGGTTGGACACCACGGCCAGCCCCAGCGTCCACGGCAAGGCTGCGGTGGAACGTACCGAGTAGTCCAGCGTCAGCGGCGTCACGGCCACGTCGGCCTCGGCCGGCCCGCACGCGCCTTGCGGCAGGTTGGCGATCTCGCACTGGTTCAGGTACTCGCGCCAGTCCAGCGCCACGCCCAGGCGCTGATCAAAGGCACCGCTGCGCACCAGGTAGCGCGTGGCACGGATGCCCGCCAGGTTGCCGCGGCCGTTGAAGCGGATGTCGCCGACCGCGGTGGGGCTGGAGCCGGCGTCGACGTCGGAGGTGGCGGCATAGACGTCGCCCACCACCAGCCAGGCCGGAAACGGCCGCCGGTAGCTGGCGCTGAACACCTTCACCTGGGAGACCTTGGTCGGCGAGGTGCTGGCCTGCAGCGCCAGCGTGTCGCCGACGCCCGAGACATCGGCATGCTGCCAACCGATTCCTGCCCGATAGCGGCCGGTGCGCTGGTTGCCGGTGTCGTCCAGCGAGACGTGGACCGAGCTCGCGGGGCCGTCGGTGAGGCCCAGTTCGGCGTCGATCTCGCCCGCCTTGGCACCGGGCTTGAGCAGCAGTTGCAGACGACGCGCCGGGTTTTCGTTGGCGATCTCGATCTGGGCGTCGATGCGGCGCACCAGCGGCGTGCGGCCCTCGACGAGGTCAGGCAGGCTGGCGCGCGCTGCCGCCGCGCGCTCGGCGCTGGCCCCGGGCACGGTGATGCGGGCAACGCGGCCCTCGACGATGGCGATGGTGATGGTGCCTTCGCTGCCGGCCTGCGGCGGCACGTAGGCCACGACACCGGCGTAACCGGCCTCGGCATACAGCCGCTGCACGGCCTCGGCCGCGCGGCGCAACTCTGCCAGCGTGCGGCGGCCCTTGAACGGGGCGACCACGGCGTCGAACTGACCGCTGTCGAGCAGCGTGTGGCCGGTGTAGACAAAGCGTTCGACATTGACCGCCGGCGCCGTATCGGCGGCCGTGGCCAGGGCGGCGACGCCGCAGGCCAGCACCATGACGACGCCGCGTGCGATCAACCAGCAGCCACCGCAACGCTGCAACAAGTGCTTGAGCATGGACATCGCCCCCGAAGAGTACTGACTGTGAGCCCCGGCAAGCGCAGATGGCGCATGGCTCCGGTCCCCAACGCGCGCCGACTGTACGTTGCGCTGCAGCGCCCGACAAGACGGGCAGACACCCTTGCGCGCCGCGGCGTGGCGCGCCGGCGTCAACGCGCCTTGCGGCGCAGCAGGTGCAGCAGCCGCGGCAGCAGCAGCACCGCCACCACCACGGCCAGCAGCGTGGCCGACATCGGGCGCTCGATGAACACGCTCCACCTGCCTTCGCCGATGGACAGCGCGTTGCGCATCTGCGCCTCGGCCATCGGACCCAGGATCAGGCCCACGATCACCGGCGCGGTGGGGAAGTCGAAACGGCGCATGATCACGCCGACGAGGCCGATGGCCAGCATGAGGTAGAGGTCGAAGGCGCTCTGCCGCATGCCATATACGCCCACGGTGGCGAAGATCAGGATGCCGGCATAGAGCTGCGGGCGCGGGATCTTCAGCAGCTTGACCCACATGCCCACCAGCGGCAGGTTCAGCACCAGCAACATCACGTTGCCGATGTAAAGGGATGCAATCAGCGCCCAGACCAGCGTCGAACTCGTCTGGAACAGTTGCGGCCCGGCGTTGATGCCGTAGTTCTGCAACGCCGACAGCAGGATCGCCGCCGTCACCGAGGTCGGGATGCCCAGCGTCAGCAGCGGCACCAGCGTGGCTGTCACGGCCGCGTTGTTGGCCGCCTCGGGTCCGGCCACGCCTTCGATGGCGCCCGTGGTGCCGAACTCCTCCTGGTGCTTGCTGAGCTTGCGCTCCACGCCGTAGCTGATGAAGGTCGGGATCTCGGTGCCGCCGGCCGGGATGGTGCCGAAGGGGAAGCCGATCGCCGTGCCGCGCAGCCAGGCCGGCCAGGAACGCCGCCATTCCGACTTCGTCATGTGCACCGTTCCCATGCGGTTGAGCGTGGGCTCGCTGCGCCCCTCGTAGAGCGCGGTGTACATGCACTCGCCCACCGCAAACAGCCCCACCGCCACCAGCACGACCTCGATGCCGTCCATGAACTCGGGAATGCCGCCGGTGTAACGCACCTGGGCCGTGATCTGGTCCAGGCCGACGAGACCCAGCGCCAGGCCGACGAACAGCGCCGTGATGCCGCGCAGCGTGCTGCGGCCGAGCACCGCGCTCACGGTGGTGAAGGCCAGCACCATCAGCATGAAGTACTCGGGTGGCCCCAACTTCACGGCGTAGATCGCCAGTACCGGCGCGAACAGCGTCACCAGCACGGTGGCGATGGTGCCGGCGACGAAGGAGCCGATGGCCGAGGTCGCCAGCGCGGCCCCGGCGCGGCCGCTCTTGGCCATCTTGAAGCCTTCGAGCGCGGTGACCATGGTGCCGGTCTCGCCCGGTGTGTTGAGCAGGATCGACGTCGTCGAGCCGCCGTACATGGCGCCGTAGTAGATGCCGGCGAAGAAGATCATGCTCGCCGTGGGCTCGACCTGCGATGTGATCGGCAGCAGCATCGCCACCGTCACCGCCGGGCCCAGGCCCGGCAGCACGCCGATCGCGGTGCCCAGCGCGCAGCCGATGAAGGCCCACATCAGGTTGATCGGCGTGCCGGCGGTGGCAAAGCCGCCGAGGAGCTGGCTCCAGATGTCCATCAGTGCGCTCCGCTCACAACCAGCCCGTGGCCGTGAGGCCGGGCAGGTTGATGCCCAACACCTGGGTGAAGAGCCAGTAGGCAGGGGCCGCGATCAGGAAACCGGTGACGAAGTCGAGCACCCCGCCGCGCACGCCGCCGTGCGGCTTGCCTTCGCTGCCGCGCAGGCCGCGCACCGCGAGCATGAAGCACACGGTGCAGCTGAGGATGAAACCGAGGGTCGTGAGCAGCGCCGCGTTGGCCGCGATGCCGGCGGCCACCCAGGCCAGCGCCGCCCAGTCGCCGCGCGCGGCGCCCGAAGGCTCGTCCAGCTGGCGCCAGCCGCCGTTGCGGGCGTCGAAAATCAGCCAGCCGCCGCACAGCGCCAACACGCCCGCCACCACCCAGGGCAGGAAGTTGGGGCCGACACCGGCATAACCGGCCACCGACGAGATGTCGCGTGCACCCCAGGCCAGCAGGCCCGCCAGAAGCAGGGCACCGGCACCGATCAGGGTCTGGTTGCGCAAGGCAGATGCTCGGTCGGCCATGGCGTGTGTCTCCAGAAATGGAACGCGGGGGCATGGGGCCCCCGCTGCTGGCTGGCGCTCGCGGCGTGGAGCGCTGGCGCCGTCAGACCATGCCGGCCTTGACCATGGTGGCACGCAGGCTGGCGAATTCGTGGTCGACGAAGTCCTCGAACTCCTTGCCCACCATCAACGCCGGGGTCCAGTTGTTCTTGACCAGCGCCTCGGCCCAGGCCTTGGTCTTGGTCGCCTTGACGATCATGTCGACGAGCACCTTGCGCTGCTCGGCACTGATGCCCGGTGCGCCGTAGACGCCGCGCCAGTTGCCGATCTCGACGTTGTAGCCCTGCTCCTTCATCGTCGGGATGTTGATGCCCTTCAGACGTGCCGCGCTGGTGACGGCGATCGGCCGCATCTTGCCGCTTTCGATGTACTGCTGGAACTCGCTGTAGCCGCTGCCGCCCACCGTGACGTTGCCGCCCAGGATCGCCGCCGTGGCCTCGCCGCCGCCGCGGAAGGGCACATAGTTGATCTTCG
This sequence comes from Rubrivivax sp., assembly GCA_030680415.1. Taxonomy (GTDB): domain Bacteria; phylum Pseudomonadota; class Gammaproteobacteria; order Burkholderiales; family Burkholderiaceae_C; genus Rubrivivax. The sequence continues at coordinate 10,247 of JAUXVE010000021.1, forward strand.
CCGCGTCGACGCCGACTTCACGCGCCAGCATGGCCGCGGCAATGTGCTCGGTGGAGCCACGCGAGCCGCCGCCCCACTTGACACTGCCGGGGTCCTTCTTCATCTGTTCGACGACGTCCTCCATGGTCTTCAGCGGCGAGTTCTCGGGCAGCACGAAGACGTTGTATTCGCTCGTCAGCCGCGCCAGCGGCGTGGCCTGGGTCACGCTCACCGGCGGCTTGCCGGTGATGATGCCGCCCAGCATCACGGCGCCCATCACCATCATCGCGTTGCCGTCGCCCTTGGAGGCGTTGACGAACTGCGCCAGGCCGATGGCACCGGCCGCGCCGCCCTTGTTTTCATAGGTCACGGCGTTGGCCACGCCGGCATCCTGCAATGCCTTGCCCAGGGCGCGGCCGGTGGCGTCCCAGCCACCGCCGGGGTTGGCGGGGATCATCATCTTCAGGTTGGCGGCGGCGCGCGCCGACAGCGGCAGCGTGCCGGCGGCAGTCAGCGCAGCCAGGCTCTTGAGGAAGGTGTCGCGGCGCATGCGTGGTCTCCTGGGTCGGTGGTTTGAAGGTCTGAGCGCGATCATGGCGCCGGGCGCTGTCAAACGGCTGTCGGCAGCCCCCGGGGAATCACTGAGCGCCGCGCTTGCCGATAATCCCGGCCCAACGATGAAGCTGCTGCTGATCGAAGACAACACCGCGATGCAGACCACGCTGCAGCGCAGCTTCGAGCGTCGCGGCATGCAGGTGGTGCTGTGCGGCGACGGCGCGCGGGCACTGGACCGCTGGCGCGCCGGCGTGCCCGACGTGGTGGTGCTCGACCTCAGCCTGCCCGGGCGCGACGGCCTGTCGGTGCTGGCCGCCGCCCGCGCCGAGGGCCTGGACACGCCGGTGCTCATCCTCACCGCGCGCGGCACGGTGGGTGACCGCATCCTGGGCCTGAACTGCGGCGCCGACGACTACCTGCCCAAGCCCTTCGACCTCGACGAACTCGAAGCCCGCGTGCGTGCGCTGGCGCGACGCGGTGCCGGTGCGCGCACGGCCGATGGGCCCGGCGCCGAGTTCTGCGGCCTGTGCAGCGACGGCGCCAGCGGCGCCGTCTACCGGCACGGCCAGCCGCTGGACCTGACGGCACGCGAGGCGGCGCTCTTGCGCGCCCTGCTCGCGCGGGCCGGGCATGCAGTGGCCAAGGAACGCCTGAGCGAGATCGTCTTCGCCGGCGAAGCCGAGGTCCAGGCCGACGCCATCGAGGTCGTCGTCTACCGGCTGCGCAAGAAGCTCGGCGGCACCGGCACCCAGCTCGTCACGCTGCGCGGCCTGGGCTACCTGTTGAAGGCGGACTCTTGACCGCCGCGCGCGGTTCCCTGCGGCGCACGCTGCTGGTGGGCATCCTGGTGCCGGTGTCGGCCTTCGTCGCGCTGAATGCGGCGAGCCTGTACCGGCAGGCACTGGAAGCGGCCGACACCGCCTACGACCGCACCCTGCTCGCTTCGGCCAAGTCGATCGGCGAACTGCTCGAGGTGGCTGCCGTCGGCGCCACGTCGCAGATCATGTCGACCTTGCCCTACAGCGCACTGGAAGCCTTCGAAGCCGACAACCGCAGCCGCATGTACTACAAGGTGTCGGGCTTCGGCGGCGAGATGGTGTCCGGGTTCGCAGACCTGCCAGCGGCCCGCCCGCCCACGGGCAAGCCCAGCGTCTATGCCGCACTGGTGCACTTCTACGACGACCGCTACCGCGACGAGCCGGTGCGCATGGCTGTGCTGCTGCAGCCGGTGGCCGGCACCGCCGGCCAGGGCATGGCCACCATCCAGGTCGCCGAAACGCTGGAGTTGAGGCACACCCTGGCACGCCAGTTGCTGGTGCAGACGCTGTGGCAGCAGGCCTTGCTGGTGTTGGCCATCGCCGCGGCGGTGGTTTTCGTCGTGCAGCGCGCCACGCGCCCGGTGCGCGAGCTCAGCGAGCGGCTGCAGGCGCGCTCGGAAACCGAGCTCTCGCCCTTGCCCACCGGGGAAGCCCCGCGCGAACTGCAGCCCATCGTGGAGGCTACCAACCATGTCATGGCGCGCCTGGCGCACCTGCTCGAACACCAGAAGCGCTTCGTGCGCGACGCCGCGCACCAGCTGCGCACGCCGCTGGCGGTACTGAAGACGCAGGTGCAGTCGGCACGCCGCGGTGATGTCGAACCGGCACTGGCGCTGGCCGAGATCGGCGCCACCGTCGAGCGCGCCGCCGAACTGGCCAACCAGATGCTGGCACTGGCCAAGGTCGAGCAATTGCGCCACCAGGGCGGCGCCCCGGTGGTGGACTGGGGCGGCATCACGCGTGCGGTGTCGCTGGACGTCTCGGCGCTGATCGCCGCGGCGCACATCGACTTCGAGCTCGATGCCGGTGCGGTGCCGGTGCGCAGCCACGAATGGGCGCTGCGCGAGCTGACACGTAACCTGCTGCACAACGCCATCAAGCACACGCCCGCTGGCGGCCGGCTGGTGGTACGGCTGCAGGTCGAGGCCGGCGAGGCCATGCTGACGGTGGCCGACAACGGCCCCGGCATTGCCGCCGAGCAGCGCCAGCGGCTGTTCCAGCCCTTCGCCACCGAAGCGACGCAACTCGACCACGGCTCCGGGCTGGGACTCGCGATCTGCCACGAAGTGGTGCAGACCCTGGGCGGCAGCATCCGCCTGGACAACCGCGAGCAAGGCGGTCTTGTCCAGGGGCTCGATGCCATCGTCCGGCTGCCGCTGGCGGTGTGAGGCCGCAACACACGCCAAGGACCAGGCCATGACCGAAGACACCCGCGTGAGACTGGACAAGTGGCTGTGGGCCGCTCGCTTCTTCAAGACGCGGGCGTTGGCGGCCGACGAGATCGACCGCGGCCGGGTCAGCGTCAACGGCCAGGCGGCCAAGGCCTCGCGCGAGCTCAAGCCGGGTGACCGCATCATGCTGCGCCAGGGCGCGGTGCAGCGCACGGTGGACCTGCTGGCACTCAGCACCACGCGCGGCCCGGCACCCGTGGCGCAGACGCTGTATGCGGAAACGCCGGACAGCATCGCAGCGCGAGTGAAGGCTGCCGAGGACAGGCGCCTGGGTGCCGAGCCGGCCCAAGCCATGGAACAGGGCCGGCCGACCAAGCGCGACCGCCGCAAGCTCGTCGATTGGCAACGCTGGAGCGCCAGCGCCGACGACGAGTAGCCGCCGGCGGGCCGCGCATGGGGCCGCCCAGGCCGGCGCGCTGACCGCCTCGGGGCCCGCAGACAGGGCCTCGGACCAGGGGGCACCACTTGTCCCTCTTGAAAACGCGGGCTCGGGCCTCAGATCCATTCGAGTACCTTTCATCGACATCATCAACTTCATGCCTGAGACCCCCCCTTCCCCTTCCGACGGCGTTGCCGCCGACGCCGCTGGCACATCAGGGGCCGACAACCTGTCCCCGCTGGAGACCCAGTTCGTCGAACTGCAGGCCAGGCATGCCGAAGTGGCCGACGCCTACCTGCGCGCCAAGGCCGACGCCGAGAACACACGCCGCCGCGCCGACGAGGAGATGAGCAAGGCGCGCAAGTTCGCCGTCGAGGCCTTTGCCGAAAGTCTGCTGCCGGTGAAGGACAGCCTGGAAGCCGCCATCGCGATCCCCGACGCGACGCCACAGCAGATGCTCGAGGGCGTGCACCTCACGCTGCGCCAGCTGACGCAGGCGCTGGAGCGCAACAGGGTGATGCAGATCTCGCCGCCGGCCGGCACCAGGTTCGACCCCCACCTGCACCAGGCGATCAGCGTCGTGCCGGCCGATCAGGAGGCCAACACCGTGGTCGCCGTACTGCAGAAGGGCTACCTCATCGCCGATCGCGTGCTGCGCCCGGCACTCGTCACCGTGGCCGCGCCCAAGTAGCGCCGCCCGCAGGCCGGCGGCCTTGAAAGCCGGCAGGCCAGCCACAACTCAACAGCAACCGCATCCACTCCACAGGAGCCAAAGAAAATGGGCAAGATCATCGGCATCGACCTCGGCACCACCAATTCGTGCGTGTCGATCATGGAAGGCAACACCACCAAGGTCATCGAGAACAGCGAGGGTGCACGCACCACGCCGTCGGTCATCGCCTACCAGGAGGACGGCGAAATTCTCGTCGGCGCCTCGGCCAAGCGGCAGTCGGTGACCAACGCGAAGAACACCATCTACGCGGTCAAGCGCCTGATCGGCCGCAAGTTCACCGAGAAGGAAGTGCAGAAGGACCTCGACCTGATGCCCTACAAGATCACCGCCGCCGACAACGGCGACGCGTGGGTCGAGGTGCGCGGCAAGAAGCTGGCGCCGCAGCAGGTGTCGGCCGAGATCCTGCGCAAGATGAAGAAGACCGCCGAGGACTACCTCGGCGAGGAAGTCACCGAAGCCGTGATCACGGTGCCGGCCTATTTCAACGACGCACAGCGCCAGGCGACCAAGGACGCCGGCCGCATTGCCGGCCTGGACGTCAAGAGCATCATCAACGAGCCCACCGCCGCGGCGCTGGCCTTCGGCCTCGACAAACACGGCAAGGGCGACCGCAAGATCGCCGTCTTCGACCTCGGCGGGGGCACCTTCGACATCAGCATCATCGAGATCGCCGACGTCGACGGCGAGAAGCAGTTCGAAGTGCTGTCGACCAACGGCGACACCTTCCTGGGCGGCGAGGACTTCGACCAGCGCATCATCGATTACATCGTCACCGAGTTCAAGAAGGAACAAGGCGTCGACCTGACGAAGGACGTGCTCGCTCTGCAGCGCCTGAAGGAAGCCGCCGAGAAGGCCAAGATCGAGCTGTCGAGCAACACGCAGACCGACGTCAACCTGCCCTACATCACGGCCGACGCGTCGGGACCCAGGCACCTGAACATCAAGCTCACGCGCGCCAAGCTCGAGTCGCTGGTCGACGAGTTGATCGCACGCACGATCGAGCCCTGCAAGATCGCCGTCAAGGACGCCGGCGTCAAGATCAGCGAGATCGACGACGTCATCCTGGTCGGCGGCATGAGCCGCATGCCCAAGGTGCAGGAGAAGGTCAAGGAGTTCTTCGGGCGTGAACCGCGCAAGGACGTCAACCCCGACGAGGCGGTGGCGGTTGGCGCCGCCATCCAGGGCCAGGTGCTCGGTGGCGAGCGCAAGGACGTGCTGCTGCTCGACGTGACGCCGCTGTCGCTGGGCATCGAAACGCTGGGCGGCGTGATGACCAAGATGATCAAGAAGAACACCACCATCCCGACCAAGTTCAGCCAGGTCTTCAGCACCGCGGACGACAACCAGCCGGCGGTGACGATCAAGGTCTTCCAGGGCGAGCGTGAGCTGGCCACGGGCAACAAGAGCCTGGGTGAGTTCAACCTCGAAGGCATCCCGCCGTCACCGCGCGGGATGCCGCAGATCGAGGTCACCTTCGACATCGACGCCAACGGCATCCTGCACGTCAGCGCCAAGGACAAGGGCACGGGCAAGGAAAACAAGATCACCATCAAGGCCAACTCGGGCCTGAGCGAGGCCGAGATCGAGAAGATGGTGAAGGACGCCGAAGCCAACGCCGCCGAGGACGCGAAGAAGGTCGAGCTGGTGCAGGCGCGCAACCACGCCGACGCCATGGCGCACACGGTGAAGAAGAGCCTGACCGAACTCGGCGACAAGCTCGACGCCGACGAGAAGGAAAAGATCGAGGCGGCGCTGAAGGATGTCGAGGAAGCGATGAAGGGCGACGACAAGGCCACCATCGAGGCCAGGACCGAAGCGCTGATGACGGCCAGCCAGAAGCTGGGCGAGAAGACCTACGCCGACGCACAGGCGGCACAGGCCGCGGCGGGCGGCGCGGGTGGCGGTGGCGACGAGGCGCCGAAGTCCGCGCCAGCCGACGACAACGTGGTCGACGCGGAGTTCAAGGAAGTCAAGAAGTGACACGCCGGTATCCCGGCCCGGCCTGTGGCCGGCCGTGATATCTCGCCGCGTTCGAGGTGACAGGCACTTGCCCGATCCTCGACGCGGCGGTTTTGCTTCTCAGACTTCGAGACCCTTATGGCAAAGCGCGACTATTACGACATTCTCGGCGTGGCCAAGAACGCCACCGAGGACGACATCAAGAAGGCCTACCGCAAGCTGGCCATGAAGCACCACCCTGACCGCAACCAGGGTGTCGATACCAAGAAGTCGGAAGAGAAGTTCAAGGAGGCCAAGGAGGCCTACGAGATGCTCTCCGACGCGCAAAAGCGCACCGCCTACGACCAGTACGGCCACGCCGGCGTCGACCCCAACATGGGCGGCCGCGGCGGGCCCGGGCAAGAAGGCTTCGGCGGCTTCGCCGAGGCCTTCGGCGACATCTTCGGCGACATCTTCGGTGGCCAGGGCGGTGGCGGCCGGCGTGCCGGCGGCCAACAGGTGTACCGCGGCAGCGATCTCAGCTACGCCATGGAGATCACGCTCGAGGAAGCGGCCAGGGGCAAGGAAACCCAGATCCGCGTGCCGAGCTGGGAGTCGTGCGAGACCTGCCACGGCAGCGGCGCCAAGCCGGGTACCAGCGCCAAGACCTGCCCCACCTGCAACGGCAGCGGCACGGTGCATCTGCGGCAGGGCTTCTTCAGCATCCAGCAGACCTGCCCTCACTGCCACGGCAGCGGCAAGATCATTCCCGAGCCCTGCACCACCTGCAGCGGGCAAGGCAAGATCAAGAAGCAGAAGACGCTGGAGGTGAAGATCCCCGCCGGCATCAGCGAAGGCATGCGCATCCGTTCGGCCGGCAACGGTGAGCCGGGCACCAATGGCGGGCCGGCCGGCGACCTGTACATCGAGATCCGCGTCAAGGCGCACGAGATCTTCGAACGCGACGGCGACGACCTGCACTGCAGCGTTCCCGTGGGCCTGACCACCGCCGCCCTGGGTGGCACCATCGAGGTGCCCACGCTGGGCAGCAAGGCCGAGATCGAACTGCCCGAAGGCACCCAGCACGGCAAGACCTTCCGCCTGCGCGGCAAGGGCATCAAGGGCCTGCGTTCGAGCTACCCGGGTGACCTGTACTGTCATGTCAGCGTCGAAACGCCAGTGAAGCTGACCGAGCACCAGCGCAAGCTGCTGAAGGAGCTGGACGAGTCGTTCCGCAAGTCGGGCGACCGCCATTCACCCAACGCCAAGAGCTGGACCGACCGCGTCAAGGACCTCTTCAAGTAGCGCCAGCGCCGGCACGGCGCAGCAGCGTCAGCGTCAGCGTCAGAACAGCTGGCCTTGCCCCGGTTGCCGACCCGGTGGCCTGAACTGGGTGAGGTCGAGTTCGATGCGTTCGCGCTCGTAGCCCAGGCGCAGGCAGGCCTTGTCGAAGCGCTGGCGCAGCAACTGCGCCCACACGCCCTGGCCCGTCATGCGTGTGCCGAAGTGGCTGTCGTTGTCCCGGCCGCCGCGCATCTCGCGCACGCGGGCCATGATGCGCGCGGCGCGTTCGGGCACGTGCTGATCGAGCCACTGCTGGAACAACGGGTTCACTTCCCAGGGCAGGCGCAGCAGGATGCTGAAGGCGCGGCTGGCGCCGGCGTCGCGTGCCGCTTGCAGGATGCGTTCGAGTTCGGGCTCGTTCAGAAACGGGATCACCGGCGACACGCTCACGCCCACCGGCACGCCGGCCCGCGCCAAGGTCTCGATCGTGCGCAGTCGGCGCTGCGGCGCCGCGGCGCGCGGCTCCAGCGTGCGTGCCAGCGCCGGGTCGAGCGTGGTGATCGAAACGTACACCGCGGCCAGGCCGGCCTGGGCCATCGGTGCGATGAGGTCGATGTCGCGTTCGACCCCGCTGCCCTTGGTGATGATCGAGAACGGATGCCGCGCCTCGGCCAGCACCTCGATCACCGCGCGCGTGATGCGCAGCCGGCGCTCGGCCGGCTGGTAGGCGTCGGTCACCGACCCGATGTTCAGCTGCAGCGGCGTGTAGCCGCGCGCCGACAGCGCCTCGCGCAGCAGTTCGGCGGCGTTGACCTTGGCCACGATGCGGGTCTCGAAATCGAGCCCGGGCGACAGGTTCAGGTAGCTGTGCGTCGGCCGCGCGTAGCAGTAGACGCAGCCGTGTTCGCAGCCGCGGTAGGGGTTGATCGAGAGATCGAAGCCGACGTCGGGCGAGTCGTTGCCGGCCAGGATGCCGCGCGCGTGCTCCTCGATGACCTGCGTTCCCGGCGCCTGGCGCTCCTGCTGCGCGGCCTGGTCGAGCGTGCCCCAGCCGTCGTCGAATTCACTGCGCGCCTGGACGCTGAAGCGGTGCTCGATGGCCCACACCGTGCCGCGCCCCTTCAGCGGCGCGAACATCAGCGTGGCGTCGGGCGCGGTAGAGGCAGCGGCGGCTGGCTGGGTTGGGGGCATGGCGCGTTCAGGAAGACTGTAAATATATACAGTCTCCCTGGCATCCGCAAGCCGGGCCGACAAGCGGGTCAGTAGTCGCCCGTGCTGCTTCCCGGCGCCAGGTTGTCGAAGCGTGTCAAGGGCTTCAGGAAGGTGAGCTTGACCGTGCCCACCGGTCCGTTGCGCTGCTTGGCGATCACGATCTCCGACACGCCGGGCTCCTTGCTGTCCTTGTTGTAGTAGTCGTCGCGGTAGATGAACATGATGATGTCGGCGTCCTGCTCGATGGCGCCGGACTCGCGCAAGTCACTCATCATCGGCCGCTTGTCGTTGCGGCTTTCGACACTGCGGTTGAGCTGCGACAGCGCCAGCACCGGGCACTGCAGTTCCTTGGCCAGCGACTTCAGGCCGCGCGAGATCTCGCCCAGCTCGGTGGCGCGGTTCTCGTCGCTGCCGCTGGAGCCGCTCATCAGCTGCAGGTAGTCGATGACGATCAGCCCCAAGGTGCCGAACTGACGCGCCATGCGGCGAGCGCGCGCGCGCAGCTCGGAACTCGTCAGGCCCGCGGTCTCGTCGATCAGCAACTGCACCTTGCCCAGCTGCTCCACGGCCCCGGTCAGGCGCTCCCACTCGCTGTTGTCCAGGCGTCCGGTGCGCAGGTGCTGCTGGTCGATGCGGCCCAGCGACCCCACCAGACGCAGCGCCAGCTGCGAGGCGCCCATTTCCATCGAGAACACGAGCACCGGCAGGCCTTCCTGCACCGCCACGTGTTCGGCAATGTTGAGCGCGAACGCCGTCTTGCCCATCGAAGGCCGCGCCGCCAGCACCAGCAGGTCGCCCTTCTGCAGCCCGGCGGTCATGCGGTCGAGCTCATAGAAGCCGGTGCGCACGCCGGTCACCTCTTCGGCGCCGTTGTCGTGCAGTTCCTGCACGCGGTCGATCAGGCTCACCACCAGCTTGTCGATGCTCTGGAAGCCCTGGCGCTGGCGCGAGCCCTCTTCGCCGATCTGGAAGATCTTGCTTTCGGCCTCGTCGAGCACGGTGGACACGGCGCGGCCGTGCGGGTTGAAGGCGCTGGTGGCGATGTCGTCGCTGGCCGCGATCAGCTTGCGCAGGATCGATCGCTCGCGCACGATCTCGGCGTAGCGCCGCATGTTGGCCGCACTGGGCACGCTCTGCGCCAGTGCGTTGAGGTAGGCCAGGCCGCCGCAGTCCTGGGCCTTGCCCAGGCTCTGCAGCTGCTCGAAGACGGTGATCACGTCGGCCGGTCTGCTGGCGGCCACCAGCGCGCCGATGGCGGCGTAGATCAGGCGGTGCTCGTAGCGGTAGAAGTCGCCGTCGGTGAGCAGGTCGCCGGCGCGGTCCCAGGCCAGGTTGTCGAGCAGCAGGCCGCCGAGCACGCTCTGCTCGGCTTCCACCGAATGGGGCGGCACGCGCAGCCGCGAGACCTCGTCTTCACGCGGGGCCGTGGAATCACGGGATTCAAAGATCGCTGACATGTGGGTGGAGCGGGAGCTTGTGGGCAAACCTGTGGACGGGCAGTGGACCGGATGGGATAACTGCGGCCGCAAGAAACGACGAAGGCCGGCGAAGCCGGCCTTACGTGCAAGGCCGGCACAGCCGACCTCGGGGCGCGTGCGCCAGCTTACGCCGGATCACTCTGCCTGCGCAACCACCAGTACCGAAACGTCGACCACTACGTCGGTGTGCGGCGCCACCGACACGGTGTGCTCGCCCACGGTCTTGATCGGGCCGGCCGACATGCGCACCTGCGACTTCAGCACCGCCAGGCCCATCTTCGTCAGCGCCTCGGCCACGTCGGCATTGGTCACGGAGCCGAACAGGCGGCCGTCGACGCCGGCCTTCTGGGCCACGCGCACCGTCTTGCCGGCGAGCTGCTCGCCCAGCGCTTGCGCAGTGGCCAGCTTGGCACCTGCGGCTTTTTCGAGTTCGGCGCGGCGGCCCTCGAACTCCTTGATCGCGGCTTCGGTAGCGCGGCGCGCCAGCTTGGTCGGGATCAGGTAGTTGCGGGCATAACCCTGCTTGACATTGACGACATCGCCCAGATCGCCGAGCTTGCCGACCTTCTCGAGAAGAATGATTTGCATGGCGATCCCCCTAGACCTTGTGCTGGTCGGAGTACGGCAGCAGCGCCAGGAAGCGTGCGCGCTTGATGGCGGTGGTGAGCTGGCGCTGGTAGAAGGCTCGCGTGCCGGTCAGGCGGGCGGGCGTGATCTTGCCGTTGTCACCGACGAAATCGCGCAGGACGTCGATTTCCTTGTAGTCGATGGATTCGACCTTGGCCACCGTGAAGCGGCAGAAGCGCTTGCGGCGGAACAGCAAAGCCTGGGTGTTGCGCTTGGGGCGCTTGTCCTTGGAAAAACGACCTTTACCGCGTGGCGGGGGCATAGTCAACTCCTGGAAAGAACGTATGAAACCGGATGGACCCGGGTCAGCCTGCTGGCTCGACCGAGGTGATGTGCAAACGCAGACCGCGTCCGTTGCGCGAACCGGCGAGGAAGCCTGCATACAGGCCCGTCGCGCCGAGTTCCAGAGCCAGCAGCGACCGCGTCACCCCGCCGATGGCCACCGCGCGCATCTCCATCGAGACCTTGCGCGGTTGGCCGTCTTCGCTGACCTCGGACTCGTGCTTCAGGCTCAAGTCCAGGGCCGGCAATCCGGCCGGGGTGTAGCGCAATGCCGCCCTTTGCACCAGCGTGGCCGACAGAACCAGGCGGTTCATCGCGGCGGCGCCGGCAGCTCGGACGCGCGCTGCCTCAGGCCGAAGCCTCGTGGCGCTCCTTGCGCGCCTCTTCGCGCTCGACGGCCTTCATCATGATCGAAGGCGCGGTCTCCGCCTTCTCGCGCGACACGGTGAGGTGGCGCAGCACGGCGTCGTTGAAGCGGAATCCCGTCTCGAGCTCGGTCAGCGCTTCGTTGCTGCACTCGATGTTCAGGCACAGGTAGTGCGCCTTGGCCAGCTTCTGGATCATGTAGGCCAGCTGTCGCCGGCCCCAATCCTCGACGCGGTGGACCTTGCCGCCGGCGGCGGTGACCAGGCCCTTGTAGCGTTCCAGCATGGCCGGGACCTGTTCGCTCTGGTCCGGGTGGATCAAGAGCACGATTTCATAGTGACGCATGAGGACTCCTTGTGGTTTCCGCGGCTCGGGCCCGGGCTGGGAACGATGGCGGGAAGCTGCCCCCGGGGTGCGTCAGCAGGTGGGGTGCAGCAAGGGAAAGCCGATGAGTATAAGACACAACGGGCACCCGGCTTGCGCCCCCTGCCCTGCGTCGTCGCCCGCGAGGGGCGGCCTCAGCCAGTTGCCGTCAGCCGCGCCGCGTGTTCAGGCTCGGGTAGCGCACATGCTCCACCAGTTCCTGCACCTCGCGGCCGGGGGCCGGGGTCAGCAGGCTGACGATGATGATCACCGCAAAGCCCAGCGGCACGCCGAACAGGCCCGCAGAGATGGGCAGGATGCCCCACCAGAGATCGATCGGCGCGCTGACGCGGAAGACGCCGCGCAGCCACGGTTCTGTCGTCACCATGTAATAGATGGTGATGCCCAGGCCGGCGACCATGCCCAGTGAGGCGCCCCACTTGTTGGCCCGCTTCCAGAAGATGCCCAGCGTCAAGGCCGGGAAGAAGGCCGCCGCCGCGAAAGAGAATGCCGCCGACACCAGGAACAGGATGTCCGCCGGCTTTTGCGCCGCCACCGTCGCCGCGGCCAGAGCCACGATCAGCAACAGGACCTTGGAGATCATCACCCGGCGCACCGTGGGGGCGTTGGGGTCGAACATCTTGTAGTACAGGTCGTGCGACAAGGCGTTGGCCATCGTCAGCAACAGACCGTCTGCGGTGGACAGCGCTGCCGCCAGGCCACCGGCCGCCACCATGCCGGAGATGACGTAGGGCAGGCCGGCAATCTCGGGCGTGGCCAGCACGATGATGTCGCCGCCGATCTTCATCTCGCCGAGTTGCAGGATGCCGTCCTTGTTGACGTCGATCACGGACAACAGGCTCGGATCGACCTTGCTCCAGGCCGAGATCCACGCCGGCAGGTCGGTGAACCTGGTGCCCCCGTCTCTGAGGATCAGTTCGAACACCTCGTACTTCACGAGCACGGCCAGCGCTGGCGCCGTGAAGTAGAGCAGGAAGATGAAGAACAACGACCACGACACCGACGAACGCGCCTCCTTCACCGACGGCGTGGTGTAGTAGCGCATCAGGATGTGGGGCAGCGCGGCGGTGCCCACCATCAGGCAGAAGACCAGCGCGAGGAAGTTGCGTCGCGATTCATTGAACGCCCGCTGCGCGCTTGCGTCGCCGTCCGGTTCACCGGCGAACTGCTGGGCGTGGCGCGGCATGCCGGCCAAGGGCCGGGCGCGGCCGTCGGCCGCCGTCTTGGCAGCCGTCCACGCTGCGGTGGCGGTGGCCTCGTTCTTGGGCACGGCGGCCAGCGCCTTTTCCGCCGCCTGCACTCTGGCCAGCGGTGCGTTGGCGGCCTTCAGATCCTGGACCCTGTGCCGCGCCACCGCCCTGTCGGCGGCCAGTGCGGCCGGGACGTCCTCTAGCTTGGCCGCCAGGGCATCGGATTGCGCCTTGAAGGCAGCGATGACCTCCCGCTCCCTGGCGTGGTCGATGAGTACCTCTTCGCGCTCGGTGACCTTCTGCAACTGGTAGCCATAGACGGCCTGCGGAACCGGGATGCCGGTCTGCTTCACCGACAGCCAGACCACCGGGATCATGTAGGCAATGATGAGGATGATGTACTGAGCCACCTGCGTCCAGGTCACCGCACGCATGCCCCCCAGGAAGCTGCAGACCAGGATACCGCCCAGGCCGACAAATATGCCGATCTCGAAATCCAGGCCCGACAGCCGTGCCGTGATCAGGCCCACACCGTAGATCTGCGCCACCACGTAGGTGAAGGAGCACAGGATGGCGGCCAGAATGCCGATGAAACGCGGCAGGTTGCCTTCGTAGCGCGCACCCAGGAAGTCGGGAATGGTGAACTGCCCGAACTTGCGCAGGTAGGGCGCCAGGAACAGCGCCACCAGACAGTAGCCGCCGGTCCAACCCATGACATAGGCCAGGCCGCCGTAGCCGGTGAGGTACAGCGTGCCAGCCAGGCCGATGAACGAGGCCGCGCTCATCCAGTCGGCCCCGGTGGCCATGCCGTTGTAGAGGGCGGGCACACGGCGCCCCGCCACGTAGTACTCGGCGGCGTCGTTGGTGCGGCTCATGATGCCGATGCCGGCATACAGCGCCACAGTGACGAGCAGGAAGACGATGCCTATCGCCTGGCGCGAAAGGCCCATCTGCTCGGCGATCGCCAACAGGATGACGAAGGTGACGAAGCCCCCCGTGTACCAGGAGTAGACCTTCTTCAACTGCACCCTGAGAGTGAGGTCGGCGGCCTTCCTGGCCGCGGCCGCGCCGGTGTCTGAATTCAGGGCTGACATGCCATCACTCTTCGGCCACGCCGTGTTCCTGGTCCAGCTTGTTCATGTATCGAGCGTAGAACCAAGTGATGACCACATAGACGACCAGCGCACCCTGGGCGCCGACCCAGAAGCTGAACGGCCAGCCGAAAAACGCGAAGCTGAGCTCGCGGGCGAAGTAGCCAACGCCGTAGGTCACAAGAAACCAGATGACCATCAGCAGCGCTGTGAGGCGCAGGTTCTTGCGCCAGTAGCGCTGGTGGTTTTCGCTGACTTGCATGGTTGCTCCCGTCGATGGAAGAAACTTCCCGGACACCAGATTCTCTTGTCTTGCCCGCGCCGTGTCGCCACGCGCGGCCGCCTTCCATGCCTGCCTCGCCGTGCCGCGCTAGGATGCCGGCGCTGCGACCCGCAGCCCGGTTTCGCGCTCGAGCTGTGCTGCGACCTTCGGCTCGAAACCCTTGAGGTGGCGGATGATCTTCGCCGCCTTCTCGGGTTCGTTTCGATCGACATGCACCCGGGCCAACTGGTACCAGCCGTGCGGGCTCATGGGTTGCAGTTCGATGTTGCGCTCGAGCACCTTCACTGCCTCATCAAAGCGCTGCAGTCGGATCAACACCAGCCCCTGGCCGTACCAGGCGCGGTCCAAGGTTGGCGACAGCTCGGTGGCGCGCGCCAGGGCGACCAGGGCCTCGTTCCAGCGGCCGGCCGCTTCGAGCATGTAGCCGTGGTTGAACCAGGTGTGTGCGTCGCCGGCACGGATAACTACCAGGCGTTCGGAGTCGGCCAGCGCAAGCGCGTGCCGGCCATCCTGCATCAACAGATGCGCGCGACTGGCCAGGGCATAGCCGTCGTCGGAAAAGCGAGCGACCATTTCGCTGAAGAGCGACAGCGCCGCGGCAGGACGGCCCAGCACCAGCCAGGCGATGGCCCGCCACTTCAGCCAGAGGTAGGCGGTGCGGCTCATCGGCAGCCCGCCTGGCCGACCCTGTTGGATGCGGCGCACCGGTGGCCACGCTCGAAAGTGACGACGGCGCAGAAGATGACCGGCAAGAAGAGAGCCAGCAGCGCGATGAAGAGTACGAGTTGCACGGTGTTCAGCGTGGTCAGCATGGCGTTCACGGGGCCGGATGCTGCGGCGCGGCGCCGCGCGCTCGCGACCGGCTGCCGGCCGACCCGCAGGCGCGCATCCTCGCACAGAACAATTCCTGCCGTGGCCGGCGCGCCGCGGCTCACGCAACGACGGTCGGGAGATGCCGCGGGCAGGGCTCGCGGCGGCCGCCTACCGTGCGGCCAGCCGCGTCCAGGTCTCGATCACGCTGTCGGGGTTGAGCGAGATCGAGACGATGCCCTCGGCCGCCAGCCAGTCGGCGAAGTCGGGGTGGTCGCTGGGGCCCTGGCCGCAGATGCCGATGTACTTGCCGGTGGCGCGGCAGGCCGTGATGGCACGCGAGATCAGCGCCTTGACCGCGGGGTCCCGCTCGTCGAAGTCGGCGGCCAGCTGCTCCAGGCCGGAATCGCGGTCCAGGCCCAGCGTGAGCTGCGTGAGGTCGTTGGAGCCGATCGACATGCCGTCGAAATGCTCCAGGAACTGTTCGGCCAGGATGGCGTTGCTGGGCACCTCGCACATCATGATCAGCCGCAGGCCATCCTTTCCGCCTTCCGCGCCGCGCTTGAGGCCGCGCTCGGCCAGCATCTGCGCCACCCTCTCGGCCTGCTTCACGGTGCGCACGAAGGGCACCATGATCTCGATGTTGGTCAGGCCCATGTCGCCGCGCGCCCGCTTGAGCGCTTCGCACTCCATCGCGAAGGCGTCGCCGAATTCGGCGCTGATGTAGCGGCTGGCGCCGCGGAAGCCCAGCATCGGGTTCTCTTCGTCGGGCTCATAGCGCGTGCCGCCGATGAGCTTGCGGTACTCGTTGCTCTTGAAGTCGGACAGCCGCACGATCACCGGCTTGGGCCAGAAGGCCGCGGCGATGGTGGCGATGCCCTCGGTCAGCTTGTCGACGTAAAAGGACACCGGGTTGGCATAGCCCGCGATACGCAGATCGATTTCGTCGCGCAGGGCGGGAGGCTGGCTGGCGTATTCCAGCAGTGCCAGTGGATGCATGCCGATCATGCGCGCAATGATGAATTCCAGCCGCGCGAGGCCGACTCCGTGATTGGGGATTTGTGCAAACTCGAACGCGCGCTCGGGATTGCCGACGTTCATCATCAATTTGACGGGCGGCGGCGGCAAGCTCTTGCTCGCCAGCGTTTCCACCGAAAATGCCAGCTTGCCGGCGTACACCAGACCGATATCTCCCTCGGCGCACGACACCGTGACCACCTCGCCATCCTTTAATACCGTCGTCGCCTCGCCCGTACCCACCACGGCGGGAATGCCCAGTTCGCGCGCCACGATTGCCGCGTGACAGGTGCGCCCGCCGCGATTGGTGACAATAGCAGCCGCACGCTTCATGACCGGCTCCCAGTCGGGGTCGGTCATGTCGGTCACCAGCACGTCGCCCGTTTGCACCCGATTCATTTCCGCGGGGCTGGCAACAATCCGCACCGCACCTGCACCGATCTTCTGACCGATGGCGCGGCCGCTGACGCGGACCTCACCCGGCGCCTCCAGCACATAGTGTTCGCCGCTGCCATGAATGCGTGTCTTCACTGTTTCCGGCCGCGCCTGCACGATGAACAGCTCGCCGGTCTCGCCGTCCTTTGCCCACTCGATGTCCATCGGGCGGCCATAGTGGTTCTCGATGGTCACTGCCTGACGCGCCAGTTCAAGCACGTCGGCATCGGTCAGGGAAAACTGCCGGCGCAGTTCAAGCGGAGTGTCCTCAATCAGGGTGGCGCCGTCGCGCCACACCATGCGGATCGCTTTTTCGCCCAGCTCGCGCCGCACCACAGCGGGAAACCCCTGCGCCAGCATCGGCTTGTGAACATAAAATTCGTCCGGATTGACCGAGCCCTGCACCACGGTCTCGCCCAGTCCATACGCAGCGGTAATGAACACCGCATCGCGAAAACCCGATTCGGTATCGAGCGTGAACATCACACCCGCGCTCGCACGATCCGAACGCACCATGCGCTGCACCCCTGCCGATAGCGCCACCTCGGCGTGCGCAAAACCATGGTGTACGCGATAAGCAATGGCGCGATCGTTGTAAAGCGAAGCAAAGACCTTTTTCACATGGGCGAGCAAAGCCACCTCACCACTCACGTGCAAATAGGTATCCTGCTGTCCGGCAAACGAGGCGTCGGGCAAATCCTCGGCAGTCGCGGATGAGCGCACCGCTACTGACACGTTATCGCCCAGGGCGCGATACGCCGAGCGTAATCCAGCCTCCAGCGCGGGCGGCAGAGCCGCCGCTTCCACCCAGGCGCGAATCTCCGCGCCCGCCTGCGCCAGCGCGGTCACGTTCGTCACATTCAGCTTGTCCAGCCGTGCCTGGATGCGCGCGCGCAAATCGTTGTGATCGAGACAATCCCAAAATGCCTGCGCCGTGGTGGCAAAGCCACCCGGCACCTTGACCCCCGCACCGGACAGCGTGCCGATCATCTCGCCCAGTGAAGCGTTCTTGCCTCCCACACGGGGTACGTCTGCCATGGATAGCGCATCCAGAGGGACGATATAGTCGGTCGGGCTCGGGTTAATCCTTTCCTGCATCATTCGCTCCATCCTCGTGTCGTCATTTTTCTTCCATGATCACACCGGCATCACCGTTGAAGTCAACGAAACGCCTGGTGCCACAGCGTACTGCGTTCGAGTTTAGCTGCATTGCCCGGCCGATATCGGCCTTCCCCCCGACTGCCCGCTCAAAGCGCATTCATAAAACATTCACACTGCACCTTATTTTCGGCCAATAAAAGCCGTTAAGCAGTAATTCTGGTCATCCAGCGGGCTCCCCCGCCTTTCGACGCGAACTTTGCCCCGACATTAAATGCACGCCTGTGCCACTCGCTTCGACAACACGCCGCTCCCCTCTGACTAAACGTCATGCCCGCTCTAACTGACACCATGCCACGCCATCTACGCTCCACAGCCTGGAGGGCAGCATTGCTTGCGGGATTCATCGTTCAGCTCGTGCTCATTTTGTTTGTCACGATGATAGGGCTGAAGCAATTAGGCATCACGACAGACAACCTGAAAACGGTTGTCGATGTCCACATGCGCAAGCAAAATTTCACCAAAACCATGCTGAGCACCGCACGCGAACGCACGCTGATCATACTTACCCTCACCAAGATTGGAGACCCGTTCGAACGGGATGAACTGCTAACCCGATTCAATGAAAAAGGGGCCGAGTATGCGGTTGCTCGCCAGGCATTCCAGGATATGCCGCTGAACGAACAGGAGCGCAAACTGATCCTTCAGCTGCAACAGCGGATCAAAATTGCCCAGCCGATCCAGGCACAAATCATCGATTTGATTAGCAGCCGGCACAATCCGGAGGCTGAGAACCTCGCCATCACCCGCGCCATCCCTGCGCAAAACCAGGTGTTGGCCGTGTTATCCCAACTTGATGCCGAAACCCAGCGCGTTGCGCTGGCAGCCAGCGGCAAGGCTTATGAGTCACAAAAGGTGGCAGGATTCTGGATGTATTTCCTGTGCGGTGCAGCCTTGCTGGTGGGGGTGGCCGTTGCAGCCGTGGTGCTTCGCTACACCACACGCATCAGCCGCGAACGTGAGCATCTGGCCATCCACGATGCGCTTACCGGCCTGCCCAATCGCCGATTGCTCATCGAATGCCTGGAGCAGGCGCTGGTTCATGCCAGACGGCATAAAACCATGATCGGCGTACTGTTTATCGATCTGGACAACTTCAAACGCGTGAACGACACCCTTGGCCACGCCGTCGGCGACCAGCTCATTTGCAGTGTAGCCAAACGCCTGCGGGCAGCCGTGCGAAGCGAAGATATCGTTGCGCGGCTAGGCGGTGATGAGTTTGTGGTGATCATCAGCGACATGAATGAGGTCACAAAAATTCTTCATGTCGTAAACAAAATACTCGCTGTTATGGGGGCGCC
>JAUXVE010000055.1 GCA_030680415.1 Rubrivivax sp.
GTTCAGCGAACGGCCCAGCCACAAAAAGGCAAATCGGCCCGCGACCTGCGCCGGGCCGAACCAGACCATCACGGCCACCGCCCCGGTCTGCGTCAACCCGCGTGATTCGAAGGCCGGCATCAAATGCGCCCAGATGGTCGAGATCGCAAAAATGTAGAAGGTGAAGGCGGCAGTCAGCAGCCAGAAGGTGCTGCCCTGCATGGCCTGGCGCAGCGTCGCCTGGTCCTGCGCGGCTTCCACCGGCGCGGCGCCATGCAACGGCGGCCGTTTCCAGGCCCCGCGCAGCACCCAGGCGTGCAGCGGTGCCACCAGCAGCAGGGCCAGCGCCATCACCAGCAGCGCGGGCCGCCAGCCCAGGCGCGTCTGCAGCCAGGCCACCGCCGGAAACGACAGCGTGCTGGCAAAACCGCCGACCAGCGTGAGCGTGGTGATGCCCTGGCGGTAAGACGCCGGGAACCGCTTGGTGATCTCCATGAAAGCCGGCTCGTACAAGGTCATGGCCATCGCCAGCCCCAGCAGGGCCCAGGCGGCGTAGAGCAGCGGCAGGTTGTGCGCCTGCGACCAGAGCGCACAGCCGGCCGCGCCCAGCAACGCGCCGCCCGTCAGAACTTCGCGGCCACGGCCACGGTCTATCGCCGCACCCACGGCATACGTCGCCAGCCCCCAGACCATCAGGCCCAGCGTGAAGGCGCCCATGATGTCGGGCTGGCTCCAGCCCATGTCACGCTGCATCGGCAGCACAAAGGAGGAAAAGCCGTAGTACAGCACCGCCCAGACAAGAATCTGGCCGACACTGAGGGCGCTGATGATGGTGCGGTAAGACGGCAAGATGTGCCGATTATCCCGGGCTGGGAAACAGCGGAATTCTGCAAGGCGGAATCGCTCGCTATTTGTCCCAACTGGGACATAAAATTCCGAACGACCGTGCTAAAAATACGAAGTTACCGAACCGATTGGAGACATGCCGTTTATGGATTTAGCTTTCACCCCTGAAGAACAGAAATTCCGCGAAGACATACGCGCCTGGGTGGGTGCCAACCTGCCGGCCGACATTTCGCACAAGGTGCACAACGCCCTGCGCCTGTCCCGCGACGACATGCAGCGCTGGGCCAAAATCCTCGGCAAAAAAGGCTGGCTGGGCCACGCCTGGCCCACGGAGTTCGGCGGCCCGGGCTGGAACGCCGTGCAGAAACACCTGTTCGAGGAAGAATGCGCGCTGGCCGGAGCGCCGCGCGTCGTGCCTTTCGGCCCGGTGATGGTGGCGCCGGTGATCATGGCCTTCGGCACGCCCGAGCAACAGCAGCGCTTTTTGCCCGGCATCGGCAGCGGTGAGGTCTGGTGGAGCCAGGGTTACAGCGAACCGGGTTCCGGTTCCGACCTGGCTTCTGTCAAGTGCCGTGCCGAACGTGTCGGCGACAAGTACATCGTCAACGGCCAGAAAACCTGGACCACCCTGGGCCAGTACGGCGAGTGGATCTTCTGCCTGGTGCGCACCAGCACGGAAGGCAAGCCGCAGACCGGCATCAGTTTTTTGCTGATCGACATGAAATCGCCCGGTGTCACGGTGCGGCCCATCGTGCTGCTCGACGGCGAGGCCGAGGTCAACGAGGTCTGGTTCGACAACGTCGAAGTTCCGGCGAACCACCTGGTCGGTGAAGAAAACCAGGGCTGGACCTACGCCAAACACCTCCTCAGCCACGAGCGCACCAACCTCGCCGACGTGAACCGCGCCAAACGCGAGCTCGAGCGCCTCAAGCGCGTCGCCAAAGCCGAAGGTGTTTACGACGACCTGCGTTTCCGTGACGAGATCGCCAAACTCGAGGTCGATGTGGTGGCGCTGGAAATGCTGGTGCTGCGTGTGCTGTCGGCCGAAAAATCCGGAAAGAACTCGCTGGACATCGCCGGCCTGCTGAAGATCCGCGGCAGCGAGATCCAGCAGCGCTACACCGAACTGATGATGCTGGCCGCCGGTCCGCTGACGCGTCCCTTCATCTGGGAGGCCATGGAAGCCGGCTGGCAGGGCGACCTGGCGCTCCCGGCAGCCAACCTTCCGCTCGCCGGCAGCTACTTCAACATGCGCAAGACGACGATCTACGGCGGCACGAACGAGGTGCAGAGGAATATCGTGGCGCAGACGGTCCTCGGCTGAGGCCGAGGGCCGTCTGCGCGGGCGCAGACGCAAGGCATTGCTCCCTTCCCCAGCCCCTTCCCCCCGAGGAGGAAGGGGCTCCAGTCAGATTGACAAGAGGAACCCGGCCATGGACTTCGACTTCACCGACGACCAGGAATCGCTGCGCGACGCCGTGCGGCGCTGGGTGGACAAGGGATTCAGCTTCGAGCGCCGCCACGGCATCGCCAAGGCCGGCGGGGCGACGCGCGCCGTGTACACCGAGTTGGCCGAACTGGGCCTTGCCGGGCTGGCCGTGCCGGAAGGCCACGGCGGCATGGGATTCGGCGCCGTCGAGGCCATGGTGGTGTGCGAGGAACTCGGCCGCGGCCTCGTCAACGCGCCCTACGCCGAAGCGGCGCTGATGGCGCCCGCGCTGCTGGCCGCCGCGCCGCCCGTGCTGCAGGCCGCCTGGCTGCCGCGCCTGGCCAGCGGCGAGGCGCTGGTGGTGCCGGCCCTGCACGAGCGGGCAGCGCGCTATCGCCTGAACCACGTCGGCGTGCATGCCGCTGCGGCGGGTGAGTCGTGGATGCTGACCGGCGTCAAGACCGGCGTGCCCGCTGGTGACGAGGCCGACGCCTTCATCGTGCCGGCGCGCCTGCGCGGCGCGGTCGACGACACCAGCGGCATCGGCCTCTTCCTGGTCCCCCGCGGCGCAGCGCAGGTGCGCGGCTTCCCGACACAGGACGGCGCCCGGGCGGCCGAACTGGTGCTGACGGCGACGCCGGCGACGCTGATCGCCCAGGACGGCCACGGCGTGCTCGAAGCGGCCGTCGACATCGGCCTCGCCGCGCAGTGTGCCGAGGCCGTGGGGCTGATGGACCGACTGGCGGCCATCACCGTCGAGTACATGAACACGCGCAAGCAGTTCGGCGTGCCGATCGCCAGCTTCCAGGCCCTGCGCCACCGCATCGCCGACGTGAAGATGCAGCTCGAGCTGGGCCGCTCGATGAGCTACTACGCCAGCCTCAAGCTCGGCGAGCCGGCGCCGCAGCGGCGGCGCGCGGTCTCGCAGGCGCGTGTGCAGCTGGGGCAGAGCATGCGCTTCGTGGGCCAGCAGTGCATCCAGCTGCACGGCGGCATCGCCTGCACCGACGAGTACATCGCCAGCCACTACTTCAAGCGGCTGACCATGCTCGAGATGAGCTATGGCGACACGATGCACCACGTGGGCGAAGTCAGCCGCCGGATGCAGGACACGGCGGGCGCCTTCTCCTGAGATGGCCGCCGGGCGCGGCCGTCCAACGCAGCTGGCCGACAATCGAGTGATGTTCCCCGGTTCGATCACCGACGTCGCCGGCATCAAGGTCGGCCATGCCACCGAAAGCGCCCGCCCCACGGGTTGCAGCGTCGTGCTGTGCGAAGCCGGCGCCACCTGCGGCGTCGACGTGCGTGGCGCGGCGCCCGGCACGCGCGAGACCGACCTGCTGCGCCCCGACAACCTGGTCGAGCAGGTGCATGCCGTGTTGCTGGCCGGCGGCAGCGCCTTCGGGCTCGATGCCGCAGCCGGGGTGATGCGCTGGCTGGAGGAGCGCGGCTGCGGCTTCGAGGTCGGTCCGGTGGTCGGCGCAGGTCCGTCGGCGCGGCCGCTGCGGGTGCCCATCGTGCCGGCGGCGGTGCTGTTCGATCTGTGGGTCGGCGACGCGCGCGTGCGCCCCGGCGCCGAGGGTGGTCACGCGGCCTGCCTGGCCGCGCGTCAGGAAACACCGGCGCAGGGCTGTGTCGGCGCCGGCGCCGGTGCGACCGTGGGCAAGCTCTTCGGCATCGAACGCGCCATGAAGGGCGGCATCGGCACCGCTTCGCTGCGCGTCGGCGCCGTCACGGTGGGCGCGCTGGTGGCGGTGAACGCCATCGGCGACGTCGTCGACCCGGCCTCCGGCCGCGTGCTGGCCGGTGCGCGTACGGCCGACGGTCGCGCGCCGCTGGACAGCGTGGCCGCCATCCTGCGCGGCGAACTGCCGGCGCGGGCGCTGGCGGGCATGGCCACCACCATCGGCGTCGTCGCCACCGACGCCGCACTCACCAAGGCCCAGGCCGGCAAGCTGGCGACCATGGCGCACGACGGCCTGGCCCGCTGCATCCGGCCGGCACACACGATGACCGACGGCGATACGCTTTTTGCGCTGGCCACCGGCGGCAGCGGGCGGCCCGGCGACATGACGGTGCTCGGCGTCATGGCCGCCGAAGCCACGGCACGCGCCATCGTCAATGCCGTGCGTGCCGCCACCGGCCTGCGCGAGCCGCCACTGCCCGCCGCGCGCGACCTCGGACTGTCCTGACGACCCGGCGCACGCATCCCCGCCGCGCGGCCGGCGACACTGACTCTCCCCCAGCGATGCAACTGGCACAGATCCTCTTCACGCAAGGCTTCGGCACGCGGCGCATCTGCGCCGGCATCGTCGCCAAGGGCCTGGTTCGCGTCGGCGGCCAGGTGGTCGACGACCCGCACGCCGACTTCGGCACCGACGAGCTGGTGTTCGAAGTCGAGGGCCGCGCCTGGCGCTACGCCGAACAGGCGCTGGTGATGCTGCACAAGCCCGCCGGCCATGAATGCTCGCGCAAGCCGCGCCACCACCCCAGCGTGCTGAGCCTGCTGCCGCCGCCGCTGCGCACGCGCGGCGTGCAGCCGGTGGGCCGGCTCGACGAAGACACCACGGGATTGCTGCTGCTGACCGATGACGGCGCGCTGATCCGCCGGCTGACCTCGCCCAAACAGCACGTGCCGAAGGTCTATGAAGCCGGCACCAAGCACCCGGTGACCGACGAGCAGATCGCCCGCCTGCTGCAGGGCGTGGTGCTCGACGACGACCCCCAGCCCGTGCGCGCCGCCGCCGCCGAGCGCACGGGCGACACGGCGCTGCGCCTGACCCTCACCGAGGGCAAGTACCACCAGGTCAAGCGAATGGTGGCCGCGGTAGGCAACCGGGTCGAGACGCTGCACCGCAGCGCCATGGGGGGGCTGATGCTGCCGGCCGACCTGCCCCCGGGAGCGTGGCGCTGGGTGGATGCCGGAGAACGCGCAGCCATCTTCAGTGAGGGGACCGGGCCGAGCTGACGCGCCTCGCGACGCCGTGGGCGTCGACGAACGGCTTCATGGCCCGGCGACTGCGGTCGGGCCGGGCTTGCAGGCCTCGAATTCCCAGATCAGGTGCCCACAGGCGCCGCGCCGGACGCGGTGTGCCAGGCGCAATCGCTCCCACCAGCTACCTGGCGGCGCAATGTAGGCCCGGTTCGGGTCCGGTCGCGTGAGCTGCACCCGGCGCGCGACGAAGTCGCCGCTGAAGCCGTACATCGCGGCCATGTTCTGCGGCCGCGTGAAATACAGGTGCGTGTCCACCGTCATGATGTTGACGTGCGTCGGGTCCTGGAAGGCAGCCTTGCTCGGGTACACCGGCGTCACGGCGTACAACAGGCCTGCCGGCTTGAGCACGCGCCAGATCTCGTTCATGAGTTCGATGAAGGGGAAGCGCGTCCCCTGCCCATCCGGCGTCGGCAGCACCCGTGGCACGTGTTCGAGGAAGTCGTAGGCGGAGACACTCTCGAAGCTGTCGCTGGCAAAGGGTATTGCCTGCGTCGCGAGGTTGGCACGCCGCACCGGCCCGGCGCCGGCACTGCCGGACAGGTCGACGCCGAAGAGTTCATCTCGCCGGTAGGGGTTGCGCGGCACGGGGCCACAGCCAAGGTCGAGGTGCTTGCTCATCGGACGCCGGTGCAGTCAGGAATGAGGGGCAAACCGGCTCAGCAGCGCCGCTGCCACGCCCAGCAGGCGCGTGTTCGGGTCTTTCCGACCCGCCGCACTTCGGCGTTGCAGCAGGCGGCTCGCGGTGCGCGGCATGCGTTGCGCGAGCAGTGCGCGCGCCAACCGCCGCGCATCACGGCTGCGGAAGAAGTCGTCGGGCAGTTCGCCGAGCAGGGCGTCGAGTTCGGGTTCGTCCAGGAACCGAGGCAGGTTGTGGGGCCCGTGGAAGCCGAAGGTCGAACCTCGCGGCGTCTCGTTCTCGAAGGCGAAGCGCCGCGCCAGCACCGCAGGTGCGAAGCTCACGCCATGCTCGCGTTCGATATGGTCGCGCCAGGTGCGGCACAGCACCAGGTCCTCGGGGTGCTCTTCGGTGATGCGCGGATCCAGCCCCGCCGCCATGAAGCGCTGCGAGCGCAGCGAGAAGCCGCCGTTGCCCACCGAGCGCGCCGCCGGCTGGTCCGGCCACACCGCGCCGACGTAGTCGTGCGCCAGGAAGTCATGGCTCCATGCACCCGCGTCGACGACGAAGCCGTCCCACTGCGTCACCAGCACGTGCGACGTGTGGATGTAGCCCGGCAGCCGCCGCAGCACGAAGTGCGAATAGTCCGCGCCGCAACGCAGCGTGTCGATCTCGACCACCTCCACACCCGGCAGCGGCTGCGATGGCGCCCAGCCGCGAGTGAACAGCAGCACGCGTGCGAAATCGATGCCGGCCATCGAACGCAGCAGCGAATTCGCGGCGAGCTTCGGCGAGCGGGTGTCCACGGCACACAAGGTCACCTGCGCAAGCTGGAGTCGACTCATGCGCGGGCATTGTGCCAGCGGCCTGCCGACAAGCCGCGCCGAGCCCGCTCGCTACACTGCCCGCCGATGAATCCACGCCGCATCGGCATCAGCCTGGGCAACATCGGTGCCCTGCACGACGGGCTGGGCGAGTTTTCGCTGCAGATCGGCCAGCGCGTGGCCGCGGCGGCGCCGTTGTGGCGCGAGCAGTTCGGCGTCGCCTTCGATTTCCACCTGCGCGACAGGCTGTTCGGCCTGTTCGGCCCCGACGTCGGCTACCTGGCAGTGAACCGCTGGCAGCGCATCGTGCACCGCCAGCCGCAGCCCTATGCGCTGTGGCATTCGCTGCACCAGCTCAACAAGAACCGGCCCCCGCAAGACTGCGGCCCGCGCGTGGTGACGGTGCACGACCTCAACTACCTCTACGGCCGCAACGCCTTTTCAACCTGGCGCCACCGGCGCCGCACGCAAGCGCTGATGCGCCGCACCGATGTCGTCGTGGCCATCAGCCAGCACACGGCCGACGACGTGAAGCGTGACCTGGGCTGGAGTGGAGCGCTGCAGGTCATCCACAACGGGGCACGCAGCTTCGTCGATGCGCCGCGTCGGCCGCTGCCGGGATGGGCGGAGCAGCCGACGACACCTTTCCTGTTCCACCTGAGCCGCATGTCGCCGTCGAAGAACCCGCAGGCGATCATCGGCCTGGCCCGGCTGTGGCCCGAAATGACTTTCGTGCTCTGCGGGCCACCCAGCGACGACGCGAAGAAGCTGCGCGCCGCGGTCGAGTTGCCCAATGTGCAGTTCCACCTCGGCATCGACGACGCCCAGAAGGCCTGGGCCTACGCCCACTGCAGTGGTTTCCTGTTCCCGTCGCTGACCGAAGGTTTCGGCCTGCCGCCGATCGAGGCCATGCACTTCGGCAAGCCGGTGTTCCTGGCCCGGCGCACCTGCCTGCCCGAGATCGGCGGCGACGCGGCCGACTACTTCGACGACTTCGACGCCGCGGCCATGAAACGTGTCGTCGAGCATGGTCTGGCGCGACAGCGCGCGCCGGGCCGCGCCGACGCCATCCGAGCCCACGCCGCGCAGTTCGACTGGGACCGCGCCGCGGCAGCCTACCTGGCGCTGTACCGCCGCCTGCTCGACCTGGCGCCGGGATAATCAGCGGCCATGCGCATCCATCATGGGCTCCACCTCCCCGGCACCGAGGGCTGCGCGCTGACGATCGGCAACTTCGACGGCGTGCACCGCGGCCACCAGGCCATGCTGGCGCTGCTGACCAACGAAGCACGCCACCGCGGCCTGCCGTCTTGCGTGCTGAGCTTCGAACCGCACCCGCGCGACCACTTCGCGTGCAAGGCGGGGCGGCCGGAGCTGGCGCCGCCGCGCATCGCCACGCTGCGCGACAAGCTGGTCGAACTACAGCGCTGCGGCATCGACCACGCCGTGGTGGCGCGCTTCGACGACCGGCTGGCCGCGATGCCGGCGCACGAGTTCATCGAGCGCGTGCTGCTGCGCGGCCTGCGCGCGCGCTACGTGCTGGTCGGCGACGATTTCAACTTCGGCGCCAGGCGCACCGGCAACTACGCCATGCTCGATGCTGCCGGCGCGCAACTGGGCTTCGACGTGGCGCGCATGATGAGCTACGAGGTGCATGGTCTGCGGGTGTCGAGTTCGGCGGTGCGCGCCGCGCTCGCTGCCGGCGACATGCGGCAGACCGAGGCGCTGCTCGGCCGCCCCTACAGCGTCAGTGGCCACGTGATGCACGGCCGCAAGCTCGGCCGCGAGCTCGGCTTTCGCACCCTCAACCTGCGCTTTGCGCATGCCCGCGCGGCCACCAGCGGCATCTTCGTGGTGCGTGTGCACGGCCTGAACGACGGACCGGTACCGGCGGTGGCCAGCTTCGGCGTGCGGCCCACGGTGGAGGACAGCGGGCGCGTGCTGCTGGAGGTGCATTGCCTGGAGTGGCCGGCAACGCTGGGTACCGACGCCGGCTACGGCCGCTGCCTGCGCGTGGACCTGCTGCACAAGCTGCACGACGAGGTCAAGTACGACTCGCTGCAGGCCTTGCAGGCGGCAATCGCCCGCGACACCGACGACGCCCGGCGCTGGCTCGCCGGGCACACCTGGCGCTAGAAGCGCCAGACCGCGCCGGCGTTGACGCCCCAGCCCGACGGGCTGATCGTCAGCGGGCTGGCGGCCGCCGGCCCGAGCAGCCGCGACAGGCCAAGGCCGCCCACGAGGATCCATTCGCGGCTGAGCCGGTGGCGCAGTCCCACCGTTAAGGTGATCTCGCGCAGGCCAGCGTCCGGCTCGTAGACAGGGTAGGCCGTGTTGGCGGCCTGGGCCTCGGACACGCCGTAGTAGGTCTGCATGTAGCGGCCATCCGCCAGGCTCAGGTTGCCGCTCAGCGTCAGCACCGTCGCCGGCAGGACGGTTTGCTCCCAACCGGTGCTCAGCTCGCTGTAGCTGCCGCCGCCGCGGCCGAACGCGTCGACGCTCCAGCTCGCCCCCAGGCGCCATGGACCCTCGAGCGCCACATTGGCCGCCAGACGCGCCCGCAATGTCGGCCGGATATCACCCAGACCGGCCAGCGCGCCGCTTTCGGCCTCGTCGCGCCCGCCGTCGTAGCGCAGCCCCAGGCTGACGCGGGCGCGATCGCCTTCGTGCACGCTCAAGCTCAGACCACGCCCGATGTCACCGGCGCGCCTGGTGCCGAAGCCGCTGCCGCCGCTGCTGACCGTGAAGCGGCCGTAGCGCAGGAAGACCACCGGCTTGAGCTTGACGATGCGCTCCGTCGCACCCTGGTATTCGGGCCGGTAGGTGGCGATCAAGCCGATCGCCCCTTCCCACAGCGCGTCCGGCGTGACGGGCAAGGGGACGGGCAGCCCGGGTTCGGTGATCTGCGCCGAGGCGCTGCCGGCCAGCAGCGCGGTGCAAAGGGCCAGGCGTGGGAGCAGCGGTCGTGGGTGCATGCAGGGTGTCGCGGATAGAATCGATGTCATGCGAATTCTCGGCCAAAGGATCGGTTCCCTGCGTTGGCATGCCGCCACGCGCCGGCAGGCAACACGCGACCGAATTATCGGCTCAGCCACCTGAAGCCGTCTGAAGCCCCCTGCCGCAGGGCGGGGCTTCGCGCCCGATGCCACCGCGCGGCGCCGTTGAAACCAACCCCCGAGACAGCCGCACCACGCGGCCGCCACCCGCCATGAGCACTGCCCCCGACTACCGCAGCACCCTGAACCTGCCCGACACCCCATTCCCGATGCGCGGCGACCTGCCCAAGCGCGAGCCGGGCTGGATCAAGCAGTGGAACGAAGGCGGCGTCTACCAGCGCCTGCGTGCCGCCCGCCACGGCGCGCCGCTGTTCGTGCTGCACGACGGCCCGCCCTACGCCAACGGCAAATTGCACATCGGGCACGCCGTCAACAAGATCCTGAAGGACATGGTCGTCAAGTGCCGCCAGCTGGCCGGCTTCGACGCGCGCTATGTGCCGGGTTGGGACTGCCACGGCCTGCCGATCGAGAACCAGATCGAGAAGGACCACGGCCGCGGCCTGCCGCGCGACAAGGTTCAGGCTTTGTCGCGCGCCTACGCCGGCAAACAGATCGGCCAGCAGATGGCCGACTTCCAGCGCCTGGGCGTGCTCGGCGACTGGGGCCACATCTACCGCACCATGGACCCGGCCAACGAGGCCGGCGAGATCCGCGTGCTCAAGCGGCTGGTCGAGCGCGGTTTCGTCTACCGCGGCAGCAAGCCGGTGTACTGGTGCTTCGACTGCGGCTCGTCGCTGGCCGAGTTCGAGATCGAATACGCCGACAAGAAGAGCAGCACGGTCGATGTCGGCTTCCTGTGCGCCGAGCCGGACAAGCTGGCGGCGGCCTTCGGCCTGCCGTCGCTGTCCAGGGATGCCTTTGCGGTCATCTGGACCACGACGCCGTGGACGCTGCCGGCCAACCAGGCGCTGAACCTCAACCCGGCGCTGAACTACGCGCTGGTCGACACCGAACGCGGCCTGCTGCTGCTGGCCGAGGCGCTGGTCGACAAGTGCCTGGCGCGCTACGGCCTGGCCGGCACCGTGCTCGCCAGCGCGGCAGGGCAGCAACTCGGTGGCCTGATGTTCCGCCACCCGCTGTCGCACGTGCATGCCGGCTATGACCGGCTGTCGCCGGTCTACCTGGCCGACTACGCCACCGCCGAAGACGGCACCGGCATCGTGCACTCGTCGCCGGCCTATGGCGTGGAGGACTTCCAGTCCTGCCTGGCGCACGGCATGCCAGCCGACCAGATCCTGAACCCGGTGCAGGGCGATGGTCGCTACGAGGCCGCGCTGGCGCTGTTCGGCGGCATGAACATCTGGAAGGCCGGCCCGGTGATCGTGCAGACCTTGCAGGACGCCGGCCGCCTGTTCGCCGGCGGCGAGATGGTGCACAGCTACCCCCACTGCTGGCGCCACAAGACGCCGGTGATCTACCGTGCCGCGGCGCAGTGGTTCGTTCGCATGGACGAAGGCCAGGGCGTGTTCACGGTCGACAAGGCGCCGCAGACGCTGCGCCAGACGGCACTGGCGGCCATCGACGCCACCGCCTTCTACCCCGAGAACGGCCGCGCCCGCCTGCGCGACATGATCGCCAACCGCCCCGACTGGTGCATCAGCCGCCAGCGCAGCTGGGGCGTGCCGCTGCCCTTCTTCCTGCACAAGGTGACTGGGGATCTGCACCCGGACACGCTGGCGCTGATGGACCGCGCGGCCGACCTCGTCGGACAGGGCGGTGTCGAGGCCTGGAGCCAGCTCGACGCGGCGGCCTGGCTGGGCGCGGATGCCGAGCACTACGCCGAGAGCCAGGACATCCTGGACGTCTGGTTCGACTCCGGCTCGACGTTCAGCCACGTGCTCAGGGGGTCGCACCCCGACGGCCACCACGAGACCGGGCCCGAAGCCGACCTCTACCTGGAGGGCCACGACCAGCACCGCGGCTGGTTCCATTCCTCGCTGCTCATCGGCTGCGCGGTGGCCGGACGGGCACCCTACCGCGGCCTGCTCACGCACGGCTTCACGGTCGACGGCCAGGGCCGCAAGATGAGCAAGAGCGTGGGCAACTTCGTCGAGATGCGCACGGTGACGAGCCAGCTCGGCGCCGAGATCATCCGCCTGTGGTGCGCGGCCACCGACTATTCGGGCGACCTGTCGATCGACGACAAGATCCTGGCCCGCGTGGTCGACAGCTACCGCCGCATCCGCAACACGCTGCGCTTCCTGCTCGCCAACACTTCGGACTTCGACCCCGCCGCGCATGCCGTGGCGCCAGCCGAGATGCTGGAGATCGACCGCTGGGCGCTGGCCCGCACCGCCGAAGTGCAGGCCGAGGTGCTGAAGCACTACGAGGTGTACGAGTTCCACCCCGTGGTGGCACGGCTGCAGGTGTTCTGCGCCGAGGACCTGGGCTCGTTCTACCTCGACGTGCTGAAGGACCGCCTCTACACCACCGCCCCGGGCAGCCTGGCCCGGCGCAGCGCGCAGACGGCGCTGTGGCAGATCACGCAGGCGATGCTGCGCTGGATGGCGCCCTTCCTGAGCTTCACCGCCGAAGAAGCGTGGCAGGTGTTCGCTCCCGGCCGCGACTCGATCTTCTGCGAGACCTACTGGACCTTCGATGCCCCGGACCCGGCCCTGCTGGCGCGCTGGTCGCGCATCCGCGAGCTGCGCGACCTGGTCAACAAGGAGATCGAAGCGCTGCGCGCCGCCGGCGGCGTGGGCTCCTCGCTGCAGGCCGAGGTCACGATCACGGCCGGCGCGCCAGACCACGCCGTGCTGGCGTCGCTGGGCGACGACCTCAAGTTCGTCTTCATCACCTCGGCGGTGACGCTGCAGGCCGGCGCCGCCTGGCAGGTCGAGGTGCGCGCCAGCGCCGCCGTCAAGTGCGAGCGCTGCTGGCACTGGCGCCACGATGTCGGGCACGACCCGGCGCACCCCACGATCTGCGGCCGCTGCACCAGCAACCTCTACGGCGCCGGCGAAACGCGCGCGGTGGCGTGATCGTGGCGGTCAGGGGCCATGCACCCAGCCTGGCGCTGTGGCTGGGCCTGGCGGCCATCGTCGTGCTGGCCGACCAGGTGACCAAGACGCTGATCCTGGGCTACTTCCAGTACGGCGACGTGCGCCCCGTCACCAGCTTCTTCAACCTCGTGCGCGTGCACAACAGCGGCGCGGCGTTTTCCTTCCTCGCCGGCGCATCGGGCTGGCAGCGCTGGTTCTTCGTCGGCTTGGGGCTGGCGGCCTCGGTGTTCATCGTCTGGATGATGCGCAGCCACCCGACGCAGAAGCTGTTCTGCTTTGCCGTCAGCATGATCATGGGCGGCGCCCTGGGCAATGTCGTCGACCGCCTGCTGCACGGCTACGTGGTCGATTTCCTGCAGTTCCGCTTTGCGGTGCTGGAGCCGCTGTTTCCGGGCGGTTACTTTCCCAGCTTCAACATCGCCGACAGCGCCATCACGCTGGGTGCGGCATGCCTGATCCTGGACGAGATCCTGCGCGTGCGCCGCGCGCGCTGAACCCACGCCGACCCACCTGCGGGCTGGCCCGACTGGACGGCGACGCGGGCGGACACTAGTCTCGCGGCACGTCATTCGCACCCGTCGGCCATGCCTTCGAACAGATCTCCGGAAACCACCGACGACAGCCGGCAGGCCGCACCCGGTGCGGCTTCGCCCGCCATCGTGCTGAACCCGCTGCGCCTGGCCGACCCGCTGCGCTGGCTGCTGCTGGGCTGGCGTGATTTCGTCCGCGCCCCCGGCATCGGACTGTTCTACGGCGCCTGCTTCATGGTCATGGGCTGGGCGCTGCTCGAGGTCTACGCGCACGCACCGGCCTACACGATGGCGCTGTCAGCGGGCTTCCTGCTCATGGGCCCCTTCCTGTGCCTGGGCCTGTACCGCGTCAGCCAGCGGCTGGAAAACGGCGACAAGCCCGACTTCGGCGACTCGCTGCTGGCCTGGGACACGCGCACAGGACAGCTCGCCATCTTCGGCTTCGTGCTGCTGGTCCTGGAGATGTTGTGGGGCCGCGCCACGCTGGTCTTGTTTGCCGTCAGCTTCGACGGCATGCCCGACTTCAAGGGCTCGCTGCTGGCCCTGCTGGAGCCCGAGAACCTGCCGTTCGTCGCCGCCTGGGTGGCGGTGGGCGCGGTGTTCGCAGCGCTGATCTATGCCGTGAGCGTGGTCTCGATCCCGATGATCCTGCACCGCCAGACCGACGCCGTGACCGCCGGCCTGACCAGCCTGCGGCTGGTGCTCACGCAGACCGGCGTCATGGTCTGGTGGGCGCTGCTGATCACGGGGCTCGTCGGCGTGGCACTGCTGCCCTGGTTCGCCGGCCTGCTGCTCGTCGGGCCGGTGATCGGGCATGCGTCGTGGCACGCCTATCGGTCGGCGGTTGCCGACTGATTATGAGCAGCTGCTGGTCGCGCGGCAGGAGGACTCACAGCCTCAGCGGCGGTCGCCCATCGCATGCGCGATGGTGCTCAGGTCCACGTATTCGAGTTCGCTGCCCGCCGGCACGCCGCGCGCCAGGCGCGTGACCTTGAGGCCCTGCGCGCGCAGCGCCGTGGCCAGCGCGTGCGCGGTGACCTCGCCTTCGGCGGTGAAGCCGGTGGCCAGGATCACCTCTTCGACGACGCCGTCACCGGCGCGCTCGATCAGGCTCGCCGCGCCGATGTCGCCCACGCCGACGCCGTCGAGCGGGCTGATGCGACCCATGAGCACGAAGTACAGCCCCTTGAAGCTGCCGCTGCGCTCCAGCGCCGCCTGGTCGGCGGGTGTCTCCACCACGCAGAGTTGCCGTGCGTCGCGGCGCGGGTCCAGGCAGGTGCTGCAGACCTCGGCCTCGGTGAAGGTGTGGCAACGCGCGCAGTGCCGCATGTCCTGCAGCGCGCGGCCCAGTGCCGAAGCCAGGCGCTGCGCGCCGGCTCGGTCGTGCTGCAGCAGATGGAAGGCGATGCGCTGCGCCGACTTCACGCCCACGCCGGGCAGGTGGCGCAGGGCGTCGATGAGGCCGTCGAGGGCGGGTTCGGTCATGGGGACGCGAAAACGCGAAGTCGCGGCACGCCGCCACCCTCACCGCAGCCCTCCCCCGCGTCGCGGGAGAGGGGGCAAATCCGCCTTGCCTGGCTCCCTCTCCCGCCTGCAGGAGAGGGCTGGGGCGAGGGCCGCAACACCGCAGCAACGCATGTGCACGACGCGCGCCGGCCTGGTCCCGGCATGGTCAGAACGGCATCTTCATGCCCGGCGGCAGCGGCAGCCCGGCGGTGAGCTTGCCCATCTTCTCGGCGCTGACTTCCTCGGCGCGGCGCACCGCGTCGTTGAAGGCGGCGGCGACCAGGTCCTCGAGCATGTCCTTGTCGTCGGCCAGCAGGCTGGGGTCGATGGCAACGCGCCGCACGTCGTGTTTGCAGGTCATGGTCACCTTCACCAGGCCGGCGCCGGACTGGCCTTCGACCTCCAGCAGCGCCAGTTCATCCTGGGCGCGCTTCATGTTGTCCTGCATCGCCTGGGCCTGCTTCATCAGGCCGGCCAATTGGCCCTTCATCATGGTGTGGAACCTTTCAGTCAAACGGGTTTGATCGAGCCGGGCACGATACGCGCGCTCTTGAACTGCGTCATCAGCTCGCGCACCACGGGGTCATTGCGTATCGCTTCTTCGGCGACCGTCTGGCGGCGCTGGCGCGCGGCGGCCTCGCGGCGGGCGGGGGTGTCATCGGGAACACCGCTCTCGAGTTCGAGCACGATCACCTGGCCCAACTCGGCGGCCAGCACGGCGACGAGCTTGTCGCGCAGGGCCAGCGTGCGCAGCGCCTCGCGCTCGACCACCAGATGCCAGCGCGGCGGTGTGGCGAGTTCATCGACTAGGCGCAAGCCCGCCTGCATGGCAAGCTCGCGCACCAGCGCGGCCACCGCACCCTGCTCGCACAGCCGCAGCACCAGGCTGGCCCAGCGCTCGCCCGACGCCGAGGGCACGACGGCGGCGGCGGGCGCGGGTGGTGACGCTGCCGCCACCTCATACGCCGCGGTCGGGGCAGCCACGGCCGGCGCCATGGCTGCCGTCGTCGCCGTCGCCGTCGTTGCCATCGTCGCAGGGGGCGGCGGCGGCACGGCGCGCGATGCCACCGCCACCGTCGGCAGCGTCATTGCGGGCGGCGCCGCTGCACGCAAGGGTGCACCACGCGCCGGCGCCGCTTCACGCTCCGGCTCGACCCGGGTCGTCGGCGTGCCGCGGGACGCCGGCGCGCCAGCCGCGGACGGGAAGGCCAGGAAGCGCAACAGCACCATCGTCAGCGCGCCGTATTCGTCGCTCATCAGGCTGAGTTCTTCGCGGCCATGCAGCACCATGCTGTACAGCAGTTGCGTTTCGTCGGCCGCCAGCAGCGCGGCCAGCGCCGGCACATCGGCCAGCTCCGGCTCCTGCGCATCCAGCGCCCCCGGCACCGCCTGCTCCACCGCCATCTGCTGCAGCAGCATGGCCATTTCTTCCAGCGTGCCGGCAGCCGACAGACCGAGGCCGCGCAGGCCGTCCACGGCCGCCAGAACGGCAGCACCGTCGCGCCGCGACAGCGCCTCGACCAGCGCACGGGCGTGGCCGCGGTCGACGCTGCCGAGCATGGCGCGCACCACACCTTCGACCAGCTGACCGCCGCCGTAGGCGATGGCCTGGTCGGCCAGCGACAGGCCGTCGCGCATCGAGCCGCGCGCGGCGCGCGCCAGCAGGCGCAGCGAGCCGTCGTCGGCCGGCACGCCCTCAGCCGCCAGCACCTGCTGCAGGTGCGCGCGCACGGTGGCCGGCGCCATCGGCCGCAGGTTGAACTGCAGGCAGCGGCTGAGCACCGTGGGCAGCATCTTCTCCGGGTCGGTCGTCGCCAGCACGAACTTCAGGTAGTCCGGCGGCTCTTCAAGCGTCTTCAGCAGCGCGTTGAAGGCGTCCTTGGTGAGCTGGTGCGCCTCGTCGATCATTAAGACCTTGAAGCGGCCGATGCCGGGCTTGTAGGCGGCGCGCTCGATGAGGTCGCGGATCTCGTCGATGCTGCGGTTGCTGGCGGCGTCGAGCTCGATGTAATCGAGGTAGCGGTCGGCGTCGATCTCGGTGCAGGCCTGGCAGACACCGCAGGGCTCGGCGGTGACGCCGCCGCGGCCGTCGGGGCCGGTGCAATTCAGGCTCTTGGCCAGGATGCGGCTGACCGTCGTCTTGCCGATGCCGCGCGTGCCCGTGAACAGGTAGGCATGGTGCAGCCGCTGCTGCGTGAGCGCGTTCGTCAGCGCCTGCACCACGTGCTCCTGGCCGACCATCTGCGCGAAGGTGCGCGGGCGGTATTTGCGGGCCAGGACGACGTAGGACATCCTGTCGATTCTACGGGGGGCAGGGATAATCCCCGGCCATGACCCAGCCCACACCCGCCCCGCTGAGCTACGCGCAGTCCGGCGTCCAGTACGACCTCATCGACCCGCTCAAGGTAGCTGCGCAACGCGCGGCCGCGGCCACCGGTGCCCACCTGGCGCCGCACGGCTTTGCCGAGGTCGAGGCCTCGCGCGGCGAGTCGGCCTATGTCGTCGACGTCGGGCCGTTCTTCGTCGCCAGCATCGTCGAATGCCTGGGCAGCAAGACGCTGGTGGCCGACGAGATGCAGCGCCTCACCGGACGCAGTTGGTACGCCGACATCGCACAGGACACGATCGCGATGGCTGTCAACGACCTCATCACCGTAGGCGCCACGCCGCTGGTCGTGCAGGCCTACTGGGCCGCCGGCGGCAGCGAGTGGTTCAGCGATGCCGACCGCGCAGCGGCCCTGGTGGCCGGCTGGAAGCGGGCCTGCGACGCCTGTGGCGTGGCCTGGGGGGGTGGCGAGACCCCTGCCCTGGCCGGCATCGTCGAGGCCGGCCGCATCGACCTCGCGGCCTCTTGCACGGGTCTAGTAAACCCCAAGGAACGGCTCAGCCTGGGTGAGCGGCTCGGGCCTGGCGACACCATCGTGCTGCTGGCCTCAAGCGGCATCCACGCCAACGGCCTGAGCCTCGCCCGCAAGCTCGCCGAGCGGCTGCCGCAGGGCTACCTGACCGAAGTCGCGCCGGGCCTGGGCTACGGCGAGGCCTTGCTGGCGCCGACGCTGCTGTATTCGCCGGTGACCGAAGCGCTTTGGGCAGCCGGCATCCACGTGCATTACGCGGCCAACATCACGGGTCACGGCTGGCGCAAGCTGCTGCGCCACCCCAAGGCGCTCACCTACCGCATCAATGGCGTGCCGCCGGTGCCACCGGTGCTGCGTTTCATCCAGCAGCAGGCGCGGCTCGACGATGCCCAGGCCTACGGCACGCTCAACATGGGCGCCGGCTTCGCGCTCTTCGTGCCCGCCGCCGACGCCGAGCGCACGGTGGCGGTGGCGCAGCGCTGTGGTGTGGCGGCCTGGGTGGCCGGGCAGGTGGAAGCCGGCGAAAAGCGGCTGCTGATCGAGCCGCTGGGCGTCGAGTTCAGCGGCGACGCGCTGCAGTTGCGCTGAGAGCCTGCGCAGACGCGGGTCGCAGGCTCCGCGGCGGCTGCCCCTCGCCTACAATCCCGCTCGACGGGCCTCCCCGCATGGAAGCGCGCCCAACCGGGTCAGGTGGGGAACCAAGCAGCCCTAAGCGTTGCGACCAGTGCCGGGGGTAAGGCTCGTCACCTCGTTGTCGCGACCGGGGCCGTTCAGACCCCGCGCTTGAACGCCGCGACGGCTTCGTCGCGCAAGGCGCGCAGCAACACCAGCTCAGGTTCGTGCAGGGTGATCGAGCCGGCGGCCAGCTTGTCGGCGTAGATGAGCCCGATCGCCGCACCCTTGATCTGCAGCGGCATGACCAGGAAGCTGCCGGCGTTGACGCGCTGACGGAACCACGCCGGCAGGTGCGACGCCACCGCGGTGGCGTCCTTGATCAGCATGTCGGCGCCCTTGACGCACAGGGCTGCAAACAGGTCGCCTTGGCTTGCGCCCTCGGGCAGCACTCGAAATGCCGCGCTGATGTCGTCCGCGCCGGTGCCCAGGCCCAGGCGGCCCACCAGGTGGCCGCTGCGGGGCTCGCGCAGACACAACACCACCGAGCGGAATTCCAGCGCGCGGTGCATCGTGTCGAGCACCAGGTTGAGCACTTCGCTCAGTCGCAGGGGGTTGGCGGCCAGTGCGGCAGGCCGGCCAGGCCACGCGACAGCGCCGCCCGGGGCTCCGGCGCGGGCCGGGGTTCGACGATGGTCTTTTCGGCGGACCCCAAGGGCAGCGTGGCTTCCAGCAAGCGGCGCGCCGGCGCGCCGCGTGCCACCTGCAAGCCCATGGCGCTGACCATCTGGGCCAGCCGCGTGCGCGACTCGAGCGTGGACGCCACGATCTGGCGCGCCGGCAGCCCCAGCGCCGGACCATACAGATCGGCTGCCGCGTGCAGCGCGGCGGTCTGCGCTTCGCCGTCGTTGGCCAGCATGGCGCTGGTCAACGCATTGGCACCCCGCCCCAGCCAGCGCAGGCGCTCCACGCCAGCGGGCACCGCGTGCGTGGGCACGTCGCCCTCGGGCACGCGCAAGGCCCGCTGCAAGGTGTCGGGCAGACCCCAGGCGCGGGCCACGCCGGCGCCCAGGTCCTGCAGCCCGATGCCGAGCACCTGCCGGGCCGCCGCCTCGCGCGACACCGCCGTGTCGGCGTGCGCCACCTGCTGGCGGATCTGCACCGCTTCTTCGGGAAAGTAGTACTCGGTGAGCAGGCGGCCGAGATTCTGGAACATGGCCGCCAGGAAGGCCTCTTCGCTCTCGCGTGCCAGCGGCGACATGTCGCCGGCCAGCGTGCCGGCCATCAGTGCGCGCAGGAATTCTTCCTTCAACTGCGCGGCATGGGCCTTGTCGCCCATGTGCTCCAGCAGCAGCACCGACAGCGCCATGTTGCGGATGCCCGCAAAGCCCACCAGCGCCACGGCGCGCGACACGGTGCTGATGCCGCCACCGGCCACCGCCGTGTAGTGCGCGGTGTTGACCATGCGCAGCAGCTTGTTGGTCAGCGCCACGTCGCGCAGGATCTCGTCGGTCAGGCTCTTCAGGCTTTCCGTGTCGGACGTGGCCAGGCGCTGGATGCGCACCACCGCGTCCGACAGCGCCGGGAAATCCGTCTTGTGACGCATGCGGCGCAGCAGGAATTCCAGCGTGGCATGGCTGCCCCCGTCCTTCGAGTCGACGCTGCTGCCCGGATTCAGCCAGGCGCTGAGCGCGGCGTGCAGCGCGCGCGCGCTGTCGTAGCGCGTGAGCACATCACGCGCCAGCGCACGCTGCACGATGCCGCGCAGCGTCTCGTCGACCTTGGCCGTGGCCGGCAGCACGAGGTCTTCCCCCTGCACGCGCTTGATGGCGCGCATGGGATCGGTTTCGCGCATCAGCGGCGCGCCGTTGAGCAACTCGCCCAGCACGACGCCGGCAGCGAACACGTCCATCGCCGGCACCGGTGCCTCGCCACGTGCGGCCTCGGGCGACATGTAGCCGGCAGTGCCGACGATGCGCCCGTCACCCTGCGCCGTGCGCGCGGCGATGCCGAAGTCCATGACCCGCGCCCGTCCGTCGGGCCCGAGCAGGATGTTCGACGGCTTGAGATCGCGGTGCACGATGCCCTGCTCGTGCGCTGCGGCCAGCGCGTCCAGCACGCCCAGCAGCAGCGTCACTGCCTCGCGTGCCGGCAGGCGCGGCCTCTGGCGACGGGCCTCGGACAGCGTGGGGCCGTCGACGAACTCGAACACCAGGTAGGACTGGCCGTCGTGTTCGTCGGCCTCGAACACCGGCACGATGTGCGGATGTGTCAGGCGGCTGACGGCGCGGGCCTCGTGCAGCCATAGGCTCACGGCGTCGGCGTCGGCCGCCGGATCCAGCAGCTTGAGCGCCACTTCACGATCGAGCCGCGGGTCATGCGCCAGCCACACCTGCGCCTGGGCACCGCGTCCGAGTTCGCGCAGCAGATGGAAGCGCCCGAGTCGGCGCACCGGCACGGCCGCCACCTTCACTGGCCGGCCCCTGCAACGCGCGCGGCGGCGGCGCGCAGCCCGGACGGCTGTGCGCCCGGGCTGTCGACCCCCGGCACGCCGTCCGGCGCTGGGGGGGCCGCTTGCGCGACGGACTCCGGCGGCCGCCCCTGCAGCGCCGCCTGCAGGTCACGCAGGCTCAGGTCCAGTACGCGGCCGTAGCGCTGCACGACGCGATGCAGGGCGGCGTTGACGCGCGCCGCCGGCTGCGCCAGCGCGTCGACGGCTTCATTGGCGCAACTGGCCACCGTGCGCAGCATGTCGTCGTCGCTGTCCACGCTGCGCACGGCGGTCGTCATCGGCTGGCGGCGGATCATGTGCAGCACCGCGTTGTCCAGGCCCCAATGGCGTGCCACGGCGACGCCCATGGCTTCGATGTCGGTGCCCAGCACGGCATGGGCGGCGGCCTCTTCGCTCATGCCGGGTTCCTCGGCTTCACCCTCGCGCAGCGCGGTGCCCGGCTGCACGAGACGCTGGATCTGTTGTGCTTCGTCGGCGAAGTGGTAGTGCACCACCAGCTGGCCCAGGTTCTGCAACAGCGTGATCAGGTACACCACTTCGCCGTCGTAGCCCGCCGGGCGCAGCATCATGGCCAGGCGTCCGGCACGCTTGCAGCGCTCGATCAAGCGCTCCAGTTCGTCGGCACCGGCTTGATTGAGCGGGCCGGGCCACTCACGCAGCGCCAGCGCGGCGTGGCGCACGCCGTCCAGACCCATCATGGCGATGGCACGGCGCACCGTAAGCACCGGACCGCTGCCCGACACCTGCAGGCCGCGCACCTGGGCCGAATTCACCAGGCGCAGCATCTCGAACGACAGCGCCAGATCCTGCAGCACGACTTCGGCCAGCTCGTTGGTGCGCTCGCGTTCCATCAACGCCAGCTTCGCGGCGCGCGCGGCGGCATGCGGGATCGAGGGCAGCACGCCCGCCGTGCGCAAGCGGTCGGACAGCAGGGCCATGGGCCCGCCGCCGGCGCTGCCGTCGGTCTGCAGCCAGCCCTCCAGGGCGCGCAACAGCGTGCGAGCATTGCGGTAGCGTTGGCGCGGCTGGCGGTCGGTGGCGCGGTTGACGATGGCCCGCAGCGGCTCGGCGATGGTGTGCCGGGTGGTCCACGGCAGGCGCACGATTTCTCGCCCCTGCGGCGGCAGCCGCGCGATGACGCGGCCGCAGTCGGTCTCATCCAGCGCGCTCGTCCCGGCCAGCAGGCCGTGCAGCAGCACCCCCGCCGTCAGCACATCGCGTTCTGCGGCCTCGCGCTGCATGCGCAGGCTGGCCGGCGACCCGACGGGTGGGTGCGAGGCGCCGAGCGGCTGTGCGGCCAGTTCCGCCGCCACTGCCAGGCCGGCCAGCCGTACCTGGCCACCATCACCCAGCAGCAACAGGTAGGGTTGCAGGTCGTGGTGTGCGGTGCCCGCATCGTGCGCGAACGCCAGCCCGCTCAACATCTGGCCCAGCAGCGCCGCGGCTTCGGATCCTGGCCGGCCGCCACGGGCGGCATCGTCGGCGAGCGTGGCGCCGCCATGAAGATCATAGGTGACGAACGGCCAGCCGTCCTGAACACCCAACTCGACCGCCCGGGCCAGTTGCGGGTGGTTCAGTCTCGATGCCTGGCGCACCTCCTGCTGCCAACGTTCCAGCGCCGCGGCATCGGCTGGCTGCAGGCGCGGCAACACGAGCAAGAGATCCTGACCGCTGCGCGGGTCGGCCACACACCAGGCCATCGTGCGCTCGCTCTTGCCGACCAGGCGCTGCAGCTGCAGGCGGCCGAACTGGCGCACAACACTAGTGAGCGCAGGCGAGTGGTTGTCTTTGCTGACGACGGTCATGGGCATTCGATTGAACCCTGGCGCGGCCACGCGCAATGGCGCGAACAGGCAGCCAAAGCGGCCCCTGTTCCGGTAGCGCCCGCCCGGGATGGCCGTGTGCGCGCGGCACGATGCGATACGGGCAGCCCGGGCGGCGCCCAGCGGGCAAGCGCGCCGGGTCCGGGGCCGATGTGTCAGAATTCGTCAGCCCCTATCGGTAGCCATGCGCCGAGGCACGCGGAGAACTCCCAGATGAGCAGCGAACTGATCAAACACGTCACCGACGATTCCTTCGACAGCGATGTCCTCAAGTCCGACAAGCCGGTGCTGGTCGATTACTGGGCCGAATGGTGCGGCCCGTGCAAGCAGATCGCGCCGATCCTGGAGGAGGTTTCCAAGACCTACGAAGGCCGCCTGCAGGTGGCCAAGATGAACGTCGACGAGAACCGCACCGTGCCGGCACAGCACAATATCCGCGGCATTCCGACGCTGATGCTGTTCAAGGGTGGTGTGCTCGCCGCCACCAAGGTCGGCGCACTGAACAAGGCGCAACTGACCGCCTTCCTCGACGGTCATCTATAATCCGTCTCCAGCGGTGGGTGCCTGAGGCGCCTGCCGGCTGATCCGCCATCACGCGCCGCCCGCGCCGGTCCCCACCGGCGCCCCTGACGGCCCGGCGCGTGCCTTCGGCGCCCATCCACCAGCGTTTTCGCCCACCGGCCCGCGCATTCCGCGCGCAAGCCGCACCGCATCTGCCCGAGGGTGCCCGCCCATGCATCTGTCCGAACTCAAAGCCCAGCCCATCGCCGAACTCATCACGATGGGCGAGGCGCTGGAGATCGAGAACGTGGCCCGCCTGCGCAAGCAGGAGCTGATGTTCGCGATCATGAAGAAGCGCGCCAGGAACGGCGAGCAGGTCTATGGCGACGGCGTGCTGGAGGTGCTGCCCGACGGCTTCGGCTTCCTGCGCTCGATCGAGGCCAGCTACATGGCCAGCACCGACGACATCTACCTCAGCCCGAGCCAGATCCGCCGCTTCAACCTGCACACCGGCGACATGGTCGAAGGCGAGGTGCGCGTGCCCAAGGACGGTGAACGCTACTTCGCGCTCGTCAAGGTCGACCTCGTGAACGGCGTCACGCCCGAGGAGAGCAAGCACAAGATCATGTTCGAGAACTTGACGCCCTTGTTCCCGACCGAGCAGTTCAAGCTCGAGCGCGACATCAAGAGCGACGAGAACATCACCAGCCGCATCATCGACCTCATCGCGCCCATCGGCAAAGGCCAGCGCGCGCTGCTCGTGGCCCAGCCCAAGACCGGCAAGACGGTGATGATGCAGCAACTGGCGCATGCGCTGGTGGCCAACCACCCCGAGATCCACCTCATCGTGCTGCTCGTCGACGAGCGGCCCGAGGAAGTGACCGAGATGCTGCGCACCGTGCGCGGCGAGGTCATCAGTTCGACCTTCGACGAACCGGCGGCGCGCCACGTGCAAGTGGCCGAGATGGTGATCGAACGCGCCAAGCGCCTGGTCGAACTGAAAAAGGACGTGGTCATTCTTCTCGATTCGATCACCCGCCTGGCCCGCGCCTACAACAACGTGCTGCCGTCCAGCGGCAAGGTGCTCACCGGCGGCGTCGATGCCAATGCGCTGCAGCGGCCCAAGCGCTTTTTCGGCGCCGCCCGCAACACCGAAGAAGGCGGCACGCTGACGATCATCGGCACCGCGCTCATCGACACCGGCTCCAAGATGGACGAGGTGATCTACGAAGAGTTCAAGGGCACCGGCAACTGCGAGATCCACCTCGACCGCCGCATGGCCGAAAAGCGCGTCTACCCGTCGATCCTGATCAACAAGAGCGGCACGCGGCGCGAGGAACTGCTGCTCAAGCCCGAGATCCTGCAAAAGAGCTGGATCCTGCGCAAGCTGCTCTACCCCATGGACGAGATCGAGTCGATGGAGTTCATCCTGGAAAAGATGAAGGCCACCAAGAACAACCACGACTTCTTCGACATGATGCGGCGCGGCGGCTGAGACACCGCTGCCGGGTTAGAATTCGCGGTTTTCCGCCCCCAGGAAAGTGCGCCCGCCCGGAATGAACGAACGGCCGACGTGGCTTCCGCAACCGAAAAGAGGCTTCCCATGAAAGAAGGCATCCACCCGAACTACCGGGACATCTGCTTCCA
Source organism: Rubrivivax sp. (assembly GCA_030680415.1). Taxonomy (GTDB): domain Bacteria; phylum Pseudomonadota; class Gammaproteobacteria; order Burkholderiales; family Burkholderiaceae_C; genus Rubrivivax. Next base: position 24,737 of record JAUXVE010000055.1, read on the forward strand.
GGACCTGTCCAACGGCTTCAAGTTCGTCACGCGCTCGTGCGCCCAGTCGCGCGAGATGATCAAGATGGACGACGGTCGCGAGCTGCCGCTGATCAAGCTGGAATCCACCAGCGAGACGCACCCGTTCTACACCGGCACGCAGAAGAGCATCGACAACCTCGGCGGCCGGGTCGAGAAGTTCCGCAACAAGTTCGCCCACCTCACCAGCAAGAAGTGATCGCGGCGACGCTTGCAGCAAAGGCAGCCTCGGCTGCCTTTGTTGTTTGTGAGTCGCGCCCTCGGGCACCGGGCTCGGGCATCATCGCGGCGTGAGCAGCCCCACCCCCGCACTCGTCACCCAGCGTGGGGCGCGCCGCCTGCCGCGCGCGGCGCTGCTGCTGCTGTGCGCGGTGTACGTCCTGCCGGGGCTCTTCGGGCGCGATCCCTGGCGCAACGCCGATCTGACGGCCTTCGGCCAGATGATTGCCATCGCCGAGGGCCGCACCTCGTGGTGGTCACCCATGCTCGGTGGCGTGCCCGCCGACACCGCACTGCTGCCGCACTGGCTGGGTGCGGCCTTCATTGCGGCCACGGCCGGCGTCGTCGAGCCGGCGCTGGCCGCCCGCGTGCCCTTCGCGCTGCTGCTCGTCTTGACCCTGGTGCTGGTCTGGTACACCACCTTCCACCTCGCGCGCACCGACGCCGCCCAGCCGGTACCGTTTGCCTTCGGCGGCGAGGCCGAGCCGATGGACTACGCCAGGGCCATCTCCGACGGCGCGCTGCTGGCCCTGATGGCCACGCTGGGCCTGCTGCAACTGGGCCACGAGACGACGCCGGAGCTGGCGCAACTGGCGGCGATGAGTCTGTTCATGTACGGCCTGGCGGCGGCGCCCTATCGCCACGGCCCCTCGCGTGCCGCGGTGCTGGCTGCCCTGCCCTTGCTCGCCGGCAGCGGCGCGCCGGGCATGGCGGTGGCTGCCGGGCTGGCTGGCGCAACCGTGTGCTGGTACTCGCGTTACCCGCAGGTGCGGGCCATCACCGCCTGGGTAGCGGCGGCCACCGGGGCGGCCGTGCTGCTGGCGCTGGCGCTGGGGGCCTGGCGCTGGCGCACGCAGGGCCTGGACACCGGGGACCTGCCCGGCATTGCACGGCAGTGGCTGTGGTTCATGTGGCCGGCCTGGCCGCTGGCGTTGTGGACGCTGTGGCGCTGGCGCCGGCACCTGTCGCACCGGCACCTGTCGGTGCCACTGATCCCGGTGACCGTGGCGCTGCTGTCCAACCTGGCGATGGCCGGGTCCGACCGCGCGCTGATGCTGGGCCTGCCCGGCATGGCGGTGCTGGCCGCCTTCGCCTTGCCCACGTTCAAGCGCAGCACCGCGGCAGCCATCGACTGGCTGTCGATGTTCTTCTTCTCGCTGTGCGCGATCACCATCTGGGTCGTCTACGCCGCGGTGCAGACGGGCACGCCCGCCAAGCCAGCCGCCAATGTCGCCAAGCTCGCGCCGGGTTTCGAGGCCTCGTTTTCGGCCCCGGCCCTGGCCTTGGCGATTGCCGGCACGCTGGCCTGGCTGTGGCTGGTGCGCTGGCGCACCGGGCGTCATCGCGAGGCGCTGTGGAAGAGCCTGGTGCTGCCGGCCGGCGGCGTGGCCTTGTGCTGGCTGCTGCTGATGACGCTGTGGCTGCCGCTGCTGGACTACGCGCGCAGCCCACGGCCCTGGGTCAGCCGCATCGCCGCCCTGGTGCCGCCCGAGGCCTGCATTGCCGCCCCCGGCCTGGCACCGGCCACCGTGGCGGCACTGGAGCACCTGGGACGCTGGCGCGTCGACGCGCGGCCGGCGGCGCTGGACGGCCCGTGCCGCTATGCCATGCGCGTGACACGCTTGCGGCCGCTGCCGGCGGCACCTGGCGGGTGGAGGCTGGTCGGCCAGGCCCGGCGGCCGACCGACCGCGACGAGGTCACGCTCGTCTACCGACGCCGCCAGGCCGACTGACACGGGCAACCGCCGGCAGGCCGCGCGGCGCGCTTTCAGGCCGGAAGCACCGGCGCCAACGTCGCCTCGGCACGATGCCGCACGCGGAAGGCCGGCAGCACGAGCTTGAAGGTCGAGCCCTTGCCGAGCTCGCTGGTGATGTCGATCTCGCCGCCGTGGCGCTGCGCCACGTGCTTGACGATCGACAGCCCCAGGCCGGTGCCGCCGGTTTCGCGCGAGCGGCTGCCGTCGACGCGGTAGAAGCGCTCGGTCAGCCGCGGCAGGTGCTCGCGGGCCATGCCCAGACCGGTGTCGGTGACGGCCAGTTCGGCGCCGCCATCGTCGCGCCAGCGCCATATCACGTCGATGCGGCCTCCCGCCGGGGTGTAGCGCACGGCGTTGTTGACGAGGTTGCCGACGGCGCTGATCAGTTCGGTGTCGCTGCCGGCGACCTCGGCGTCGGCGCCGCCGCTGACGGCCAGCGTGTGGCGACCGCCGGACAAGGCCAAGCCATCGACCTGCGTTCGCTGCATGAGGTCGGAGACAGCCAGCCAGCGGTCGGACGGCGGGCGCGGGCTGCCTTCCAGCTGCGCCAGCGTCAACAGGTCGCCGACGAGGGCCTGCATGCGGTCGGTCTGCTGCGCCATCACGGTCAGGACGCGCCGACGTTCGACCTCCGTCAGCGGCAGCTGCGTCATGGTTTCAACGAAGCCGGCCAGCACCGTCAGCGGGGTGCGGATCTCGTGCGAAACGTTGGCCACGAAGTCGCGCCGCATCGCCTCGGCGCGTTCGCGCTCGGTGATGTCCTGCGACAGCACGAGCTTCATGCCGTCGCCGTAGCGGCGCACCAGCACCATCAGCGTGCCGCGCCCGCTGGGCGCAGTGAAGACCACGTGGTCGTCGTACTGGCCGCGCTGCATGTAGGTCACGAAGGCCGGTGCGCGAACGAGGTTGGTGACGGGCTGGCGGCGGTCCCGCTCACGGTCGAGCCCGAAGTGGTCGGCTGCCGTCGAATTGCACCACTCGATCTGATCGCTGCCGTCGAGCAGCAGCACGCCGTTGGGCGACGCCTCGATGGCGTCCAGGAAGTCCCGCAGGCGCTGCTTCTCCTGCTCGATGCCGGCGTCGCGCAGGCGCAGCCCGCGCTCGATGCGGTAGGCCATCTCGCCCCACCAGCCGGCCTCGCGCGGTGCCGCGCCGACCTGTGGGCCGCGCAGCCAGTCCATCAGCACCCGGCCGCGCGCGCTGTCCCACGCCACCAGCGCCGCCGCGCCCAGCGCACCGCCGAAGGTGGCGCCCGTCGTGGCCGCGCCGAGCGCGCCGCCAATGGTCGTGCCGACAGCGCAGCCCAGCAGCACCGCCCCCACGGCCGCCAGCGTACGCGTCAGCACAGGGCCCATGGCTTGTTCGCGCCGTCGCTCACGCGGCGACGCTGCCGATCGACTGCGTGAGGCGGTAGCCGGCGCCGCGCACGGTCTCGATCAGCGCCGAACACCGCACCGGCGCCAGTGCCTCGCGCAGCCGCTTGATGTGCACGTCGACCGTGCGTTCCTCGATGAAGACGTGGTCGCCCCAGACGCGGTCGAGCAGCTGCGCGCGGCTGTGCACGCGCTCAGGGTGCGTCATCAGGAAGTGCAGCAGGCGGAACTCGGTGGGGCCCAGCTTCACTTCGCGCGCTCCATCGTCGAGCTGTCGCGTGACGCGACGCGTGGCGGGATCCAGTCTCAGACCAGCGACCTCGACCGCGGTGTCCAGCGCCTCGGGCGCCTTGCGCCGCAGCACGGCCCGGATGCGCGCCATCAGCTCCTTGGTCGAGAACGGCTTGGTGAGGTAGTCGTCGGCGCCGGCGTCGAGTCCGGTGATCTTGTCGGCTTCCTCGGCACGCGCGGTGAGCATGATCACCGGCACCTCGCGCGTACGCGCATCGGCGCGCCAGCGCTTGGCAAGCTGGATGCCCGACTGCCCCGGCAGCATCCAGTCCAGCAGCACGAGGTCGGGCAGCACGCGGTCCACCGCGGCCTGCGCCTGCGCGGCGTCGGCAGCCACGGTAACCTCGAACCCGGCATGGCGCAGGTTGATGGCAATCAGTTCGGCGATCGCCGATTCGTCCTCGACCACCAGTACACAGCTCACGGCGTCCCCTTGCGATGCCTAGCGCACGACATTCTCGACATCCTCGAGCGTGTGATGCCGGACGTCGGTGCCCTTGACGACATAGATGGTGGCCTCGGCCAGATTCTTGGCGTGGTCGCCGATGCGTTCGATGGCCTTGGCGACGAACACCAGGTCGATGCTCGACGAAATCGTGCGCGGGTCTTCCATCATGTAGGTGATGAGCTTGCGCAGCAGGCCGTCGAATTCGCGGTCGATGGCGTCGTCCTGCTTCAGCACTTCGAGCGCGCGTTCGACGTCCAGGCGTGCGAACGCGTCGAGCGACTTGCGCAGCTGGGCGATCGCCAGGTCGGCCTCGAATTGCAGGTCGCTCATCGGCAGGCGCAGCCGGCTGGAGATGCCGATGTTGATCAGCCGTTGCACGGTGCGTGCGATGCGCGCCGCCTCGTCGCCCACGCGCTCGAGGTTGGCGCTGGCCTTGGACACGGCGATCAGCAGCCGCAGGTCGGTGGCCGCCGGCTGGCGCATCGCGATGGTGCGCTGCAGGTCGAGGTCGATCTCGACCTCCATGCGGTTGACACGCTCTTCGGCCTCGAGCACCTGGGCCGCCGTCTCGGCGCTGAACTGCGTCAGCGCGTACATGGCCTGCACGGTCTGCGATTCCACGAGCCCGCCCATTTCGAGCACGCGGGCGCAGATGCCGCTCAACTCGGCGTCGAACTGGCTGGAGATGTGCTTTTCGTTCATGTGCTTGCCCCGTTCAGCCGAAGCGGCCGGTGATGTAGTCCTCGGTCTCGCGTCGCGCGGGCTTCATGAAGAGATCGCGCGTCGGGCTGTATTCGATCAGTTTGCCAAGGTACATGTAGGCGGTGAAGTCGGACACCCGCGCCGCCTGCTGCATGTTGTGGGTGACGATGACGATCGTGTACTTGTGCTTGAGCTCGTGCAGCAGCTCCTCGACCTTGGCGGTGGAGATCGGGTCCAGCGCCGAACACGGCTCGTCGAGCAGCAGCACCTCGGGCTCCAGCGCGACGGCGCGCGCGATCACCAGCCGCTGCTGCTGGCCGCCCGATAGGCTCAGGCCGCTGGCATCGAGCCGGTCCTTGACCTCCTCCCACAGCGCGGCCTGCATCAGAGAACGCTCGACCGTCTCGTCGAGCTGGGCCCGGTTCTTCACGCCCAGCAGCCGCAGCCCGTAGGCGACGTTTTCGTAGATCGACTTCGGAAACGGATTGGGTTTCTGGAACACCATGCCGACGCGGCGGCGCAGCTGGGCGACGTTGACGCTGCGGTCGTAGATGTTCTTGCCGTCGATGCGGATCTCGCCTTCGACGCGGCAGTGGTCGATGAGATCGTTCATGCGGTTGAAGCAGCGCAGCAGCGTCGACTTGCCACAGCCGCTGGGGCCGATGAAGGCCACGATGTGGCCGCGCGGGATGTTCAGCGTCACGTCGTACAGCGCCTGCTTCTCGCCGTAGAACAGGTTGACACCCTGCACCGTCACCGCTACGTCCAGATCCTTCAGCGGCTGCACGTCGCGCGCCGACACCGGGACCTCGGTCTCGATGGTGAGCCTCGGCGTCGCCGCTTGTGTCATGGTGCTCATCGTTGGTTCCTGTGGAAGTCGAATTGTCTTACGGCGGCGGCGCGTTCACACGTTGTCCAGGCCGCGGAACTTCTCGCGCAGGCTGTTGCGCAGGCGGATCGCGGTGAGGTTCAGCACGATGATCACGATCACCAGCAGCAGCGCCGTGGCGTAGACCAGGGGGCGCGCCGCTTCGACGTTGGGGCTCTGGAAGCCGACGTCGTAGATGTGGAAGCCCAGGTGCATGAACTTCCGCTCCAGGTGCAGGAAGGGGAAGTTGCCGTCGAGCGGCAGGCTGGGGGCAAGCTTCACCACACCGACCAGCATCAGCGGCGCCACTTCGCCGGCGGCGCGCGCAATCGCCAGGATCAGACCGGTCATCATCGCCGGGCTGGCGATCGGCAGCACGGTGCGCCACAGCGTCTCGGCCTTGGTCGCGCCAAGCGCGAGGCTGCCTTCACGTATCGTGCGCGGCACCCGTGACAGGCCCTCTTCGGTGGCGACGATGACCACCGGCAGGGTGAGGATCGCCAGCGTCAGCGACGCCCACAGGATGCCGGGGCTGCCGAAGGTCGGCGCCGGCAGCGCGGCGGCGAAGAACAGCTCGTCGAGCGAGCCGCCCAGCACGTAGACGAAGAAGCCGAGACCGAACACGCCGTAGACGATCGAGGGCACGCCGGCGAGGTTGTTGACCGAGATGCGAATGGCGCGGATCACCGGACCCGGCTTGGCATATTCGCGCATGTATACCGCTGCCATGATGCCGAGCGGAGTGA
>JAUXVE010000065.1 GCA_030680415.1 Rubrivivax sp.
CACCACCGGCATCTCGGCGGTGACCAGTGCCAGCGGGCCGTGCTTGAGCTCGCCCGCCGGGTAGGCCTCGGCGTGGATGTAGCTGATCTCCTTGAGCTTGAGCGCGCCCTCCAGCGCGATCGGGTAGTGCAGGCCGCGGCCGAGGAAGAGCGCGTTCTCCTTGCGCGCGAAGTCCTCGCTCCAGGCGATGACCTGCGGCTCCAGCGCCAGCACCGCCTGCAGCGCCACCGGCAGGTGGCGCAATGCCTTCAGCGCCGCGGCTTCCTGCGCGTCGTTCAGGCGACCGCGCACCTGCGCCAGCGCCAGCGCCAGCAGGTACAGCCCGGCCAGCTGCGTCGTGAAGGCCTTGGTGCTGGCGACGCCGATCTCGACGCCGGCGCGCGTGATGTAGGCCAGTTCACATTCGCGCACCATGGCGCTGGTGGCCACGTTGCAGATCGTCAGCGTGTGCGGCATGCCCAGGCCGCGCGCGTGCTTCAGCGCCGCCAGCGTGTCGGCCGTCTCGCCGCTCTGGCTGATGGTGACGACCAGCGTCTTCGGGTCGGGCACGCTGTCGCGGTAGCGGTACTCGCTGGCCACCTCCACCGTGGTCGGGATGCCGGCGATGCCCTCCAGCCAGAACCGCGCCACGCTGCCGCTGTAGTAGCTGGTGCCGCAGGCCAGGATCAGCACGCGGTCGATGTGCTTGAAGATGCGGTGCGCACCGTCGCCGAAGAGTTCGGCGCTGATGCCTTCGACGCCTTCCAGCGTGTCGGCCAGCGCGCGCGGCTGCTCGAAGATCTCCTTCTGCATGTAGTGCCGGTAGGGCCCCAGTTCGGCGGCACCGCTGTGCGCATGCACGGTGCGTACCGGGCGCTGCACGGGCCGGTAGCGGCCGGCGGCGCCGGCAGCGGTGATCCAGGCCTTGCCCAGTTGCAGGTCGACGACGTCGCCTTCCTCCAGGTAGACGATCTGGTCGGTGACGCCGGCCAGCGCCATGGCGTCGCTGGCCAGGAAGTGTTCGCCCGACCCGGCGGTGCCGATTCCCAGCACCAGCGGCGAGCCCTGGCGCGCACCGACGACACGCTGCGGCTCGTCGCGGCAGAACACGGCAATGGCATAGGCGCCGCGCAACCGCGGCAGCGCGCGCTGCACGGCGTCGAGCAGGTCGCCGTCGTACAGGCTGTGCACCAGGTGCGCGATGACCTCGGTGTCGGTCTGGCTGGCGAAGACATAGCCGCGCTGCTGCAATTCCGCGCGCAGTTCGTCGTGGTTTTCGATGATGCCGTTGTGCACCAGGCCGATGCGCGCGGTGTGGGCCCCGGAGTCGTCCCCGTCCAGCGCGCCGAATCCGGTCGTCATCGCATCCACGCCGGGCCCGGCCGAGAAATGGGGGTGGGCGTTGTGCACCGCCGGTGCGCCGTGCGTGGCCCAGCGCGTGTGCGCGATGCCGGTGCCGGCTGCGATGCCGTCGGCCTGCACGTTGGCTTGCAGCTCGGCCACGCGCGAGGTGCTGCGCGCGCGGCGCAGTTCGCCGCCCTGGTGCACGGCCACGCCGCACGAGTCGTAGCCGCGGTATTCCAGCCGTTTCAGGCCCTCGATGAGGATGGGAACGATGTTGCGCGTGCTGACGGCGCCGACGATGCCACACATGTTCGTGATTCCCTGGCTGTTGGATGAATCGATCCTAGGCCAGCGACGATGCAATGTTCCTTCGTTGATATGGCTCTACTTGCACTAAATCATCTCTCGCGTTCAAGCGTGAGTGGAAACGTCATATCGTAGTATTCAGTGACGGTATTATTTCACCATGGATCTCGACGCCACTGACCTGCGCTTGCTGGACCTGCTGCAGACCGACGCCTCGATGTCGAACCTGGTGCTCGCCGAACGCGCCCACACCTCGCCGGCCACCGCATTGCGCCGTGTGCGGCGCCTGGTCGACGAGGGGGTCATCGAACGCCGCGTGGCCTTGCTGAACCCGCAGCGTTTCGGCGCCGGGCTCACGGCGCTGGTCGAAGTCACCCTCGACCGCCAGGGCGCCGAGCATCTGGACGCCTTCGAACAACGCGCCGTGGCCGAAATGGCGGTGCAGCAGTGCTGGCGCGTCTCGCCGGGCCCCGATTTCGTGCTCGTCGTGAACAGCGCCGACATGGCGGCCTACCACGCGCTGGTGCAGCGCCTGTTCACGCAGGACGCCAACGTGCGCAACGTCAAGGCCTATTTCAGCGTCAAGCGCGCCAAGTTCGACCCGCGGCTGGACCTGGCGGCGCTCAGTGGGCCTTCAGGATCGCCAGGCCCTTGAGGTATTCACCCTCGGGGAAGACCAGCGTCGTCGGGTGGTCGCAGGCTCCCTCCAGGCGCTGCAGGATGGCGCCGTCGACCCCGGCGTCGATGGCGGCACCGGCGACGATCTTGTGAAAGAGGTCGGCACCGATGCCGCCCGAGCAGCTGAAGGTGAGCAGCAGCCCGCCCGGGGCCAGCAGCATCAGCGCCAGGCGGTTGATGTCCTTGTAGGCGCGCGCGGCGCGTTCGGCATGCGCGGCCGTCGGCGCGAACTTGGGCGGATCCAGCACGATGGCGTCGAAGTGCCGGCCGGCGTCCAGGCACTGCCGCAGGAAGGCGTTGACGTCGGCGTCCACGCACTCGCTGGCCGCGGCGTCGTAGCCGTTCAGCTGCACATGGGCCTGAACACGTTCCAGCGCCGGCGCCGACGAATCGACGCTCGTCACATGGGCGGCGCCGCCGGCCAGCGCCGCCACCGTGAAGCCGCCGCTGTAGCAGTAGGCGTTGAGCACACGCTGGCAGCCGTAGTGGCGCACCCAGCGCGCAAAGAGCGCGCGGTTGTCGCGCTGGTCGAGGTAATAACCGGTCTTGTGGCCGTGGGCCACGTCCAGCGTCAGCTTCCAGCCGTGTTCGGTGATCAAGAGCTCGGTGCTGCCCTCGCCGCGCAGCCAGCCGCTGCGCGGCTCCAGCCCTTCGAGGCCGCGCACGCTGGCATCCGAGCGTTCGTACAGCCGCGCCGCGCCGCTGGCCTGCAGCAGCCCGTCGGCCAGGGTGTCCTTCCAGCGCTCGCTGCCGGCGGCCAGGAACTGCACGCTCAGCGTGTCGCCGTAGCGGTCCACCACCAGCCCCGGCAGCCCGTCGGCTTCGCCGTGCACCAGCCGCACGCCGCTGCTGGCGATGGGCAGCCGCGCCCGCAGCGCCAGCGCGCGGGCGATGCGGCGTTCGAAGAAGGCGCGGTCGATGCGCTCGGACTCATCGAAGCTCCAGGCACGCACGCGGATCAGCGAGTTGCCGCTGTAGGCGCCCCAGGCCAGGAAGCCGCCCGCGGCGTCCTCGACGCGCACCGTCTCGCCGGGGTCGGCCTTGCCGCGGTCGACGCTGCCGGCAAACACCCACGGGTGGCGACGCTGCAGCGAGCGCTCCTTGCCGGGGCGCAGGCGGACGGTCTTCATGACGGCCGCTCAGGGCTTGCGCCGTGCCCGCGGGTGCGCGGCGTCGTAGACCTTGGCCAGGTGCTGGTAGTCGAGCTTGGTGTAGACCTGCGTCGTGCCGATGCTGGCGTGGCCCAGCAGTTCCTGCACCGCGCGCAGGTCGCCGCTGCTTTGCAGCAGGTGGCTGGCATAGCTGTGGCGCAGCATGTGCGGGTGCACGTGCGTCGGCACGCCCGCCTGCAGCGCCTGCGCGCGCAGCCGGTGGCGCAGCTGGTTGGGCGTCAGCCGCGTGCCGCGCCGGCTGACGAACAGCGCCGGCTCGCCGGCATGCGCCAGCGTGCCACGCTGCGCCAGCCAGGCCTGCAGGGCGCGCAGCGCCGCGCCGCCCACCGGCACGCTGCGCCGCTTGCTGCCCTTGCCCAGCACATGCGCGGTGGCGTCGGGCGCGTCGACCCAACCCGCGGCCGCCGGGCCGGCGGCCACGTCCAGCCCGATCAGCTCGGCCACGCGCAGGCCGCAGCCGTAGAGCAGTTCGACGATGGCGTGGTCACGTGCCGCCAGCGCCGGCGTGGTGTGTTCGGTGCCATGTTCGGCCAGCGCCACTGCCTGCTCCACCGACAGCGCCTTGGGCAGCGGCTTGGCGCCCTTGGGAGCGCGGATGCCTGCCACCGGGTTGACCAGCACCACGCCGTGCCGGCCCCACCAGCGGTACAGGCCGCGCCAGGCGGCCAGCGCAATGGCGATGCTGCGCGGCGCCAGCCCGCGCGAGCGCAGTTGCCCCACCCAGCTGCGGATGTGGTGCGGCTGCGCCGCGCACAGCTCCACGCCCGCCGCCTGCGCCGACGCCTGCAGGCGCACGAGCGCCTCGCGGTACATCGCCACCGTGCGCGCGGCGAGCCGGCGCTCGACCGTGAGGTGCTGCAGGAACGCCTGGATCTCCGGCAACAGCACCGGCTTGGCCCCCTCTCCCGCTTGCGGGAGAGGGTGGGGGTGAGGGTGCACCGGCCTTCCCACCCTCACCCCAGCCCTCTCCCGCCCAGGCGGGAGAGGGGGCCATACGGTTCGCATTGGCGCAAGATCCTGGGCAGGGGCCGGGTCGCAGGCGCCGCGTTCACGCAGCCGCTCGCAGCCGCGACAGCGCCGCTGCGGCCACGTCGCCGATGCGCATCAGGAATTCAGTGCCCATGTCGGCGGCGTAGCGCGTCGGGTCGGGCGATCCGAGCACGAGCAGGCCGACGGTGGCGTCGCCGTGGCGCAGCGGGATCATCGCCAGCGACATCACGGCGGCCGGGTCGGCCAGCCAACCGGCGGCCTCGAAGCCGGCGTTGACGCCGCAATAGGGCACGCTGAGGCTGGCCGCGAAGCTCTTGACGTCGTCGCTGGCCGGCTGCGCGTAGGGTGCACCGGCATGGGCCTCGTCCAGGCCCCAGAGCCGGATCGCGGCCTGCGGGATCAGGAACTCGTGCCTGAGCGACTCGACCATGCGTTGCGGCAGCAATGCCGGCTCGGCGGTGAGCAGGATGCTGCGCGTGAAGCGGTGCAGGCGCTCGGCGATGGCCACGTTGTCCTGACTGTGGCGGATCATTTCCATGATCTTCTGCTCCAGCCCCTTGATGCGTTCGCGCAGCATTTCCATCTGCCGCTCCTGCAGCGAAACCGCGCGCCGGCCATGCGGGCTGCTCAGCTGCACGGCCGACAGCAGCTCGGCATGGCGCTCGAAGAAGCCGGGCGTGTTGGCCAGATAGTTGGCGATATCGGCTTCGGTGATGCCTTGCACCCCCTGGCCCAGGCCCGATGCGCCGCCTTCGGTCGTTCCGGATGTCGTGGTCACAGCTCGATTTCTCCTTCGAAGACGGTTTCGGCGGGGCCGGTCATCAGCACACTCTGGTCGTCGGACGGCCACTCGACGAGCAGGGCGCCGCCGCGCGTGTGCACGTCCACGCGCCGGCCCAGCCAGCCCAGCCGGACGCCGGCCACCACCGCGGCGCAGGCGCCGGTGCCGCAGGCCAGCGTCTCGCCGGCGCCGCGCTCGTGCACACGCAGGCGGATGGCGTCCGGCGCCAGCACCTGCATGAAGCCGGCGTTGACGTGGCGGGCAAAACGCGCGTGCGTCTCGATGCGCGGGCCCAGCAGCGCCACCGGCGCGGTGTCGACGTCGGCCACGCGCTGCACGGCATGCGGGTTGCCCATCGACAGCACGGCCACTTCCACGCCTTCCAGCGGCCACAGCTCGAAGCCGCCCTCGCGCCGCGGCACCAGTCCGCTGGCGTCGAACGGGATGCGCGCGTGCTCGAAGACGGGCCGGTTCATGTCCACCGTGACGCGGCCGTCGGCGCGCAGGCGCAGCTCGAGCACGTTGTTGACGGTCTCCACCTTCACCGTCGTCTTGTTGGTGAGGCCATGCTCGTGCACGTAACGAACGAAGCAGCGCGCGCCGTTGCCGCAGTGTTCGACCTCCTCGCCGCTGCTGTTGTAGATGCGGTAGCGGAAGTCGATGCCCGGCGTGCGGCTGGGCTCGACGACCAGGATCTGGTCGGCACCGACGCCGTAGCGGCGGTCGGCCAGCCGCCGCGCCAGCGCCGGCGTGAGTTCGATCGGCGCACGCAGCGCGTCGAGCACGACGAAGTCGTTGCCCGTGCCTTGCATCTTGGTGAAGGGCATCCGCATGAGACGATTATCGCCACGGCCGGCGCGCCAGCCGCCTCGGCCACAGCGCGCGAGCGCGCCGCGGCCCGCTACTCGTAGATCGGCGGCTCACCCGGCGGCCGCGTCTTGAAGCGCTTGTGCACCCACAGGTACTGCGCCGGGTTGCGCCGGATCTCGCTTTCGATCCAGGCGTTCATGCGCGCGGTGTCGGCCACCGCGTCGTTGCTGGGCCAGTCCTGCCACGGCGGCAGGAAGCGGACCTTGTAGCCCTGGCCGCCCGGCAGGATCTCGGCCAGCACCGGCTGCACCGTCATTTTCAGCGAACGCGCCATGCGCGACGGCGCCAGCAGCGTGGCCGCCGGCACGCCGAAGAAGGGCACGAAGGCGGCGTCGCGCTCGCCGAAGTCCATGTCGGGCAGGTTGAAGAAGGCGCGGCCGCGCTTGATGGCGCGCACCAGCGGCAAGGCGCTTTCGTGGCGCGAGAAGATCTCGGCACCGCCGAAGCGCAGCCGGCCGCGGCGCATGGCGGCGTCGAGCACGGCATTGCTCTGCGCCTGGTAGATCGACGCCGCCGGCTGCGACTGGTACAGCAGCGCCGCGATGCCGGCGACGTCCAGCCCCATGAAGTGCGGCACCAGCCACATCACCGGGCGCTCGCTGCGCTCGGCCAGTTTCACGTCGCCTTCGACGTGGATCAGCCGCCGCAGCCGCGCCGCGCCGGCGTACCAGAGCAGGCCGCGCTCGAGCAGGCTGCGGCCCAGCCACTGGAAGTGCTGGCGCACCAGCGACGCCTGCTCGGCCGCCGACAGTTCGGGCAGGCACAGCGCGACGTTGCGCAAGGCCACTTCGCGCCGGCTGCGCGCCATCCGGTGCAGCAGGCGACCGACGCCGCGCCCCAGCGCCGCCAGCAGCGGCAGCGGCAGCCAGTGCAGCAACCACACCAGGGCCAGCAGGGCGCGCGCGGCCAGCGTCATGCGGTGGCGGCGCCGCGCGGCGTCTTGTAGCGGTGGTAGCCCCACAGGTACTGCGACGGCCGCTCGCGGACCAGCGCTTCCATCGAGCGGTTGATCGCCGCCGCCGCGGCGGTCATCCAGGCTTGTTCGTCCTGCTCGCCCTTGCGCGGCAGCGGCTGCGCCAGTGGCCGCACGTGCAGCAGGTAGCCGGCGCCGCGCGGCAGCCGTTCGCCCCAGATCAGGCCCACCGCAGCGCCGGTCTGCAGCACCAGCCGCGCGGCCAGCGTCATGGTGTAGGCCGGCTGGCCGAAGAACGGTGCCCACACGCCCATGCTCGCGGGCGGCACCTGGTCGGGCAGCAGGCCCAGCGTTTCGCCCCGGCGCAGCGCACGCATCATCTGCCGCACGCCGGCCAGCGAAGCCGGTGCGGTGGCCAGTGCCGGGCGCGCGCGGGCGGTTTCTTCCAGCTCGCGCAGCCAGGCCTGGCGCGCCGGCCGGTACAGCACGGTGACCGGCTGGCGGGCGCCGAAGCGCTCGGCATAGGCCTGCGCGCAGATCTCGAAGCTGCCCATGTGCGGCGTCAGCAGCACCAGGCCGCGGCCGGCCGCCAGCGCGTCGTCGATCAGCGCGGCGCCTTCCCAGGCCACCGGGTCGTCGATCGGCAGGCCAGCCGGGCGCAGCCACAGCCGTGGCAGCTCCAGCACCAGCTTGCCGGCCTCCGCCACCGCGGCGCGCCGGTCGGCCACGCTCACCCCGGCGAGCGCCGCGTTCGCATCCAGGCGCCGCCGGTAGCTGGGCGACAGCAGGTAGCCGGCCCAGCCCAGCGCTGCGCCCAGGGCGTGCAAAAAGCGCAGCGAGCGCCGGGCGAGCCAGCCGAGCAGGCGGTGGGCGACGGACATCCTTCGTATACTTTGGGCGTCGCCGAGTTAAAGGACAACTTGCGGGGCGACGCGGGGCCCGAGCATACCGAGCCCCGCCGGGACGGCCGCCACGGTGTGGCGCCGACTCAACAAACCCGCTAAAGCGTTCGCCGCGGCACTCAAGGACACTGACCGGCGACGCCCTCAGTGCAACCCAACCGGAGAACCCCGTGGCGAACGACTTCCTATTCACTTCCGAATCCGTGTCCGAAGGTCACCCCGACAAGGTGTCCGACCAGATCTCGGACGCCATCCTCGACGCGATCTTCAAAGACGACCCGCGCAGCCGCGTCGCCGCCGAGACGCTGTGCAACACCGGCCTGGTGGTGCTGGCCGGCGAGATCACGACCAATGCGCACGTGGACTACATCCAGGTCGCCCGCGACACGCTCAAGCGCATCGGCTACGACAACACCGAGTTCGGCATCGACTACAAGGGTTGTGCGGTGCTGGTGGCCTACGACAAGCAGAGCAACGACATCGCCCAGGGCGTCGACCACGCCAGCGACGACCACCTGAACAGCGGCGCCGGCGACCAGGGCCTGATGTTCGGCTACGCCTGCGACGAAACGCCCGAGCTGATGCCGGCGCCGATCTACTACGCGCACCGGCTGGTCGAGCGCCAGGCGCACCTGCGCAAGGACGGCCGCATGCCCTTCCTGCGCCCGGACGCCAAGAGCCAGGTCACGATGCGCTACGTCGACGGCAAGCCGCACAGCATCGACACCGTGGTGCTGAGCAGCCAGCACGCGCCCGAGTGGAGCCTGGGCACGAAGATGAAGCCCGAGTTCATCGAGGCCGTGGTCGAGGACATCATCAAGCCGGTGCTGCCCAAGGAATGGCTGCTCAACACGCGCTACCTGGTCAACCCGACCGGCCGCTTCGTCATCGGTGGCCCGCAGGGCGACTGCGGCCTGACCGGGCGCAAGATCATTGTCGACACCTACGGCGGCGCCTGCCCGCACGGCGGCGGTGCCTTCAGCGGCAAGGATCCGAGCAAGGTCGACCGCTCGGCCGCCTACGCCGCGCGCTATGTCGCCAAGAACATCGTCGCCGCCGGCCTGGCCAGACAGTGCCAGATCCAGGTCGCCTACGCCATCGGCGTCGCCAAGCCCATGAACGTGACGGTCTACACCGAAGGCACCGGCGTCATCAGCGACGAGAAAATCGCCGCCCTGGTGCAGGAACACTTCGACCTGCGCCCGAAGGGCATCATCCAGATGCTCGACCTGCTGCGCCCGATCTACGAGAAGACCGCCGCCTACGGCCACTTCGGCCGCGAAGAACCCGAGTTCACCTGGGAACGTACGGACAAAGCTGCGGCGCTGCGCGCCGCAGCCGGCCTGTAAGGCCGCCGCGCAGAGCGCGGTTTGTCCGTACGTGGGCTGCGCTCATATCGCGCCAGCGATGTGAGCGCGGACCAAAGTACGGATAAGGCCAACGCGCTGCGTGCAGCGGCGGGGCTGTGAGGCCGCGGTGCCGGGGGGGGCTCTTGGGGTGCCTGCATGGGTTCGTCCTGGTGGCTGTGGCTGACCTTCACCCTACCGGGTCCCGCCCCGGCGGGCGGGCTACTTTCATTTGCTGGCCCAAATGAAAGTAGCCAAAGCAAAGGGCCTCAACGCAACACCATCAACTCGCGCAGCGCGCTTCGGATGCCCGGCCCAGCGGGCTACTGGACACCCTGAGGAAGATCGACGCAGCCGCTCGCTCGTACGTTACGGGCTCGCTGCGCTTCGCCCTTGGCACGCAGCGGCGCCGATCCGGTGATGCGGCAATCCGGCGATGCGAAGCGAGCCGTATCGACCAGTGAGCGGAAGGTTCGATGTATCGCGAGGCTTCAAGTAGCCCGCTGGGCCGGGCGTGCGGAGCGAGAAGAACGAGTTGGGGGTGTTGGACTTCAGGCACTCTTCTTTGGTGACTTTCTTCTGTGCCAGCAGAAGAAAGTTACCCGCCCGCCGGGGCGGGACCCGGCAGCGTGAAGGTAAGCCATAGCCACCAGGACGGAACTGGGCCCGCCCCGCGTCGTGATCTACCCCCGCGGCCGCCGCGCCATCAACTCGGGCACCAGACTCTCGTAGCCCGCGGCCACCTCCAGCAGCGACGCATCCCCCTGCGGCCGGCCGATCAGCTGCAGACCCATCGGCAGCCGTCCCGCGCCGTCGAACCCGGCCGGCACGCTGATCGCCGGCAGCCCGGCGAAGGTGGCATACAGCGTCACCTCCATCCAGCGGTGGTAGCTGTCCATCGCACGGCCGCCCACCTGCCCGGGCCAATGCAGTGCCAGGTCGAACGGCCACACCTGTGCCACCGGCAGCGCCAGCACGTCGTAGCGGTCGAACAGGCCGAGCAGGTGGTTGTGGAAGGCGCTGCGCACGGCACTGGCCTGCGTGAATTCGGTGCAGCCGAGGCCCTGCGCGCTGTCGTATTCCCACAGCGCCTCGGGTTTGACCAGATCGCGCGCACCCGGTGTGGACAGCACGGCGGCGATGCTCGGCGCTACCAGCGCGCGCCGCCAGGCGAGCCAGGCCTGCCACACATGCGCCGGGTCGAAACCGAGCCTGGCCGGCTCCACCCCGGCGCCGCCCGCGGCCATGACCTGCAGGGCCTGCTCGCACACCGGCAGGATGCCGGGCGCCATCGGCAGGTAGGCGTCGAGGTCGGCGAGCCAGCCGATGCGCGTGCCGCGCACCGTTGCGCCGGAGCCGGGGACGTAGCTGCGCGGCCCGTCGGCCAGCGACAACGGCGCGCGCGGGTCGTGGCCGGCCTGGATCGACAGCAGTTGCGCCAGGTCGCGCACGGTGCGTGCCATCGGGCCGTCGGTGGCGAGCTGGCTGAGCCACAGATCGGGCTTCGGCCACGCCGGCACCCGCCCCTGGCTGGGTCGCAGCCCGAAGAGATGGTTCCAGCCTGCAGGGTTGCGCAACGAACCCATGAAGTCGGAACCGTCGGCCACCGGCAGCAGCCGCTGCGCCAGCGCCACGGCCGCGCCGCCGCTGCTGCCGCCGGCACTGAGCGACGGCTCCCAGGCGTTGCCGGTGGCGCCGAACAGCTCGTTGTAGGTGTGCGATCCGAGCCCGAACTCGGGCATGTTGGTCTTGCCGACGACGATGCAGCCGGCGGCCTTCATGCGCGCCGCGAACAGGCTGTCGTGCGTGGGCAGGGCATCCTTCAGCAGCCGGCTGCCGAAGGTCGTCGGGAAGCCGACCGCGTGCCCAGTGTCCTTGATCGCCTGCGGCATGCCGTGCATCCAGCCGCGCGAGACACCGCGCGCCAGTTCGGCGTCGCGCTCGTCGGCCTGCCGCAGCAGCGCCTCGTCCGGCGCCAGGTTGACGATCGCGTTGCAGCGCGGGTTCAGTCGGTGGATGCGCGCCAGGTAGGCGCGCATGACCTCGCGGCACGACAGCTCGCGCGCGTGCAGCGCGGTCGACAGCGCCTGGGCATCGAGATCGGTGGGGTCGTCGAACGAAACCATGACCGTGGCTCCTTGTCGGTGACGGTGGCGACGCATTGTCGTCGGGCCGCGCCAGTCTTGACCCGCTGCGGTGCCGTCGGCTACCGTGTGCACCGGCACGCTCCCGTGCCAGCCCCGGGCTGCCCATGCGCGTCTTCACCGCCTCCCTCGCCACCGAGACCAACACCTTCGCGCCGATGCCCACCGGGCTGGCGTCGTTCCACGACGGCGACTACTACCCCGCCGGCCGGCACCCGGACCGCATGAGCTTCTTCGCCGGCCCGCTGTGGGCGGCACGGCAGCGCGCGCGCGAGCGCGGCTGGCAGCTGGCCGAGGGCCTGGTCGCCGCAGCGCAGCCCAGCGGCACGACCACGCGCCTGGCCTTCGAAACGCTGCGCGACGAGCTGCTGGCCGACCTCAGCGCCGCGCTGCCGGTGGACATGGTGGTGCTCGGTTTGCACGGTGCGATGGTCGCCGACGGCTACGACGACTGCGAGGGCGACCTGCTGGCGCGCGTGCGGGCGATCGTCGGCGCCGACGTCGTCGTCGGTGCCGAGCTGGACCCGCACAACCACCTCACGGCTGCGATGGTGGCGAAGGCCGACCTGTTGATCAGCTTCAAGGAATACCCGCACACCGACATCCTCGAGCGTGCATTCGAGCTCGTGGACCTCTGCGCGGCGCAGGTCGAGCGCCGCATCCGGCCCCAGGCCTCGGTGGTGGACTGCGAGATGATCGTGCCGATCCACACGACACGGGAGCCGGCGCGCGGCTTCGTGCAGCGCATCCGCGCGCTCGAAGGCCACGATGGCGTGCTCTCGGTGTCGATCACGCACGGCTTTGCCTGGGGCGACGTGCCGGACATGGGCACCCAGGTTCTCGTCTACACCGACGGCCGCCGTGAACAGGGCGACAAGCTCGCGCGCCGGCTCGCCGACGAGCTGATCGCGCTGCGCGAGACGCTCGCCACGCCGCAGCCCGGCATCGACGCCGCCCTCGACGAGGCGCTGGCGGCGCCCCCGGGGCTGGTGGTCATCGCCGACAGCGCCGACAACCCCGGCGGCGGCGCCGCCGGCGACTCCACCTTCATCCTGCGCCGGCTCATCGAGCGCGGCATCGCCCCGGCAGCGGTGGGCCCGCTGTGGGACCCCGGCGCGGTGCGCATCGCCTTCGACGCCGGCGTGGGGGCGCGGCTGCCGATGCGGCTGGGCGGCAAGGTCGGCCCGCTGTCCGGCGACCCGCTCGATGCGCTTTGCACGGTGCAGGCGCTGGTGCCGGCGATGGTGATGAGCGGGCTCGCCGGCACTTCGGTGGCGCTGGGCGACTGTGCGCTGGTGCTCGCGCACGGCATTCAGATCGTGCTCGTCTCACGCCGCACGCAGGCGCTGGGAACCGACCTCTTCACGGGCCTGGGCTGCCGCCTGGCCGAGCAGCGCATCGTGGTCGTCAAGTCGTCGCAGCACTTCCGCGCCGCCTTCGCCCCGCTGGCCACCAGGATCATCGTCGCCGGCGCACCCGGCTCCGTCAGCCCGGATCTCGGGGCGCTCGAGTACCGCAAGATCCGCCGCCCCAAGTGGCCGCTTTGAGCCGGCCCTGTGTGTAAGCCCTGATTGGACCCCGCCCCCGATTGCGTTAGGGTCTCTGGGTCTGTTTCGTACGCCAAAGGACTCCTGCGATGAACCTCATCCGTCGATTGACCGTCGGGGCCGTGTTTTCGGCCGTGACCCTGGCCGCCCTGCCCGCGCTGGCACAGAACACCGTGTTGCGCGTGGTGCCGCACTCGAACCTGGCGATCCTGGACCCGATCTGGACCACCGCCTACATGAGCCGCAACCACGGCTACATGATCTACGACACGCTGTTCGGTACCGACGAGAAGGCGCAGATCAAGCCGCAGATGGTCGAGTCGTGGACCGTGAGCCAGGACAGCCGGCTGTGGACCTTCAAGCTGCGCAAGGGCCTGGCGTTCCACGACGGCAAGCCCGTCACCGGCGAGGACGTGATCGCGTCGCTGCAGCGCTGGGGAAAGCGCGACGCCATGGGCAGCGCGCTGATGACCTTCGTCCAGCGCATGGACACGCCCGCGCCCGACACCTTCCGCCTCTTCCTCGGCGAGGCCTGCGGCTTCGTGCTCGAGGCGCTGGGCAAGCCGTCGTCGAACGTGCCCTTCATCATGCCCAAGCGCATGGCCGACACCGACGCCTTCAAGCAGATCGAAGAGCACATCGGCTCGGGGCCCTTCATCTTCAAGCGCGACGAGTTCAAGCCCGGCGACAAGGCGGTGTACCTGAAGAACACCAAGTACGTGCCGCGCAACGAGCCGCCGTCGGGCACCGCGGGCGGCAAGCATGTCTTCGTGGACCGCGTCGAGTGGAACCTGGCGCTGCGCGATGCGCAGGCCCAGGTCAACGCCCTGCAGAAGGGCGAGATCGACGTCCTCGAGGCGCTCGCTTTCGACCACTACGAGACGGTCAAGGCCGACACCACCCTGCAGATCCCCAAGTATGCCAACCTCGGCCTGCAGTACATGGCGCGCTTCAACCACCTGCACAAGCCCTTCGACAACGTCAAGGTGCGGCGGGCGGCGCTGGCGGCGTTCTCGCAGGAGCCCTTCCTGCGCGCCCAGGTCGGCGTCAAGGCGCTGTACCGGACCTGCCCGTCGATGTTCATCTGCAACACGCCCTACGGCAGCACGGCCGGCAGCGAGATCCAGGCCAAGTCGAACATGAAGAAGGCGCAGGAACTCCTCAAGGCCTCGGGTTACGACGGCACGCCGGTGGTGCTGATGAAGCCGACCGACCTGGCGTCGATCCAGAAGCTGCCCGACGTGGCGGCACAGCTGCTGCGCCAGGCCGGCTTCAAGGTCGACCTGCAGGCGATGGACTGGCAGACGCTGGTCGGCCGGCGCGCCAAGAAGGACGCCCCCGACAAGGGCGGCTGGAACATGTTCCTGACGGCGTGGAACGTGTTCGACGTCTGGAGCCCGATCGCCAACCCGACGATGGACACCCGCGGCGAGCAGTCGGGCTGGTTCGGCTGGGCCAAGGACGACAAGCTGCTGGAGGTCCGCGCCAGGTTCATGCGCGCCACCGACGAGCCGACGAAGAAGAAGCTGGCCGACGAGATCCATGCACGCGCCTTCGAGATCGCCACCCACGCGCCGCTGGGCGAGTACGACCAGCCGATGGCCGCACGCAAGAACATCAGCGGCTTCTTCATCACCAACGGCAACATCTACTGGAACTTGAAGAAGAACTGAGCCCGGCTACGCCGCCTTCCCTCGTGGACGGCGGCGTGCCCGCCTCGACGCCGCCGGCCCGCCTGCCGGCGGCCTGAGCGCTTCCTGCAGTCCGCCCGCCATGTTCGCCTTCCTCGCTCGCCGACTGCTGTCCACGATCCCGGTCCTGCTGATCGTTTCGGTGCTCGTCTTCCTGATGCTGCGGCTGACGCCGGGGGATCCGGCGGCGGTGCTGGCCGGCGACGCCGCGAGCACCGAGCAGATCGCGCAGATCCGCGCCGGCCTCGGCCTGGACCGTTCGATCCCGGAGCAGTTCGCGATCTGGTTCGGCCATGTGCTGACCGGCGACCTCGGCCAGTCGTTCTACTACAAGACCGAGGTCACGACGCTGATCGGCCAGCGGCTGGAGCCCACGCTGTCGCTGGCGCTGGTCACCATCGTCATCGCGGTGCTGGTGGCGGTGCCGCTGGGCGTGCTCGCCGCGTGGCGCTCCGGCGGCTGGCTCGACCGCGGCCTGATGGCCTTCTCGGTGCTCGGCTTCTCGATCCCCGTGTTCGTGCTGGCCTATGTGCTGATCTGGCTCGTCTCGCTCAAGCTCGGCTGGCTGCCGGTGCAGGGCTACAAACGGCTGGCTGACGGCGCCGGCCCGTGGCTTTACCACCTGACGCTGCCGTCGATCACGCTGTCGATCATCTACATCGCCTTGATCGCCCGCGTCACGCGCGCCTCGGTGCTGGAGACGCTGGGCGAGGACTACATCCGCACCGCGCGCGCCAAGGGCCTGCCCGAAGCCACCGTGCTGCTGCGGCACGCGCTGGCCAACGCGGCGGTGCCGATCGCCACCGTCATCGGCATCGGCATCGCGCTGCTGATCGGCGGCGTCGTCGTCACCGAGTCGGTGTACGCGATACCGGGGCTCGGCCGCCTCACCGTCGACGCCGTGCTGGCGCGCGACTTCCCGACCATCCAGGGCGTGATCCTGCTGTTCTCCTTCGTCTACGTGATGGTCAACCTGCTGGTCGACCTGTCCTACGTGTTCTTCGATCCGCGCATCCGCTACTAGCATGAACACGCCGAACTTCGAGGCGCTTTCGGTCGAGTCGGCCACCGTCGTCACGCAGCAAAGCGCGTGGCAGCGCGTGCGCAAGAACCTGTCGGTTCGCATCGGCGGCTTCTTCCTCGTGCTGCTGGTGGGGGTCGCGCTGCTCGCGCCCTGGCTGGGCACCGTCGATCCCTCGCTGTTCGACCCCGCCAGCCGCGACCTGCTGCCCGGCCAGCGCGGCGAGATCACGACGCTCGAAGGCGAGTACATCCAGCACACCTTCCTGATGGGCTCCGACAGCTTCGGCCGCGACATCTACAGCCGCGTCATCTACGGCACCCAGGTGTCGCTGATCGTCGGCCTGTTCACCGCCGTCGTCGCGCTGGCCTTCGGCATCCTGCTGGGGCTGCTCTCGGGCTTCCTGCGCTGGCTCGACGGCCCGCTGATGCGCGTCATGGACGGCGTGATGGCGATCCCCGCGATCCTGATCGCGATCGCGCTCGTGGCGATGTGGCGCGGCAGCCTGCTCACGGTGGTGATCGCGATCGCGATCCCCGAGATCCCGCGCGTCACCCGGCTCGTGCGCTCGCTGGTGCTGACGATCCGCGAGGAACCCTACGTCGAGGCCGCGATCTCGCTCGGCACGCCGACGTGGAAAATCATGCTGCGCCACATCCTGCCCAACACCGTGGCGCCGCTGGTCGTGCAGGGTACCTTCATCTGCGCCTCGGGCATCCTGGTCGAGGCGATCCTGTCGTTCCTGGGCGTCGGGCTGCCTCCCGACATTCCGACCTGGGGCAACGTGATGGCCGAGGGCCGCGCGCAGTTCAACCAGTACCCGCACAACATCTTCTTCCCCGGCGTCTTCCTGGCGGTCACCGTGCTGGCGGTCAACATCCTGGGCGACGGGCTGCGCGACACGCTGGACCCGAAGATGGCCAAGCGCGTATGACAGTGCATCCGGATCAGCCCATCCTCGACGTCCGCGAGCTGACGATCGCGCTGCCTGCGGGCAGCGACCGCACGACCGCGGTGCACAAGGTCTCGTTCACCGTCGGCCGCGGCGAAATCCTCTGCCTGGTCGGCGAGTCGGGCTCGGGCAAGTCCGTCATCGCGCAGGGCGTGATGGGGCTGCTGCCCAAGCAGCTGCCGGTGACGGGCGGCCAGATCCTGCTGCAGGGCGAGGACATCACGCACGCGCCGCTGTCGCGCCTGCGCGAGCTGCGCGCCACGCGCATGTCGATGATCTTCCAGGAACCGATGACGGCGCTGAACCCGGTCATGAACTGCGGCGACCAGATCGACGAGGTGCTGCGCCAGCACACGCGGATGTCGCCCGCCGAGCGCCGCAGCAAGGTGCTCGACATCGTGCGCGAGGTGCTGCTGCCCGAACCCGAGCGCATGGTCGCCAGCTACCCGCACCAGCTCTCGGGCGGCCAGCGCCAGCGCATCATGATCGCGATGGCGCTGGTGCTCGACCCGGTGCTGCTGATCGCCGACGAGCCGACGACGGCGCTGGACGTGACGACGCAGGCGCAGATCCTCAAGCTCGTGCTCGAGCTGCAGCAGCGCCACGGCGCCGGCGTGCTGTTCATCACGCACGACTTCGGCGTCGTCGCCGAGGTCGCGCACCGCGTCGCCGTGCTGCGCCTGGGCGACCTGGTCGAGATCGGGTCCAAGCACGACGTGCTGCAGCGCCCGCAGCACGACTACACGCGCATGCTGATCGGCGCCGTGCCCACGCTGCACCTGAAGGAACGCCCGAGCGACCCCAAGGCCCCGGTCGTGCTGCAGGTCCGGGGCCTGGAAAAGACCTACAGGGACAAACGCTGGTTCGGCAAGCACCGCGAAGTGCACGCCGCGAAGAATGTCGACCTCGAGATCCGCCGCGGGCAGACGCTGGGCATCGTCGGCGAATCGGGATCGGGCAAGTCGACCGTGGCGCGCTGCATCGTGCGCCTGATCGACCCCAGCGCCGGCTCGGTGCTGCTCGGCGGCGAAGGCGGCGAGGACATCGCGCTGATGCCGGCGGGCCGGCTGCGCCCCTTGCGTCGCCGCGTGCAGATCGTGTTCCAGGATCCCTACCGCTCGCTCAACCCGCGCCGCACGGTGGCCGAGGCCATCATCGAAGGGCCGGTCAACTACGGCATGGGCCGCGCCGAGGCCCTGCAGCGCGCGCGCCAGCTGCTCGAGATGGTGCGCATGGACGCCAGCGCGCTGGAGCGCTACCCGCACCAATTCTCTGGCGGCCAGCGCCAGCGCAGCTGCATCGCGCGCGCGCTGGCGATCGAGCCCGAGCTGCTGGTGGCCGACGAGGCCGTCTCGGCGCTCGACGTCTCGGTGCAGGCGCAGGTGCTGCAGCTGTTCGAGGAGATCCGCAGCCGCCTGAACCTGGCGATGCTCTTCATCACCCACGACCTGCGCGTCGCCTCCCAGGTCTGCGACACGCTGGCCGTGATGTCCAAGGGCGAGGTCGTCGAATACGGCCCGGCGCACCGTGTCTTCAGCGCACCGCAGCACGAGTACACGCGGGCCTTGTTCGCCGCCGCGCCGGGGCGCGACTTTGCCTTCGGCGGCAGCTGAGCGCAGGCCCCTCACCGCGAAGACCTGGCGCTGCGGGCCGACCGCTGCGCCAGATGCCAGCCACCGACACACCGACGGACCCGCATGCCCCGCATCCTCATCGCCGGCTACCAGCACGAGACCAACACCTTCGCCCCCAGCCTGGCCGACTGGGCCGCGTTCACGCGCGGCGATTCGTTCCCCGCCTTCGTCCGCGGCGCCGCGATGCAGCACCAGCTCAGCGGCATCAACATCCCCATCGCCGGCTTCGTCGACGCCGCCAGGCGCAGCGGCTGGACCCTGGTGCCCAGCTGCTGGGCCGGCGCGATCCCGTCGTCCTACGTCACGCGCGACGCCTTCGAGCGCATCGCAGGCGCGATCTG
>JAUXVE010000102.1 GCA_030680415.1 Rubrivivax sp.
TCGTGTTCTACGGCACCAAGCGGCTAGGCGGCGGCGGCGGGCGCGACACCCGGGCGGTCAAGTTTTTGAAGTTCGCATCGTCGTGATGAGAAGCGCGCCGGGTCGAGCCAGCCAAGCCATAGACCCGGTGCGTGGCTGCAGACCAGTCGGACGGCCCGCAGCGCTCCCCCTATGGCTTGGCATCCGGGCCGCAAGGCCGGCACCATCCGGACAGCGCGCAGGCGCTGCAAAGGTGCCACCTACACAAGCCCGCTGGGGCGTCGATTGCAGGCGCAGCAGGGGCAACACCACCGAGGCAGTCTCGCGCACGCGCGAGGGACCGGGGGCAGGGTGATTCTCTGCATCATCCCGGGCCGTACCGTTCGGTTTCCCTCGGTTTATCGCTTACCGTCAACTCGCCCGGAAAACAGCATGGCAACCCGCAAATTGAAGTCTGATTCGGCATCCGCAGCAGTCGCGGCAATGCTTCGAGCGGCGATGAAGGACATCGAACCGCCCGCGCATGTGCACTTGCGCGATGGCGACTTGCCCTACTGGACCAGCGTCATGCGGGCACGCACCCGCGACGAGTGGGCCGACACTGATCTAGTCCTGGCTGCCCAGCTTGCCAGGTGCCTGGCCGATATTGAGAACCAGCAAGCTCTCATCGACGCCGAGGGCACGCTCATCGTCAACGACCGCGGCATGAGCGTCGTCAACCCGCGTGTGAGCGTAGCCGAGCAGTACGCCCGCCGCGCGCAGGCGATCATGCGGACGTTGCGCATGGGTGGCCGAGCTGCCGGCCGGTCGGCTGACGCGCAGCACTCGCGCCAGCTTGAGCGCACAGCGCGCCGGCTGCAAGCTGAAGCGCCCGACGACGGACTGCTGGCTTGATCGTCCCGCGCGCGCGAGGCTGGATCGGCGGGAGTAATGGCGCAAGTTGCGCCACTACTGCGTGCCCCGCGCGCGCGAGGGGCAGCCCACCGCAAATCCGGGCGCGAGGCCCAGCGGGCAATTCGGCAAATTTGCGGAATTGGCCCCTGTCCACCGCAAATCCGGGCTGAAGTTCGACTCAGGGGAAACCCTGTTCCGCGGGCAAACCCTTGACACATGGCGAACCCTGTCAGGACAAACCCTGTGTCTGGTGCAAACCCTCGACACAGGGAAACCTCGCTCAGGTCGAACCCTGTTCCGCGGGTTTCCACTGGCAACAGGGTAATCCTAGCTGGCGTTTACCCGCGCCCGGAAATGAGGTGGGCGCCTAGTGGGCTAGGGCTTTCCGTATTCGATAGCGCTTGCGCATCGTCGCATTGCCGAATACATTAAATCGCATGAACGAACCCAAGAGCAAAGGCAGGCCACCCAAGCCCGAGGCGGAGCGGCTGGCCCACATCGTGACGCTACGGCTTACGAACGAACTGCACGCGAAGCTGCTGCGCCTGGGTGGCGTCGAGTGGCTACGTGAGCGAATCAGACGGGCGAAGGACCCAGGCAGTACAGAGTGACCCGGCGCCGCTGCGGTACAGCGGCAAGGCGGGACCGGCGACGTTAAAGGCGCCGCCGGCCCCTGACACCCACCCGATCCCAAGGAGATCAAAGTGACTGCTGACCACAATGTAACTTCCATCGCGCGCACGACTGCAGCCGCGCCGTTCTTTGAAGGCATGAACGCCGAGTACACCGTCGCACCTGGGGCAACGGCTCTCGACCTGCTGCAAGACCTGCAGATGTTGCTTGGTAGCGGGCTGGGCGTCTTCGAGACCCTCGCCCAATCCGTCGACAGCACCGAAGGCTGCAATAGCCAAGAAAAGAGCGCCTATTGGGCCGGGGTGTACATGCTCCGGCAGGCAGCGGCACTCGCCCACGCTGCCGACTTCGGACCGTCGAATGGAGGTGCAGCATGAACGCCGACGACAACCCACTGGCGGAGGCCACCGAAGCACTGCGCCAGGCCCAAGCCGTGCTGCTCCTGGCCGAGGTTGACGCCGACGAGCCAGTGACCGGCGCCATAGCTGCCGCGCTGACGCTGCTGGGGTTGGCTCAGGGGCACCTGGGCTCGCTGCGGCAGAGCCTGCGCCTGGCAGACGAGGCGGCAGGGGCACACTGACCGCCCCACCGTCCCCACCGAGCCCGCCGCGTGCGGGCTTTTTCGTGGCCGGGCTACGTGGGCACCGCCGTGCTGGTGATCGGCCCGCTACGGGCATCCTGGCCAGGCTGTTGGGGGTTATGGGGGTTTCGGGGGTTGCTTCCGGCCGGGACGGTGAAAGTGTCAGCTACGCCGCCCGAGACACCAAAAACGACTGTTCCTGATCGTGGGTAGAAACGTGGGTAGCTGGACTTTCTGGACGTTTCTCATAGGTAGGGTGGCGGACGGGGCGGGATTCGAACCCGCGGGGGGCTGTTAACCCCCACATGCTTTCCAGGCATGCGACTTAAACCGCTCATCCACCCGTCCGCTGCAAGGCGCGAGTCTAGCCGACCGGTGCCACTGTCTTCTTGCGCAGCCACTCCATCAGCACATACTCCAGCGCCCGCGCGTGGGTGCTTTCAAGCACCACCGGCGGCGCGCAGCCGGCCTCGTAGGCCTCGCGCCAGCGCAGCGCGCAGACGCACCAGCGGTCGCCGGGCTCGAGGCCCCTGAAGCGGTGCTCGGGGCGCGGCGTGATGAGGTCGTTGCCGCGCTCCATCTCGAAGTTGAGGAACTCCACCGTGACCTTGGCGCAGATGACGTGGCTGCCGGCGTCGTGTTCGTCGGTGTGGCAGCAGCCGTCGCGGGTCCAGCCGGTGAGCGGGTCGTAGGAACACGCCACCAGCGGCGTGCCCAATACGTTGAGCGCCTGGCTCATCGCGCAGCCGGAACACCCTTGATCAAGGCCATGGCAGTGCCGATCAGCGCCGAGACCTCGGTCATGTTGCCCGGCACGATCATGGTGTTGTTCTTCTGCGCCAGCTGGCTGTAGGCCTCGACCGCCTTCTCGGCCACCTTCAGCTGCACTGCCGCTTCGCCGCCGGGCTCCTGGATCGCGGCGGCGATCTTGCGGATGGCTTGGGAGGTCGCGTCGGCCACCGCGATGATGGCTGCCGCCTCGCCCGCGGCCTTGTTGATCTCGGCCTGCTTCTCGCCTTCGGAACGCGCGATGAAGGCCTCGCGCTCGCCGGTGGCAATGTTGATCTGCTCCTGGCGCCGGCCCTCGGAGGCGGCGATGAGCGCACGCTTTTCGCGCTCGGCGGTGATCTGCGCCTGCATGCTGCGCAAAATCTCGGCCGGCGGCTCGAGATCCTTGATCTCGTAGCGCAGCACCTTCACGCCCCAGGTCAGTGCCGCCTCGTCCAGCGCACTGACGACGCTGGCATTGATCATGTCGCGCTCCTCGAAGGTCTTGTCGAGTTCCATCTTGCCGATCACGCTGCGCAGCGTCGTCTGCGCCAGCTGCGTGATCGCCAACAGGTAGTCGCTGGAGCCGTAACTGGCGCGCATCGGGTCGGTGATCTGAAAGTACAGCATGCCGTCGACCCGCAACTGCGTGTTGTCCTTGGTGATGCAGACCTGGCTCGGCACGTCCAGCGGCACCTCCTTGAGCGAATGCTTGTAGGCCACGCGTTCGATGAAGGGGATGACGAATTTCAGCCCCGGCACCAGGGTGCGGTCGTACTTGCCCAGGCGCTCGACCACCAGCGCGGTCTGCTGCGGCACGATCTTGACCGTGCGCATGATGAAGATGACGGCGATGATCGCCAGGACGAGTGCGAATTCCATGGTTTCTCTTTCAGTGTGGCGTGGCGGGTGCCACGCGCAGATGGTTGCCCTGCACGGCGACGATGACGTGCTCTCCGGGCACGGGTGTGCCGATACCGGCAAAGCGCACCGTCCAGGCGGCGCCGCGGTAGCGAACGCACGCCGAGCCGTCGGCAGCCCAGGCGTCGACGTGCACCGTCTCGCCGATGTCGATGTTGACGTCGCGGTTGAAGTCGGCCGGTGCCGAACGCGGCGAGCGTGCGCGCTTGAAGTGCCAGACGGCGGTGAAGGCGGCCCCCAGCAGCGCCGCGGTGGCCATCTGCCCGGTGCCGCCCAGGCCGGCGTGCGCGGCCAGCGCGCCGGCGGCGCAGCCCAGCGCCACCATCAGTAGATAGAAGGTGCCGGTGGCCAGCTCGGCGGCCACCAAGCCACCGGTGGCCAGCCACCAGAGCATGGGTGCGTTCCATTCCACGACGAACTCCTGCGGGCGTTTGCGTTCGATCGAGTGTAGCGATCCGCAAGCTGCACGCCGACAACCCTACACTTGGCGCATTTGCACTTGCCGCCGAGGCTGCGTCCATGCTCCGTTTCCGCTTCCCGATCGTCATCATCGACGAAGACTTCCGCTCCGAGAATACCTCGGGCCTGAGCATCCGCGCGCTCGCCGATGCGATCGTCAAGGAGGGCTTCGAGATCCTCGGCGCCACCAGCTACGGCGACCTGAGCCAGTTCGCGCAGCAGCAAAGCCGCGCCAGCGCCTTCATCCTGAGCATCGACGACGAGGAATTCCAGGGCGGCCCCGAGCTCGACCCGGCGGTGCTGAACCTGCGCAAGTTCATCCAGGAGATCCGGCGCAAGAACGCCGACATCCCGATCTACATCTACGGCGAGACCCGCACCAGCCAGCACATCCCGAACGACATCCTGCGCGAACTGCACGGCTTCATCCACATGTTCGAGGACACGCCGGAGTTCGTGGCCCGCCACATCATCCGCGAGTGCAAGAGCTACCTCGACGGCCTGGCGCCGCCGTTCTTCAAGGCGCTGATGGACTATGCGCAGGACGGCTCGTATTCCTGGCACTGCCCGGGCCACAGCGGCGGCGTCGCCTTCCTGAAGAGCCCGGTGGGGCAGATGTTCCACCAGTTCTTCGGCGAGAACATGCTGCGCGCCGACGTCTGCAACGCGGTCGAGGAACTCGGCCAGCTGCTCGACCACACCG
>JAUXVE010000110.1 GCA_030680415.1 Rubrivivax sp.
GGCCTTCGCAGGCGGCAGGCCCCGCGCAGGCGGGCCCTGCCGTCCGGCTCAGCCCCGGCGAGCATTTGCAACGCGGAGTGCGGCTGTTCTGGGGGCTTACCCGTAGGGCAGGGGTACCCAAGGGCCCTGCGCGGCGTTGCATCGCTTGCCCGCACGGCAGTGCGGGCGGCGCGCTGCGCCTTGCTCAGGGCCCTTGGCCACCCCTGCGCGGGCGCATGGGATTGCCTCTCAACCTCTGAAGCTCGCAGCGCCGGCGTCAGGGCGACGGCGGCGCCCCGGCGCGCATCAGGTCGGCGGCGCGCAGCCGCCCGACCTCGATGCCGTTCCAGTTGCCGAGCTCGAGGTCGCTGAGCGTGTGCACGAAGGCACGGTCCTCGTCGGCCAGCGGCAGCAGGCGTTCGACCATTGCGGCCAGCACGACCTCGCAGGCGCGCGCGTTGTTGCCGTCGTCGATCTTGATCGCCAGGCCCAGGCCCAGTTCGGGCAGCGCGGCGCAGTAGACGCCTTCGGCGCCGACCTTGCAGAACAGGCGTTCGCCCAGGCGCGCCATCAGTCGAGTGTCCATGCGGCCGCTGCCGGCGACCATGAAAGGCGCCTTCGCCACCGCAGCGCGCAGGCGCTTCGCGGCCCGCGCGTGGCCGGGGCTGAGGCCGACGCCGGTGCCCACCCTTGCGAAGGCGTGCGCCAGGTGGCGCAGCGGGATGGCGTAGGCGGGGATCGAGCAGCCGTCGGTGCCGACCGCGGTGTGCGCCAGGTCATGGCCGGTGGTCGCCTGCAGGGCTGCGGTGACCTCGCGCATCACCGGGTGGTCGGGCCTGACGTAGCCGCGCAGGAAGTCGCGCCGGTCGCGGCCCGCGGCGCCCTGCTCCGCCATGAAGCAGCCCAGGCAGACGAAGCCGGCGTGTTTGCCCGAGCAGTTGTTGTGCAGCGCGCTCGGTGCCTCACCGCGCGCGGCCATGGCCTTGAGCGCGGCGTCGTTGTAGGGCCAGTGGGTGCCGCATTCCAGCGCGTCGGGGTCGACGCCGGCCTTGGCCAGCATGGCGGCGGCGGTCTGGGCGTGCACCGGCTCGCCGCCGTGCGAGGCACAGGCCAGCGCCAGCTCCTCGTCGCTGAGTTGCCAGCGGTCGGCCGCGCCGCTGGCCACCAGCGGCAGCGCCTGCAGCACCTTCACCGCCGAGCGCGGGAAGATCGGCCGCTCGATGTCGCCGATGGTGGTGTGCACGCTGCCGTCGGCGTCGACCACCGCCAGCGCACCGCGGTGAAACGACTCGACGATGCCGCCGCGTCTGGCCTCGGCCAGAGTGGGGTTGGGGTTCATCGCACTGACTGTAGCGCGCCGCGACAATGGGCCCATGTCCACCCACCTGATCGGTGTCGATTTCTCCTCGGCGCCCACGCGCCGCAAGCCCATCGTGGTGGCCCGCGGCTCGTTCCACGGCGCCACGCTGCGGCTGCAGCGCCTGGACGCGCTGCCCAGCCTGCCGGCTTTCGAGGCGCTGCTGGCCGAGCCCGGGCCCTGGCTCGGCGCCTTCGACTTTCCTTTCGGTCTGCCGCGCGAATTCGTCGTCGCCCAGGGTCTGGGCATCACGGCTGCCGAAGTGAGCGCCGAGCTGCACCGCCGTTGTGCCAACCGCATGGCCTTTCGCGCCCTGGTCGACGCCTGGAGCCAGGGCCGCCCACCGGGCCAGCGCCTGGTGCACCGTGCCACCGACACCGCGATGGCCGGCGTGCGTTCGACGAGCCCGCTGCAGACGCGCTACGTGCCGGTGGGCTTCATGTACTTCGAGGGCTTCCCGCGCCTGCTGGCCGCCGGTGTGCACCTGCCGGCGCTGCGCAAGGGCGACACCGGCCGCACCGCGCTGGAGGCCTACCCGGGGCTGCTCGCGCACGAACTGATCGGCCAGCGCTCGTACAAGAACAGCGTCGCCGCCGACCGGCTGATCGCGCGCAAGGATCTCGTCGACGCGCTCGAGCAGGGCCGCTGGCGCGGCCTGCGATTCAAGCTCACGCACGCACAGCATGCAGCGCTGGCTGGCGATGCCAGCGGCGACCGGCTCGACGCCGCGCTGTGCCTGTTGCAGGCCGGCTGGGCCGCGACGCAGCCGCGCCATGGTCAGCCTGAGCTGGTGGACGCCGTCGAAGGCTGGATCACCGGAGCCTGAGGCCGGCCGACGATGGACCTGCTGAACATCTTCCTGCTCGTTGCCGGCGCGCTGGTGTTCACCAGCGTCGTGGCCGGGTTGTTC
The DNA here is from genome assembly GCA_030680415.1 of Rubrivivax sp. Classification (GTDB taxonomy): domain Bacteria; phylum Pseudomonadota; class Gammaproteobacteria; order Burkholderiales; family Burkholderiaceae_C; genus Rubrivivax. Next base: position 2,247 of record JAUXVE010000110.1, read on the forward strand.
TCGGCGCGGGCGGGGTTGTCGTTCCTGCTCGTGTTCCTGGTCACCGGCATGCTGGCCGGCGAAGACGGGCCCGGCGGCATCAAGTTCGACAACGTGCAGTTGTCCTTGTGGGTGGGCAGCGCCGCGCTGGGCGTGATCCTGCTCGACGGCGGCCTGCGTACACGCCTGAGCACCTTTCGCACCGGCTTGCGGCCGGCGGCCTGGCTGGCCACGGCCGGCGTCGTCGTCACCGCCGGCATCACCGGGCTGGCGGCCAGCTGGCTGCTGCAGCTGCCGCTGGCGCTGGGTCTGCTGGTGGGGGCGATCGTCGGCTCCACCGACGCCGCCGCGGTGTTCGCACTGCTCAAGTCGGCGGGCCTGCGCGTCAGCGAGCGGCTGTCGTCGACGCTGGAGATCGAGTCCGGCCTCAACGACCCGATGGCGGTGTTCCTGGTGCTGACCCTTACCATGGCGCTGTCGCAGCCCGCCGGCCTCGGCGCTGGGGCGGTGGCGCTGATGTTCACGCAGCAGGCGCTGGTCGGTGCGGCAGCGGGGCTGGCCGGCGGCGTGGCCATCGCTGCGTTGTTGCAGCGGCTGCCGCTGGGCGGCACCGCCGATGGCCTGGCGGGGCTGCTGCTGCTGAGTTCGGGCATCGGCGTCTTCGGCGGCGCCGGCTGGCTGGGCGGCTCGGGCTTCCTGGCGGTCTACCTGTTCGGCCTCATCGTGGCCAACCGGGCGCCGCAGGTGGTGGAGCGTTCGCTGGCGGCGATGGACGGCTTTGCCTGGCTGGCCCAGGCGCTGCTCTTCCTGCTGCTGGGGCTGCTGGTGACGCCGCGGCTGCTCGTCGACACCGTGCTGCCGGCCCTGGGCGTGGCCGCGGTGCTGATGCTGGTGGCGCGCCCGCTGGCGGTGGCGCTGTGCCTGGCGCCGCTGCGCTTCACGCGCGGCGAGATCGGCTTCGTCTCCTGGGTCGGCCTGCGCGGCGCGGTGCCGGTGGTGCTGGCGCTGTTCCCGCTGCTGGCCGGCGTGCCCAAGGCGCGCGAGCTGTTCGAGGTCGCCTTCGTCGTCGTGCTGGCGTCGCTGGTGCTGCAGGGCGCGACGATGGCGCGTGCCGCGCACCTGTTCGGCGTCAACCTGCCCGACGCCGCCGACGAGCCGGCGGCGCGGCGCATCTTCGGCGACTTCGTGATCGACGGCAGCGCGCCGGTGCGCGAGCTGTGCACCTTCTACGGCCTGGCCCTGCCGGAACACGAAGGCACGCTGGCGCAGTGGCTCGAGGCCCGGCTGCAGCGCCCGCCGGTGGTCGGCGACGGCGTGGACTGGGGCGGCGCGCACTTCTCGGTGCGCCAGATGGAAGGCGCGCACGTGCTGCGGGTGGGTCTGTCGCTGGGCTCGCCCGGCTGACACGGGCTGGCGCCGCGGCTGCGCTCATGGGCATCATCGGGCGCCTGAACCTCGTTTCCGCGACATGACAAGCTTTGCCCTGCGCGCCGGCGCCGCCGCCCTCCTGGCCTGCCTGTGGCTCGGCAGCGCCGCCGCCACGCCACCTGCAGCGCGCAGCGTACAGGGCGTCGTCACCCGGGTCACCGATGGCGACAGCCTGTGGATCGCGCCGCCCGCGCAACGCGAGCTGGAGGTGCGCCTGCGCGACATCGACGCCCCCGAGATCTGCCAGATCTGGGGCCAGGAAGCCCGGCTGGCGCTTGCCGAACGGGTGCTGGGCAAGACCGTCGTGCTGCGCGTCGGCGGGCGCGATCCGCACGGCCGCACCCTGGGCGAGGTGTGGGTCGACGGTGTCAACGTGGGTGTGACGATGGTCGAGGAAGGCCATGCCTGGAGCATCCGCACGCGCTGGGACCGCGGCCCGCTGGTCGGCCAGGAGCGCATGGCCAGCGCCCTCAGGCGAGGCCTGCACAGCCTGCCCGGGGCGGTGATGCCGCGCGACTTCCGCCGGGCCCACGGGCCCTGCGCGGCCGGGCTGGCGGCGGACCGCACCCCGCCTGCCACGAGGCCTGGCGCAGCGGCGGTGGCCCCTGCGGCACGGCCGCAGCGCAGCGAAGGGCCGCCAGCGCCCGCCGCGCAATACCGTTGCGACGGCCGCACCCGCTGCTCGCAGATGCGCTCGTGCGACGAGGCGCGCTACTTCCTGCAGAACTGCCCCGGCGTGCAGATGGACGGTGACCGCGACGGCATCCCCTGCGAAGCGCAGTGGTGTCGTTGACCGCCGTGCCGCCGCAGTGGCGCTACTTCACGCGCACCCAGCGCAGCTCGAGGGTGTCGTTGGGCCACTGCACCGCGCTGACCTTCTTTGCCATCGCCCAGGTCAGCGTGCGCCGGTACAGCGGGATGTAGGGCAGGTCTTCAGCCACCAGGCGCAGCACGGTCGTCACCATGGCGCGGCGCCGTGTCGGGTCGGGTTCGGTGCGGATGCTGTCGATCAGCGTGTCGATCCTGGGGTTGCTGTAGCGGCCGGCGTTGAAGGTGCCCAGGCCTGAACGGTCGAAGGTGCGGAACAGGCCGTTGAGCGAATTCCACGCGTCGGGGCTGGCCGTCCAGCCGTACTCGACGAAGCTGGCCGTGCCCTGACTGAGCTTGGGGAAGAACTGGCTGGTGGGGCTGGAACGCAGCGTGGTGCGGATGCCCACCTGCGTGAGCATCGCGCTCACGGCCTGGCAGACGTTCTCGCGCCAGGCCACGTTGACGCAGTCCAGCGTGACCGCAAAGCCGTTGGGGTAGCCCGCCTCGCCCAGCAGCAGGCGCGAACGCGCCGGGTCGTAGGGCAGGCGCCGGTCGAGTTCGGCCGGCGAGCCGTCGACCAGCGGGCTCAGGAAGGCGCCGGTCGGCACGGCCTGGCCGCGCAGCACCTTGTCGACGATCAGCGGCACGTTGATGGCGTGGTAGACGGCCTTGCGCACGCGCAGGTCCTTGAACGGGTTGCGGCCCTTCACGTCGCTGTACTGCAGTTCGTCGCGGGCCTGGTCGAAGGTGAGGTATTGCTGGCCGATGTCGGCGGTCTGCAGCAGCGAGATGCGCGGGTCGGTTCTCAAGCGCTCGATGTCCTGGTAGGGCGGGTCCAGCACCATGTCCACTTCGCCCGAGGCCAGCGCCGCCAACCGCGTGGCGTCGGACTTGATGGTGACCAGGGTCACCTGCTGCAGGTTGCCGTGGCGCTTGTCGGCCCAGCCCCACCAGGCGGCATGGCGGCGCAGCAGGGTGCGTACGTCGGGCTCGTAGCGCTCCAGGCGCATCGGCCCGGTGCCGTTGGCGTTGCGGATGGCGAAGGTCTCCTGCTTGGCGTTGAAGTCCTGCGCCCGGGTCACGCCGTTCTTCTCGCTCCACGCCTTGCTCATGATGGCGATGAACTGCAGCTTTTCGGGCAGCACGGCGTCGGGCGCCTCGAGCTGGATCTCCAGCGTCAGCGGGTCGAGCTTGCGCAGCGCGCTCACGCCCTTGAGCTGGAAGGCGCGCTGCGAAGGCGGCGCCATGGCTCGTTCGAGCGAGAACACCGCGTCGTCGGCCGTGAAGGGCGTGCCGTCGTGGAAGGTGACACCCGGGCGCAGCCGCAAGCGCCAGCTGGTGGGCGAGGTCATCTGCCACGAGGTCGCCAGCGCCGGCTCGAGCTTGAACTGCTCGTCGCGGCCGACCAGCGACTCGTAGACCTGGAAGGCCACCCGCGAGTGGTACAGCAGCGCCAGCGCGTGCGGGTCCATCGTCTGCGGGTCGAAGGCGCTGGCGATGCGCAAGCTGCTGGCCTGCGCCGCGCTGGCGGCCAGCAGCCACAGGACGAGGGCCAGGCGGAGGGAAAAGCGGGCACGGGACATGATGGGGGCGACGTATGGAATCAGCGCCGCGCCTGGCGGGCGGCGGCAAGAAAGTCGTGCAGGATGGGCGTGTCGTCCAGCGTCACCGGGTCGCCCGGATCATGGAACTCGGGATGCCACTGCACACCGGCCACGAAGCCGGGGCCGCGGCGGCGCACGGCCTCGATCATGCCGTCTTGCGGGCAGCGGGCTTCGACCACGAAGCCGCTCGCCAGGTCCTTGATGCCCTGGTGGTGGATGCTGTTGGCGGTGGCGCGCGAGACATCGGGGTACAGCGAAGCCAGATGCGTGCCAGGCACGAACTCCACCACGTGGTGGTGGTGCTCGTACTTGCCGGGCACACGATGGTGCAGCGCCCCGGGGCGCTGGGTCGGGATGTCCTGCAACAGCGTGCCGCCGTAGGTGACGTTGAGCAGCTGCAGCCCGCGGCAGATGCCGAACACCGGCTTGCCGGCGGCCACGAAAGCGCGGATCAGCTCCATTTCGTAGCGGTCGCGCACGCGGTCGCCGTGCCAGTCGTCGTGCAGGGGCGTTTCGCCGTAGCTTTCGGGGGCGACGTCGTTGCCGCCCTGCAGCACCAGGCCGTCGAGCGCGGCGGCGTAGTCGTGCAGATCGAGGTCGCTGCGCTTGACGATGCTGTCGGCGTCCACCGCCGGCACCATGACCGCCATCGCGCCGCCCGACAGCACCCAGTGCGCCACCGACTGTTCCAGGTAGTGCAGCGTCTTGGTCCAGACGCCGCCCAGCGGCATGCCGGCCGAGCCAGGGTAGTAGATGCGCGCGGAAACGCCGATGAGCAAACGGGAGGGCATGGCAGCACATGATGGCGTGCCGCGCCAGGCGCGGCAATGCGGCGAAGCCCGTCCCGGGGCTAACCCCGTGCAGGTACGGGCGCTAATCGTCCGCCGGGGCGCTTTCTTCCTCTTCCTCTTCCTCTGCCCGTGCCTTCTGCACGCGCCGGGCCAGCGGCTCGACCAGCGCCGACATCTCCTGCACCAGCACCGCCGGTGCCACGCTGCCGGCCAGCCGCGTGGCCGGCAGCGGCAGCGTGCTCATGTACGGTGCGCGGCTGTAGCTGTCGGTGCTGCGCTGGATGACGGTGAGCGAGATCGCAGTGCCGACCAGCGTGACCATGGCCACTGCGGCGCTGACGGTGCGGCGGTGCAGCGGCAGCACATGCACCAGGTGGGCGCGCAGCCATAGCGCGCCCAGCACCACCTGCAAGGGCACGCCCAGATGCCACAGCCCGGGCCAGGCCAGCGACGCTGCGACCTGCGGCGACAGCGCGCCGACGGCCTCGATCGCCAGCAGCCAGGGCAGCGCAATGCGCAGGTGGCCGCTGAAGTCGAAGCGGTGCTGGAAGACCTTGGACAACAGCGCCCACAGGCCGCACCAGCCGGCCACCGCCACCGGCAGGCCCACCAGCACGGGCAGCCAGGCGGTGGCGTCGGCACCGGGGTCCAGGCGCAGTGCATGCTCGGCCACGGCCAGTGCGTACAAAGGCAGGGCGAACAGCCAGGGCGATGCGGCAGCCGGCGGCAGGGGCCTTTCGGCCGCCAGCACCTCGCCGCGCAGCCGCAACCGCAGCCGCGTCTGGCCGAACTGCAGCAGGGCGCCGGCAGCGGGCAGCGGACACTGCGTGCCGGCGGCGTGGCGCCGGCCGTCGATGGACACGCCGTTGGCGGTGTCGAGCACCGTCAGCACCAGGCGGCCCTGGGCGTCGGGCTCGATGCGGGCATGGCTGGGCGCCACGTAGGCATCGTCCAGCACGACGTCGTTGGCCAGGCCGCGCCCCAGCGTCAACGGCCAGGCGTAGACGTCGATCGTGCGGCCTTGGCGGCCGTCGCGTTCGAAGCACTCGATCAGCGCGAGGCGTTCGGTGGCGCGATCCATGCGTATCCGTCGAGGTAGTGGGCGGCCAGCCGCTGGGCGCTGGCAAAGCTCACGCCGCGGGCGTCGAAGCGGCCCTGCGCGCCGACCTGCGAGCCGTCGAGCGTGGCCACCAGCACGCTGAGGTCGTACAGGCCTTCGAGCTTCTTGTACGCGCGCAGGCAGACCACGGCCTTCAGCGGCAGGCCGTCGCGGTCGACGTTGCGCTCGACGCAGCGCGGCGCGGTGCGGTGGCGGTCGTCCCGGCCCATGAATTCGTTGCGAAAGCTCGACGTATAGCGTTCGGCAAAGCGCAGCGCGCCCAGCCTGGAGCCGTCGTAGGCCTCGTGACGCACCGTCAGGTGACCGGTGAGCAACGCACCGCCGACGAAGATGCGGCTGTCCATCGCGCAGTCGGAGCGCTCGAACTGCAGCCCGCGCACGGCCTGCGGCGAGCCGCGGCCCCAGCAGCGCATGAACTGCTCCTGCGGCACCGGGATCGCGTAGCGTGGGTGGCCGGCGCTGCGCCAGGGCAGGGCGATGAAACGGTCGGTCAGCTTGGCTTCGTGCGCCAGCAGTTGCCGCGTCACCTCGGGCCAACTCGGTGTGGTGATGGGCGCGGCGCCGCGCCCGCGCTCCAGCAGCGCGCGCACATGATCGGCGGGCACCAGGAAGCTGACCTGCTCACCGTCGCGCCGCGCCGCGACGTTGACGCCGATCAGCCGGCCCTGCTCGTCCAGCGCCGGGCCGCCGCTCATGCCGGCGCTGAGCGAGCCGCCGAAGAACAGCGTCTCCAGGAAGCTGCGCTCCACCGGACCGTTGTAGCTGCCTTCGGCGACCGCAAAGCCCACGTCGAGCGGGTTGCCCAGGGAAAAGATGCGCGCACCGCGCGGCAGCGGCTCGCTGGCCGGCCGCAGCACCACGGCGCCACGGCCGGCCAGCGGCGCCGGGTCGGCGGCCTTGAGCAGGGCGAGGTCGTGCACGACGTCGAAGGCCAGCAACTGCAGCGCGCCCTGCTGGCCGTCGACCGTGGCGTAGACGAGCCGGTGGCGGCTGGGTTGCAGCGCGTACTGGCTGACGACGTGGTAATTGGTGACCAGCAGTCCGGCGTCGTCGACCAGAAAGCCCGAGCCGACGGAGGACTGGCTGTCCTGCGTCTTCAGCAGCGTGCGCACCTGCAGCAGTCGCGCGCGGGTACGTTCGTAGATCCGCTGGCCGGCGCCTGAAAGCGCCGCTTCGGGCGCGGCGACAGCGGCGGTCGGTGGCGTGCTGGCGGCGGCTGCGGGGCCTTGCGGCGCAGCGGCCCGCGCAACAACGGTGGCCAGCGCCAGCGTCAGCGTCAGCCCCGCCGCCAGGACCCGAACGGTCGCCCGACCCAGGAACCTGCGCGAGTCCCGGTCATTGGCCGGCGCCAAGCGGCGCATGGGAACGGCGACGCCGGATCGATGCATCGCGGCATCTTAGCCGCAGGCCTCGTCACCGCGCGCCGGCGCAGGCTTGCAGCCCCCGAACCGTGTCTGCCACGGCCGTGCGATCACAGCAACCGCGCCGGCGCCATCACCGCCGGCTGCACGCCTTGCTCACGCAGCGGCTCGGGCAGCGCCGCGCCGAGCAGCAGCGATTCGGCCAGCAGCGCCGCGCCGGCTGCGCTCTGGATGCCGTAGCCGCCCTGGCCGGCGAGCCAGAAGAAGGCGGGTGCGCGGGGGTCGGCGCCGATCACGAGTTCGCCGTCGGGCGCGAAGGTGCGCAGCCCGGCCCAGGTGCGGCGCGGGCGGCGGATGGTGAGTGTGGTGCGCTCCTCGATGCGCGCGATGCCGGTGGCGATGTCGATCTCCTCGGCCACCACGTCGTGCGCCGGCACCGGGTCGGCGTTGGCCGGCGAGCCCAGCAACTGGCCGGCGTCGGGCTTGAAGTACCAGCCCTCGTCGATGCCGACCACCGACGGCCAGGCGCGGTGATCGTGGCCGGGGGCGTCGAAGGTGAAGGCGCTGCGGCGCCGCGGCTGCAGCCCCAAGGCGGCCAGGCCGGCGCGTTGCGCCACGGTGTCGGCCCAGGCACCGGCGGCGTTGACGAGCAGCCGTGCCTGGACGGCACGGCCGCCAGCCACCACCAGCCGCCAGCCGCTGGCAGCGGGCTGCGCGGCTTCGAGTTCGGCGTCGGTCCACGACACGGCGCCGAGCGCGCGCGCCTGGCGCAGCGCCTGCTGGTGCAGCGCGTGCACGTCGATGTCCATCGCAGCGGGTTCGATGATGGCGCCGATCAGCCCTGCCGGCTGCAGCGCCGGCACGAGCGCCAGTGACGCGGCGGCGTCGATGCGGTGCACGGTGCTGCCGGTGGCCTGCAGCGAGCTCAGTTGCTCTTCGAGCAGGGCCTCCTGGCCCCGCCAGGCGACGTAAAGCACACCGCGCGGCGACAGCACCATGGGCTCGTAGTCGGCGCGGCTGGCGCGCGTGAGCGCCCTGGCCTGCGGCGGGCCGTAGCTTTCCATGAACATCGCGGCACTGCGGCCGGTGCTGTGCAGGCCGGGCATTGTCTCGCGCTCGAGCAGCAGCACGCTGCCGTGGGCCGCCAGCCGCGCCGCCAGGGTGCTGCCGGCAATGCCGGCGCCAACGATCACGAAGTCGAAGTTCATCGCATCCAGGGCCGCTCAGTCGCGCATCAAGGTGCTCTTGCCGAACAGGCTCTCGATCAGGTCCACTGCCAGTTCCGCCGTCTTGTTGCGTACGTCCAGTGCCGGGTTCAGCTCCATCACGTCCAGGCTGGCCAGGCGGCCGCTGTCGGCAATCATTTCCATGCACAACTGTGCTTCGCGGTAGGTCGGCCCGCCGGGCACGGTGGTGTCCACGCCGGGGGCAATGTCGGGGTCGAGGAAGTCGACGTCGAAGCTCACGTGCAGGTGCGTGTTGGTGTCGAGCGTGGCGAGTGCCAGCTCCATGGTGTGGCGCATGCCCATCTCGTCGATGTAGCGCATGTCGAAGACTTCCAGCCCGACCTGGTGCACGAGGCGCTTTTCGCCGGCGTCGACGCTGCGGATGCCGATCTGGCGCAGGGCCTTGGGATTGAGCGCCGGCACCGTGCCGCCGATCTCGATCAGCGGCTGCGGCCCGTGCCCGCACAGGCAGGCCACCGGCATGCCGTGGATGTTGCCGCTGGGCGTGAGCACGCTGGTGTTGAAGTCGGCGTGGGCGTCCAGCCACAGCACGCGCAGCTTCTTGCCGGCGTCGCGGCAGAACCGTGCCACCGCGCCGATGCTGCCGATGCCCAGGCTGTGGTCGCCGCCGAGCACGATGGGCAGGCGGTCCAGCCGCAGTTCGGCCAGCACGGCGTCGTGCACGAGCTGGTTCCAGGCCACCACCTCGTGCAGGTGGCGGTAGCCATCGACCGGCGGCAACCAGGGGTTGGCCGGGCCGGCGAGGTTGCCGCGGTCGCGCACCTGCAGGCCGTGGCCTTCCAGGACGGCTTTGATGCCGGCCACACGCAGGGCCTCGGGCCCCATGCTCGCACCGCGCGCGCCGGCGCCGATGTCGGTGGGGGCGCCGATGAGGCTGATGTGGCGGTGGTTCATGCCGGCGGCGTTCAGATGTCGACGGCGAACTCGCCGGTCTGCGTCAGCGGCAGATCGAAGCCGTAATGCGTGGCCAGCACCTCCCAGGCTTCTTCGGCGGTCTCCACGAAGCGGATCAATGCCGGGTCGCCGGGGCCGATCATGCCGGTGTCGACCAGGTAGTCGAAGTCGATCAGGCGCTGCCAGAACTCACGCCCGAAGAGCAGGATCGGGCGCGGGCGGCTCTTGCCCGTCTGCACCAGGGTCATGGTCTCGAACAGTTCATCCAGCGTGCCGAAGCCGCCCGGGAAGCACACCAGCGCGATGCTGCGCATCAGGAAGTGCATCTTGCGCAGCGCGAAGTAGTGGAACTGGAAACACAGTTCCGGCGTGATGTAGGCGTTGGGCGCCTGCTCGTGCGGCAGCACGATGTTCAGGCCGATGCTCTTGCCGCCGACATCGAAGGCGCCGCGGTTGCCGGCTTCCATGATGCCGGGCCCGCCCCCGGTGACGACATAGATCGGCGTGGCGTGCTCGCGCGAGCGTTCGGTCACCATGCCGGCGAAGCGGCGCGCCTCGTCGTAGTAGTGGCTCATCGCCGCGGCCGTCTCGGCACGCCGCAGCACCTTGGCATCACCCGCGGCACGTGCCGCCTCCAGCGCCACCGCGGCTTGTTCGGGGGGTTGGATGCGGGCGCTGCCGAAGATGACGATCGTCGATTCGACGCCGTGTTCCTTCTGCACCATCTCGGGCTTGAGCAGCTCCAGCTGCATGCGCACGGGTCGCAGCTCTTCGCGCAGCAGAAAATCGGTGTCGGTGAAGGCCAGCCGGTAGGCGCTCTTGGGGCCGGCATAGCGCAGGACGGCCGCCGCTGCCGCGGCGTCCTGCTCGGCGGAGGGAAAGTTGCGGGCGATCAGGGGGGCAGGTGTCTCATCCATGCCGGCGAGCTTAATGCCGAACCGCGACCGCATGCTTGCACCCGCGCGGCGGCCCCTGACGCCTGCGCGCCAGACGCAAGCGAGACGCCGCCGCTTCAGGGCCGGTCGCCGCAGACCGGACAGCCGGCGTCGCGCGCGATGGTGATGCTGTCCCATGCCATGCAACGCGCGTCCAGCATCAGCAGCCGTCCGGCCAGCGACTGGCCGCAGCCGGCCAGCAGCTTCAGCGCCTCGGCGGCCTGCACGCTGCCGACGATGCCGACCAAGGGTGCGAAGACGCCCATCGTCGCGCAGGCCGCGTCCTCGACGGCGGCCTGCGGCGGGAACAGGCAGGCGTAGCAGGGCGCCTGCGGCTGGCGTGTGTCGTAGACCGAGATCTGTGCGTCCCAGCCGATGGCCGCGCCCGACACCAGCGGCTTGCGATGCGCGACGCAGGCGGCGTTGATGGCATGGCGGGTGCGGAAGTTGTCGGTGCAGTCCAGCACCACGTCGGCCTGCGGCACCAGCTGGTCGAGCAGTTCGGCATCGGCCCGGCGCACGAGGGCGCGCAGTTGCACGTCGGGGTTGATGGCGGCCACGGTGGCGCCCACCGAATCGGCCTTGGGTTGGCCGAGGCGCGAGATGTTGTGCGCGATCTGGCGCTGCAGGTTCGTGAGGTCGACATCGTCGTGGTCGACCACCGTGATGCGGCCCACGCCCGCGGTGCCCAGGTACATCGCCACCGGCGAGCCCAGCCCGCCGGCGCCGATGACGAGCGCGTGCGAGCGCAGCAGGCGCTGCTGGCCTTCGACGCCGAAATCGTCGAGCATCAGGTGGCGTGCGTAGCGCAGCAGTTGCTGGTCGTTCATGCGGCGTCGAAGAAGCGAAAGCCCGCCGGGCGGCGGGCTTCGGGGTGGCTGTGCCGGGCCTACTTGACGGGGGTGGCCGGCGCTTCGGCGCGGCGCTCGACGGTCTTGCTGGCCAGCACCGGCTTGCCGCGCAACTGGTTCAGCGCCTGCTGCAGCGGGAAGTCTTCGGCGCTGCCGAATTCAGGCAGGGGCTTGACCGGCTCCTTGGTCCTGGCCATCTGCTCCTCGAGCTTGGTGCGCGCGAGTTCGCGCGCCTTCTCGCGCACCGGGTCCTTGGCCTCGTCGGCGCCCTGCAGGTGCTTGTCGAGGTCGGCCTCGCGCATGCGCAGGGCGGCGAAGACATTGCCTTCGAGGGTTTCGTCGAGCCAGACGTCGGGCTCGATGCCCTTGGCCTGGATCGAGCGCCCGCTGGGGGTGTAGTAGCGCGCAGTGGTGATCTTCAGCGCGGTGTCGGCCGGCAACGGGCGGATGGTCTGCACCGAGCCCTTGCCGAAGGTCTGCGCGCCCATGATGGTGGCGCGCTTGTGGTCCTGCAGCGCACCGGCGACGATCTCGCTGGCCGACGCCGAGCCCTCGTTGACCAGCACCACCAGCGGCACGCTCTTCAGCGCCGCGGGCAGGCGGCGCAGCGGGTCGGCGCCGCCGCGGCGTGCGTAGTACTCGGGGCTGGCGCGGAAGGTGGCGCGCGACTCGGGCAGCTGGCCGTTGGTGCTGACCACCACCACGTCGGCGGGCAGGAAGGCCGCCGAAAGCGCCACCGCGCCGTCGAGCAGGCCGCCGGGGTCGTTGCGCAGGTCGAGCACCAGGCCCTTGAGCTTGGGATCTTCCTTGTACAGCTCTTCGACCTTGCGCACGAAGTCGTCGACCGTGCGGTCCTGGAACTGGCTTACGCGCAGCCAGCCGTAGCCGGGTTCGACCATGCGCGCGCGCACGCTCTGCATGCGGATCTCTTCACGGATGATGGTCACCGGGAAGCTGCGGCTCTCGGACTTGCGGAAGACGGTGAGGACGACCTTGGTGTTGGGGTCGCCGCGCATGCGCTTGACGGCCTGGTCCACCGTCATGCCCTTGACCGGGGTTTCGTCGATGCGGGTGATGAAGTCACCGGGTTTGAGGCCGGCGCGAAAGGCCGGCGAGCCTTCGATCGGCGAGACGACCTTCACGAGGCCGTCTTCCATGCCCATCTCGATGCCGATGCCGACGAACTTGCCGCCGGTGGCCTCGCGGAATTCCTTCCAGGTCTTCTTGTCCAGGTATTGCGAATGCGGGTCGAGACCGGCCACCATACCGGCAATGGCGTCGGAGATGAGCTTCTTCTCGTCCACCGGCTCCACGTACTCGGACTTGACGCGGTCGAAGACGGCGGCCAGTTGCTGCACCTCTTCCAGCGGCAGCGGTGCCAGCGCGCTGCGCGCCACGGCCTGCAGTTGCATGGTGGCAAGCGCCCCTGCCACCACGCCCACGGCCAGTATTCCGGCAACCTTCAGTTTGGCACCCATCTTGGACGCGCCTTTCGCGGAGCATGAAAAAACCGAACGGTCAGTATAGGACCGCACCCGTCCTTCGAGTCGGGTGGGCGCGGAAAGTTGCACCCCGCGGGCGTGTGGATTTGGGCATCCGGCCCGAGCGCTGCCTCTCGAGCTCTCACGCCTTGTCGGCGGCGCGGGCAAAAGTGACGACGTGGTCGACCTCGGCGCGGATGCCGATCCACTCGCCCACCTCGTGGTCGTGGTGTGAAGGCACGTGGGCCAGCACGCGTTCGCCGCTGTCCAGCCGCAGCGTGAGCAGGAATTCGCTGCCGCGGAAGGCCTTGCGCTCGATCATCGCGCGCACCGGGCTGGTGTCGTCGTGCACGATGTCGTCGGCGCGCAGCAGGACGTCGCATACGCCGTCGGGATAAGCCTCGGGCAGTGGGCAGCCGGCGATATCGTGCAGCTCACCCAGAGGCGTGTGCACGCAGGGGCCGCCGGCACAGGCGACGATCTGTGCCGGCGCGAACACGCCGTGGCCGATGAAATGCGCCACGAAGCGTGTCGCCGGCCGGTGGTACAGGGTGTAGGCGTCGTCCCACTGCTCCAGCCGCCCCTTGTGCATGACGCCGATCACGTCGCCGACGGCGAAGGCCTCGAGCTGGTCGTGGGTGACGAGCAGCGCGGTGGTGCCGCTTTCCTTCAGGATCACCCGCACCTCCTGCGCCAGGCGTTCGCGCAGGTCGACGTCGAGGCTGGAGAAGGGCTCGTCCAACAGCAGCAGCCTGGGTGCAGGCGCCAGCGCGCGCGCCAGCGCCACGCGCTGCTGCTGGCCGCCTGAGAGCTCGTGCGGCGCGCGCCTGGCGGCGTGCGCCAGACCCACCAGGTCCAGCATCTGCTGCACGCGCCGGCTGCGCGCCGCGCGCTCCAGCCCGGCGACGCCGAAGGCCACGTTGTCGGCCACGCTCAGGTGCGGGAACAGCGCGTAGTCCTGGAACACCATGCCGATGCGGCGCCGTTCGGGCGCCAGGTGCAGGCCGGTGGCGGCGTCGGACAGGGTATCGCCGGCCATCGTCACACGCCCTTCGGCGCAGTGCTCCAGGCCGGCCACGGCGCGCAGCAGCGAGGTCTTGCCGCAGCCCGAGGGCCCGATCAGGACGCCGATCTTGCCGGGCGCCAGCCCCAGCGTCACGCCCTCCACCGCGGCACGGCCGCCGCTGGAGCGGGCATAACGCACGGCCACCGATTCGAGGCTCAGGAACATGGGTCGATGATAATCGCTCGCCAATAAATGAGTATGGTTCGCATTACTGACCTTCACCTCCGGCTGGTGCCATGCGCCACCTGCTGACCGCCGTCTGCCTGCTGCTGGCGCTGCCGGTGCTGGGCGTGCTGGGCGCCTGGCTGACGCTGGACCCGGCGGCGCTGGCCGTGCTGCGCCACCAGCTCGACACCGTGCTGCCCGAATATGCGCTGCAGACGGCGCTGCTGGCGGGCGGTGTCGGCGTGGGCGTCGTCGTGCTGGGCTCGGCCACGGCGGCGGCGGTGACGCTGTTCGAGTTTCCCGGCCGGCGCGTCTTCGAGTGGGCGCTGCTGCTGCCGCTGGCGATGCCGGCCTACGTGCTGGCCTACGCCTGGACCGACGCGCTGCAGTACAGCAGCCCGCTGCATGCCGGGCTGCGCGAATTGCTCGGCCGCCGCCAGCCGCTGTGGCCCGACGTGCGCAGCCTGCCCGCAGCGGTGGTGCTGTTCGTGTTGTGCCTGTATCCCTACGTCTACCTGTTGGCGCGTGCCGCACTGGGCGACCGCGCGGTGCGGCTGATGGAGGCTGCGCGCCTGCTGGGCGCGCCGATGCGCCGCCGGGTGCTCGAGGTGGCGCTGCCGATGGCGCGCCCGGCCATTGCCGCCGGTGCTGCACTGGCGCTGATGGAAACGCTGGCCGACTACGGCGTGGGCGCGTATTTCGGCCTCGCCACCTTCAGCACCGGCATCTACAAGGCCTGGCTGGTGCTCAACGACCGCATCGCCGCGGCGCAACTGGCTGCCGTGCTGCTGGTGGTGGTGGCGGCGTTGCTGATGGCCGAGCGCACGGCGCAGCGCCGCATGCGTTTTGCGGCCAGCCGTGGCGGCTCGGCGCAGTCGGCCGAGGCCCGGCCGCTGGTCTTGCGCGGCGCCGGGGCCGCGCTCGCGTGGTCACTGTGCGCGCTGCCGGTGCTGCTGGGCTTCGTGCTGCCGGTGGGCTGGCTGGCGCAGATGCTGTGGCAGGAGGCGGCGCATTCGGAATTCGGCCTGCCGCTGGCGCGGTTTGCCGCCTGGGCCTGGTCCAGCTTCAAGCTCGCCGGGCTGGCCGCGGCGGTGGCCACGGGCTTGGCGCTGGCACTGGGTTTCGCGCTGCGCCAGCGCAAGGGCGGCCTGCTGCAGCCGGCGGCGCGCGTGCTGTCGCTCGGCTACGCCATACCGGGCGCGGTGATCGCGGTCGGCATCCTGCTGCCCGTGGGCTGGCTGCAGGAACGCTGGCCGCAGCTGGGCGCTGCGGCGCTGGTCACCGGCACGCTGTTCGGCCTGCTCTATGCCTACCTGGTGCGCTTCTCGGCCGTCGCGCTGCAGTCGGTGGAAGCCGGCTATGCGCGGCTGCCGGTGTCGATCGACGAAACGGCGCGCATGCTGGGCAGCTCACCGCGGCGCCTGTTCACCGAACTGCACTTGCCCTTGCTCAAGCGCTCGGCGCTGGCGGCGGCGCTGCTGGTCTTCGTCGACGTCATGAAGGAACTGCCTGCGACGCTGGTGCTGCGCCCTTTCGGCAGCGACACGCTGGCCGTGGTGGCCTACAACTTCGCCCGCGACGAACGCCTGGCCGAAGCGGCGCTGCCGTCGCTGGCCATCGTGGCGGTGGGGCTGATCCCGGTGGTGATGCTGAGCCGGGCGCTGCGCGCGCCGGCGGATTGACACCCCGGCGCCCGAGCGAGGCCTTCAGTCCGGCGGCCGAGCTGCCGAAACCCCCATGGCGGCCGGGCCGCTTGCGACGAAGGGGCGACCATGCTCGAGGTGCTGAAACAACCGCAATCCGTGGCCGACGAGGCGGCGGCGGCAGTGCGCGAATTCTGGGTGCGCGCACGGCGCCCGGAACGCGACTGCGACCAGGTGCTCAGCGACACGGCGCGGCACTGGCTGCGCCGACTGCCGCCGCGACGGCGCCCGCGACAGCTATGCATCGCGCACCCCCGCCTGGCCAACCGCATCGCCTGGTGCTGGCACGACGCGGTGCTGAGCACCCAGGTCCTGGAGGATCTGCTCGAGGACCGCCGCGGTGGCCGCCGCGGCTTCGCACCGGCCATCGTTCGTGAACTGCTGCGGCTGCGTGAGCTCAACGCACAGCCGCGAGTCGAGGTGCGTGGCGAAACGCTGCGCGATGTCGAAGGGCGGATCGCGGGCGTGGTTTGAGCGTGCCACGCTCTCGACGCGTGGTGCACGACACGGCCAGCACCGCTGGCGATGGCCCGGCGGGGCTTGAACATTGCCAGATAACCCGCATGGATTCAAGCTCCGTGCATGGTCGGATCAATGTTGTTCCCCCAGTTGTTCCCCCGGTCGGGGCGCGCTGCCCCTCGTGCGCAGCATCTGCCCACCTCGAATCCCGGCTGTGAATCGGCTTCGTGGGCAGGCTGGGCAGCTTTACGGATTGGCTCGCAAGCTGCGCCGCGGCGAAGCCACGAGAGCGGCAAATTCCTCTTCGGACACTTCGATGCCGTCTGCAAGCACGCGGCCGGACGGGACATCGACGCCGGTCTTCGTCGAAACGCAGGCTCCCGGGCTTGTCAGCATGACGACAGGCATTCCGTCGAGGTCCACCAGCGTAGACCCTGGCGGTCGCTTCTTCCAGTCGAACACGATCCACTCCAACGCCGGACCTACCGGCTCAGTAGTTTGCCTCCCTTCGCGTCGTTGGCGCCACTGAGCTGTCGAGGATGCCATTTTGTTCGTCTCTTCTGAATACGTTCACGGCTTCCGGCTGGGCGGCATTGGGCGCAAACTCCTGGCAAATCCTGGAGAGGTTCGATGACACCCGAAGCGCGCAAAGCCTGGAAGACGCCCGAAGGGGCAAGCCTGCTGGAGGCGATGTTCAAGGGCGACCCGCTGCCGAAGGCGCAGCAGGTGACGCTGGAGCGGTTCAAGCTGATCGACCCGCCGAAGATCAAGCCGACCTCGCCCAAGCCCCGGTAGCCGAGTCGTTCCGCACGGCCGGCGCTGCGCTCGTCTGGGCGACGCAGAACAAGGTCCAGGCCAAGGTCGAGCCGGCCGAGGTCGGCGGCGGGTTCGTCCTGATCCCCAAGGTCAAGCCAGCCACGGCCGCCACGCTCGAAGCCGACAAGGCCGAGATCGCCAAGCTCAACGCCGCGCTGCGCAAGGCCGGATGGCTGACCGCTGCGGGCAAGCCGGTGCAGGTCAAGCCGGCCACGAAGCAGCCGACCGGGTTCGCGCAGCTTGCCACAAGGCGCAGGTTAGCTCTACGTTGGCCTCAAAAATCACGCTGCTCCTCCCTACCACGCGTCCACCAAATGCAAAACGAATCCCCCTTCCGCTCGGCCATTGAACAGATGGAGGAGCACGAAATCATTGAACGACTGAAGAAGGGAATGTTCAGCGAGGAGGCACGTCCAGTTGCCGAGGCGATCTTGCGGGCGCGCGGCATCGACCCCGCCAACCCTGTAGTGCCCTTGGACCAGCGACTCAAGCCCGCCGCCGAAATCCGAGGAAGCCGTGGAAGCCGCGGCTACTGCCTGCTCTCTTTGCAGTATTCGCCGGTGGCATGGCAGGTCGCCACATCGGAGCGGCCATCGCTGGCGCCATTGGCGCAGGCCTTGCGGCCGGCGCCTTCGCACTATTCGGCTGGTGGATTGGCACGAAGCTGGCGTTCCAGGTTCGCAAACTGCACGCCAAGGCGCTCCGGTTCAGTCTTGACTTCCTGGCTGTGATCGCATGGCTGTTTGCCATGGGACTCATTGGCATCCTCGCACAGTCCGGGACAGGGCGCATTCGACCGTAGTTAACAAGGCAGGGAAGCCAATTGCTTGATTCTCCCCCTCACAGATCCGTAGGTGCGGAGCTACCCCCCGATCGCTTGGGGATCGGTCAGGTGCCACGACTTGGCAATCGATGCCCTGGGTACGCAGATGCCGCCAAATCACGAAACCGGAGCGGCCGGCTTCGGAAAACGACGTGCAACCGCTGCGCCGTGCTGGTCAGCCTGCGCGGCGCCTAGTCCAGCACGGCGAGATCGCCGCCGAGGCTGCCAACGCGTCGATCCTCGCTGTTTCGACCGGTGTCCGCCGTGGCGATGCCGACGCTGTCCTTGTGAACATCCAATCCGGTGTACAGAGTGCTAGATTCCTTCATGGCCCGTCTCCTCGCAAATTCGCAACGACCTGACCGACCACTGGTCCGGTGCATTGGTGTAGCTCGGCACGCCCCCGGCGTGCTACCAACGGTCTTGCAGGGCACGGGTAGCCTGAATTCACAAAGCCGTTCTGTCTAGGCGGAAGCTGATTAGCCCCCAAGCTCAGCTACCACTCGGCTCGCCGTCAAAAAGTAGTGCGAAGGTCCCGGAAGCCACTCTAATCAATACCAGTTCCGGGATTTTCCAATTAACATGATCAGCAGCAGATATTACTTCCATTATC
>JAUXVE010000111.1 GCA_030680415.1 Rubrivivax sp.
GGCCTTCGCAGGCGGCAGGCCCCGCGCAGGCGGGCCCTGCCGTCCGGCTCAGCCCCGGCGAGCATTTGCAACGCGGAGTGCGGCTGTTCTGGGGGCTTACCCGTAGGGCAGGGGTACCCAAGGGCCCTGCGCGGCGTTGCACCGCTTGCCCGCACGCCAGTGCGGGCGGCGCGTTGCGCCTTGCTCAGGGCCCTTGGCCACCCCTGCGCGGGCGCATGGGATTGCCTCTCAACCTCTGAGCGACACGACGGCAAACGACAGCAGCGGGGCTTCGGCCCCGCTTCCACTTGGAGGCTGCCCATGCACTGGCAGACGGCCCGCTACGTCATCGACCTCGGCCGGCCGCGCGTGATGGGCATCGTCAATGTCACGCCCGACTCCTTCTCCGACCAGGGCCTGCATGCCAGTGCCGCGGCGGCGCTGGCGCATTGCGAGGCGCTGCTGGAGCAGGGCGCCGACCTGCTGGACATCGGCGGCGAATCGACGCGGCCCGGCGCCCGCGCACCCACCGCGCAGGAAGAGCTGGTGCGCGTGCTGCCCGTGCTGCGAGGTGCTGTCGGGCTGGGCGTGCCGGTGTCGGTGGACACCAGCGAGCCCGCAGTGATGCAGGAGGCGCTGGCGCTGGGCGTGGATATCGTCAACGACGTGCGCGCGCTACGCCGGCCGGGTGCGCTGCAGGCCGTGGTCGCACACCCGCGTGCCGGCGTGTGCCTGATGCACATGAAGGGCGAGCCGGCCACCATGCAGTCCCAAGCCGTGTATGAAGACGTCGTGGTCGAGGTACGTGACTTCCTGCGTGAGCGGGTGCAGGAGGTCGTCGCCGCCGGCATCGCACGCGAATGCATCGCCGTCGACCCGGGCATCGGCTTCGCCAAGACCGATGATCACAACCTCAGCCTGCTGTCGCGGCAGCACGAACTGCTGGACCTGGGCTTGCCGCTGCTGGTGGGCTGGTCGCGCAAGAGCACGCTGGGCCGGCTGACCGGGCGGCCGGTGGGTGAACGGCTGGCCGCCAGCGTGGCGGCGGCGCTGGCGGCGGTGCATCGCGGGGCGCACATCGTGCGCGTGCACGACGTCGCCGCCACCGTCGATGCGCTGAAGGTCTGGCAGGCCGCCGAGTCGGGCCGTGTGCCGGACTAGGGACCACAACAATTGCTCACATCGTTCCGGCCGGGCTGCCGCGGCGGGTAGCAGGGCGTTGGACAATCCAGGGCAGAGGAAACACAGATGACAAGAACCTATTTCGGCACCGATGGCATCCGCGGCACCGTCGGCCGGGACCCGATCACGCCCGACTTCATGCTGCGCCTGGGCCATGCCGTCGGCCGCGTGCTGCGTGGCACCGCGCAGCGGCCGACGGTGCTGATCGGCAAGGACACGCGCATCTCGGGTTACATGCTGGAGTCTTCGCTGGAGGCCGGCTTTGCCTCGGCCGGTGCCGACGTGTTGCTCAGCGGCCCGCTGCCCACCCCCGGCGTGGCCTACCTCACACGCGCGCTGCGGCTGGACCTGGGCGTGGTCATCAGTGCCTCGCACAACCCGTTTGCCGACAACGGCGTCAAGTTCTTCTCGGCGCGCGGCGAGAAGTTGCCCGACGACTGGGAGCGCGAGGTCGAAGCGATGCTGCTGCAGCCACCGCACTGGGTGGACTCGGCCGGCCTGGGCAAGGCCCGGCGGCTGGAAGACGCGGGCGGGCGCTACATCGAGTTCTGCAAGAGCACGGTGCCGCACAGCCTGTCGCTGCGCGGCATGAAACTCGTCATCGACGCCGCCCACGGCGCCGCCTACCACGTGGCGCCCGACGTCTTCCACGAGCTCGGTGCGGCGGTGGTGACCATCGGCTGCAGCCCCGACGGGCTCAACATCAACGACCGCGTCGGCGCCACGGCCCCGCAAGCCCTGGTCGACGCGGTGGCCGAGCACCGCGCCGACTACGGCATCGCACTCGACGGCGACGCCGACCGGCTGCAGATGGTCGATGCGCAAGGGCGGCTGTACAACGGCGACGAGTTGCTCTACGTGATGGCCGCCGACCGCATCGCCCAGCGCGGCACGGTGCCGGGGGTCGTGGGCACCTTGATGACCAATATGGCGGTCGAACTGGCGCTGGCCCGCATCGGCATCAGCCTGGTGCGCGCCAAGGTCGGCGATCGCTACGTGCTGGAAGAGCTGTCGGCGCGCGGCTGGCAGCTCGGCGGGGAAGGTTCGGGCCACCTGCTGGCGCTGGACCGCCACACCACCGGCGACGGCATCGTCAGCGCGCTGCAGATCCTGCAAGCCGTCAAGCGCAGCGGGCGCACGTTGGCGGCGCTGCTTGAGGCGGTGACGCTGTTCCCGCAGACGCTGCTCAACGTGCGCCTGCGCGAAGGCGCCGACTGGACGGCCAATGCGGAATTGGCCGGCGAACGCGAGCGGGCCGAACGCGAACTGGGCGACCACGGGCGGGTGTTGATCCGCGCCTCGGGCACCGAGCCGGTGCTGCGCGTCATGGTCGAGGCCAGCGAGGCTGCGCAGGCCCGGCGCTGGGCCGAAAGGCTGGCCGCTGCTGCCGCAGCCTGACACGGGCTTGCCGGTTCAAACACCCGGCCGCTCGCCTTCGGCCAGGCGCCGCTCGATGTCGTCCAGCACCGCGGGCAGCTCGGCCACGGTGTCCACACCGTAGTCCGGCTGTGCCACGGCCAGGCGCGCGCTGGCAGTGGAACGTCGTGTGCCTTGTTCAGTGCCGGACAGGGCCTGCCACTCGTCACGGGTCAACCCCATCTCATTGCCACTGGCCACCACGGCCACGGTCCAGCAGCCTGCGTTGCGGCCTTCCATCAGGCCGGGAACGGTATCGTCGACCTTGACGACACGGTGCGCGGGCCACACGCCCAGGTCGATGAAGCAGCGGTACATGCCCAAAGGCGAGGGTCGGTTCTCGGGAACATCGCCGGCGCAGACCAGGTTGTCGGGCTCGAAACCCTGGCGCGCCGCCAGTGGCGCCAACACGGCCATGATGTCGCGGTTGTAGCCGGTGGTGGAGCCGATCTTGAGGCCGTGCCCGCGCAGTGTCCGCATCAGATCGGGAACGCCGGCGATCAGCTCGGCGTGCTGCGGCACCGCGGCCATGTTCATCGGCGTGAACAGGGCGTAGAGGCGGTCCACGTCGGCGTCGGTGAAAACGCGCCCCCGCGCGCTGAACCACGCATCGGCCACACGCGGCAGGTGGCCCAGGGCCCGGATGTGGTCCCACTTGGGCAGGCCCATCGGCACACGCGCCTCGGCAATGCCGATCTGCACGCCCTGGCTCTGGAAGAGTTCGACGAACGCGCCCATCGGTGCATGGCTGCCGAAGTCGACCACGGTGCCTGCCCAGTCGAAGACGACGGCGGCGAGTTCGTGACTACCAGTCATGGAAAACCTCCTCTGCAATACCGAATGCGGTGCTGGCGCCGGTGCCGCTGGTGACGACGACGACACGTGTGGCGCTGTCGGGGGCTTCGATCACGCAGTCCGTGGCCGCGCCCGTGGGGTAGACGCCGGTCCAGCGTTCGACCACCTCGCACTGCGCCAACGCCAGGGTCTCGTGCAAGTGGCGCAGGATCAGGCGGTCCACCGCCTCGTCGGCAAAGGGCTCCGGCGTGGCGGAGTCGTGGTGCGAATCGCCGACCACCAGCGTGCCGTCGGCGCTCTGGACCACGATCAGGTGGATGCCGGCCAGCAGGCTGGCCGCTTCTTCTTCCTGCAGCCGCGCCAACAGCGCCGCAGCCTCGGGCAGCGCGGCGTAGCCGCCGTAGCGCACCAGGCTCAGGTCGCCCATCACCGCGGCCGGGAGCACAAAGCCCAGCTCGGGACGCACGCGCAGCATCTGCAGACGTGTCAGCTGCAGGGCATGCGGCGCCAGCGCCCCGCTGCCCAGGCCATTGAGTTCAGTGCCCGGGCACAGAACGACGCGTTCAGCGTGCAGGTCGCGGCGTGAGGTGCGCACGCGCGGGGCCTGCACCTCGAGCACGGCCTCGCCGTAATGAAAGCGCACGCCGTGCCGCATGGCCAGCCAGGCGGCCAGTTGGGGAATGGCCAGCCGCGACTCCACGCGCAGTTCGTGCGGCGAGTACATCGCTGCGCCGGCGCGCTCCAGACGCAGCATGGGCGCGCGGGCGGCGGCCTCTCGTGCGTCATGGAGTTCATTGCCCTCGGCCATCTCGGTCTTCATGAAGGCTTGCAGCACCGCCACCGCCTGCGGCCGCTGCGCCGCCACCCAAAGGCCGCGTTGTTCGATCGTGATGCCGGCCTGCGGCGCCACCTCGGCCCAGATGTCGCGGCTGGCACGGGCACGGCGCCAGGTGTCGCCCGCGGGTTGGCCGCTGACGGTGACGAAGCCGAAATTGCGGATCGACGCCCCGACGCAGCGATGGTCACGCTCGACCACGGTCACACGCAGGCCACGTCTGGCGGCGGCGTAGGCGTGGGCCAACCCGACGATGCCGGCGCCGACGACGATGAGGTCACTGCCGTCGCTCATGCCGTGTTCAGCGCACCGACGAAGTTGCGCCCGCGCGGGCTGGTCAGCGCCGCCTGCACGCGGGCGTCTGCGTCCCCGATGCCGAAGGCCTGCGGTTTCGCATCGACGCCAAGATCCTTCAGCCAGGCCTGCAAGCGGATGCGGCCCTGACGAGCGTCGATCGCAAACACTTCCGACAGCCGGGCGTCGACGCGTGCGTCATGGCCCAGCGCCAGTTGCCAGGCGGTCGGCAGCCAGATCGCACAGGCCAGCCCGTGCGGCACATCCTGCTCCAGCGTCACCGCGTACGACAACGCGTGTGCCAGTGCCGTGCGCGTCTGCGAAAACGCCAGGCCCGCTTCCAGCGCGGCCAGCGACAGTTCGGTGCGCAGCGACAGTTCGTGCGGCTGGCGCAGACAGGTCGGCAGGGTGGCCAGCACGCGCCGCGCGGCCGACACCGCCAGGCGGTCGCTCATCGGGTTGGCGTGACGGTTCCACAGCGCCTCCAGCGCATGGGCCAGGGTGTCCAGCGCGGTGTCGCGGGTGACGGCCGCGGGGCAGCTCAGCGTGAGCGCGGGGTCGATGTAGGCGCGCTGCGCGTAGCCCCAGGGCTCGTCCAGCGAACGCTTGACGGCGGGTTCGGCCTCGGTGTCCCACACCGTGGCCCAGCGCGTGACCTCGCTGCCCGTGCCGGCCGTGGTGGGCAGCAGCCACAACGGGGCCAGGTCCAGCGCCGGCCAGGGTGCGCTGCCACGCAGCGCCGCGGCCAGGCTGTCGAAACGGCCATCGGCCGGCCGGCAGCGCAGCACCTTGGCCAGGTCCAGCGTGGTGCCGCCACCCACGGCCACGATCACGCAACCCGGCCGCGCGGCCAACAGCGGCCAAACCCGACCGGCCAGCACGCGCGCCCGCGCGATGCTGGACAGGCCGTCGGCCACCGGCACCCAGTCCAGCAGACGATCGCCGAGTGCGGCGAGCCATGGCAGATCCAGCCCTAGCGCGGTGGCGTGCTCGAAGGCCAGCACGACGGCGCTGCGCGCGCCCAGCTCACGGCTCAGCTCGGCGCTGCAGCCGGCGCCAAAGCGCAGCTCGACGGGCATGTGCCAGGCAAACGCGCTCTTCATCAGATGAAGCGCTTGCGCAGGGTCGCCGACAGCATGTCGATCAGCGTCACGCTGAGCGCCAGGATGATGAGCACGGCGCAGGTCTGGGCGTACTGAAAACTGCGGATGACCTCGAACAGCACGACGCCGATGCCGCCCGCACCGACCATGCCCACCACACTCGCCGAGCGCACATTGCTCTCGAACCGGTAGAGCGTGAAGCTCAACCACAGCGGCATCACCTGCGGGACGACGCCGTAGACGATTTCCACCAGCTTGTGGGCGCCGGTGGCGCGGATGCCTTCGACCGGGCGCGGGTCGATCGCTTCCGCGGCTTCGGAGAACAGCTTGGCCAGCGTGCCCGTGGTGTGCACCGCCAGCGCCAGCACGCCGGCAAACGGGCCCAGTCCGACGGCCACGATGAAGAGCATCGCGAACACCATCTCGTTGATGGCGCGGCAGGCGTCCATCAGGCGGCGCACCGGCTGGTGGACCCAGGGTGGCGCGATGTTGCTGCTGCACAGCAGCCCCATCGGCACCGCGGCCAGCACGGCGAGCACCGTGCCCCACAGCGCGATGTGCACCGTGATCACCATCTCCTTGGCGTAGATGCGCCAGTCGCGGAAGTCGGGCGGGAAAAAGTCGCTGGCGTAAGTGCCGATGTTGGCGGAGTCCCTGATCAGGTCCAGCGGCCGGATCTCGGCCCCGCGCCAGGCCCAGGCCAGCACCGCCACTGCCAGCGCCCAGGCGGCGTAATGGAGCCAGCCCGGCCGCTCGTCGTCAGCACGGCGGCGCAGCCGTGCCAGCGACGCGGCCGACGGCTCCGCCGGCAGGGCGCCCAGAGAGGTCACTTGCTCAGCGCTGCCAGCTTGCGGTCGATCTCGGCCAGCACCTTGGTCTTTTCGTCGGCGGCCAGCTTGTCGTCGGCGGCGGCCTTGGCGCGGTCACGGAACAGCTCGAGCTGGCGGATAGGGATCAGCTGGTCGTTGTTGCTGTCGCGGAAGCCGCCGTAGTTGTAGATGACCTTGAGGATGGCCTTCTCCTGCGGGTCGGTCTTGGCATAGCCGAGCACGAAGCTCTTGACCTTGGCCTTGATGGCCGGGTCCAGGTCCTTGCGGTAGACGAACGGGTCGCTGGGGATCAGCGGGCTGCGCCACAGCACCTTGATCTGCTTGAAGAGTTCGGGCTTGCTGGATTCGAGCTTGCCCATGTCCTCGGTGTTGTTGGTGGCCACGTCCACCTGCCTGGCCAGCACGGCCTGCAGGTTGGCGCCGTGGCTCGCGTTGCGCACGGTCTTGAAGGCGGTGCGGTGGTCGACCTGGTTCTGGGCGAAGACGTAGAACGTCGGCACCAGGAAGCCCGAGGTCGAGTTGGGGTCGCCGATGCTGAAGTTGATGTTCTTGCTGTTCTTCAGCACGTCGTCCAGCGTGTTGTACGGACTGTCTTTGTGCGCGATGAGCAGGCCGTGGTAGCCGAAGCTGCCGTCGGCGTACATCACCTGGGCGAAGATCTCGCCGTTGGCACGGTCGACCGCTTCCATCGCCGCCTTGTTGCCGTACCAGGCCACCTGCACCTTGTTGAAGCGCATGGCTTCGATGACGCCGGCGTAGTCGGGGGCGTAGAAGGACTTGATGGTCAGGCCGGTCTTCTTCTCCATGTCGCGGAAGAAGGGCTCCCAGCGCTCGCGCTGGGTGCTGGCAGAGTCGGTGGCGATGATGCCGAAGTTGATCTCCTGCGCCTGCACGAAGGTGCAGGCCAGGCCGATGGCAGCGGCAGTGAACAGATGGCGGGCGAGGCTGGGCATGACATGCTCCTTGGGTTGTGATGGGGGCTGCGGCGGCGGGGCGTGAAACTACGCCGCCGCGGCCAGGCGTGCGTAGGCGGGTCTCGGCTCGGACAGCGGCTCCGGCGCAGGCAAGTCGTCGACCAACAACTCGTCGGCGGCAGTACCGTAGAGGTCGCGCAGGAACGGTGGCGTCAGCGCGCTCACCGGACCGTCGAACACGAGCGCCCCGGCACGCAGGGCCACCACGCGTTCGCAATAACGCTGCGCCAGGCCCACGTGGTGCAGGCTCACGATCAACGTCAGTCCCTGCTCGCGGTTGAGCGCGGTCAGCAGTTCCATCACGCGGCGCGTGGATTCAGGGTCGAGCGATGCCACCGGTTCGTCGGCCAGCAGCAGCCTGGCGCCCTGCACCAGGGCGCGGGCGATGGCCGCGCGTTGCTGCTGCCCGCCCGACAGCGTGCTGGCGCGTTGGAAGGCCTGCTCGCCCAGCCCCATGGCCACCAGCGCATCGAGCGCCCGCGCCTGCTCCTGGGGACTGAAGCGCCCGAGCGTGGCGCGCCACAGCGGCAGCTCGGCGGCCAGACCGGTGAGCACGTTGGTCAGCACCGGCAGCCGGCCGACCAGGTTGAACTGCTGGAAAATGATGCCCACCTGGCGCCGCAGCGTGCGGATGCCAGGCAAGATGCGGCCCGACGTTTGCAGCGGCTGGCCGAAGACCTCGATACCGCCTTCGCCGCTGTCCAATGTCTCCAGGCCGCACAGCGTACGCAGCAAGGTCGACTTGCCCGAGCCCGATGCACCCAGCAAGGCCACGCGCTCGCCAGGCCTCACGTCGAAGGACACACCGCCCAAAGCGCGGCACGTGCCGTTGAAGGTCTTGCGGGCGTGCTTCACGCGCACTGCGGGTGCGTTGGGGCTGGACATGCGCCGTAGGGTAGGTCGGCCTCATGACGGCCTTGTGACGCTTGCGGCAGTGTGCGTGTCGCCGCGCTGTCATGGGCGGGGGGCAGACTGCTGCCGATGAGAGCGCGCGCACTTCGAGACTCGGCGCCACGCGCTGGATGCCATGCGCCTGCGCCTGTGGGACGACCGCGCCAAGGTGGCCGAGTGGCAGCCGGCCAGCGATGCTGCAGCGTTGGATGAGCTGGCGCGCCTGATGGATCGGGTGGCCGCGACACGCTGAAGCGACGCCGCATGCGCGACCGAGCCGGTCTTCAGCGGCCGGCAGCGAGATCGTGGTGATCCCGGCGCGCAGCCGTTTCACTGGGTATGCGAGCTTCGGACGGGTGGTGTGCCGTCACCTCGACCCCGGGCTCCGGCAGCGACGCCCACGCCTTCAGCGCGCGCAGCAGGGGGCGCTTCTTGGACTGATGGGACTGCATGCGCCGCAGGATGTCGTCCAGCGTGCGGATGGCGTCCAGGATGTGCGGGCCCTTGTTCAGCATCACGCACTCGGCCCGCTCGGACATCGCGGCATCGGTGATCTCGGCGCGCGAGGGCAGACCGGTCTTGGCCAGTGTCTCCAGCACCTGAGTGGCCCATACGACCGGCACGTGTGCCGCCTCGCAGGCCCAGAGGATCTCTTCCTGGATCTCCGCCAGCCGTTCGTAGCCGCATTCGACCGCCAGGTCGCCGCGCGCGATCATCACGCCCGTTGCCGGGCTGGCCATGGCGGCCAGCAGCATCTCCGGCAGGTGCTCGAAGCCGCGTCGAGTCTCGATCTTGATGACCAGGCCCAGATGGGCAGCATCCAGGTTCACCAGACGCTGGCGCAGCAGGCCGACATCGGCGGCCGATTGGGCAAACGACAGGCCCACCATGTCCGCGCACTGCGCGACCACTTCGAGGTCGTCGAGGTCTTTCATGGTCAGCGCCGGCAGTTCGAGCCGGGTGTCGGGGAGGTTGATGCCCTTGTCGGCGAGCAGCTTTTCGCCGTCATCGCGCGCATGGGTGATCTCGACCTCCAGTCGCCCCCCGGCCTGGCGGCGCACGATACCGCCGATGCGTCCGTCATCGAACCAGATCCGCTCGCCTTTGCGCACCTGCGTGAGTGCTTCGGGCAGCGTGCAGGCGATCGCCGCGGGTTCGGCGTGCCGGCCCTTGTGCGCGGCCAATGGGCCGTGGCCCAAGCCGTCGGGCAGCACGTTCAGCATGTCGCCGCGATGCAGCAGCAGGGCACCGGAGCGGGCCGGTATCTCGGTGATGCGTGTCTGCCTGTCGTCCTGGCGCTTGCGTCGCTGGCACAGCACCGTGTCCGTGGTGATGTAGGCCGTCTGCCGGCATTCGACCAGTACGCCGCCGGCCTGGCATTCCAGCACCGTCAGGTGCCGCTGGGCCTGGCGAGCGTCGGCCAGGTCGATCCGTGCGCCATCATCCAGTTCAGCCAGCCAGGCCCCATCCACGCCGACGCAGGCGTCGGCGCCGGAAACCTCGGCTGCCGATCCATGCGGCCGCAACCCCAGGCGGGCCGGTGCGGTGACGCGCCCGAGCGCGTCCTTGGCCGGCTTGAGTTTGACAACGTCCTGGCTGCCGGCGATGGCGCCGGTGCGCAACTTGGGGCCTCCCAGATCCATCAGCACACGCACAGGTCGCTCGAACTTGCGTGCGGCGCGGCGCACGCTGCGCGCCATGGCCGCCCACTCGGCAGCCCCGTCGTGCGCGCAGTTGATGCGGGCGATGTCCATGCCTGCCGCCACCAGGTCGTTGACGAGGTTGTCATCGTGCGAAGCGGCGCTGGGCAAGGTGACCATGATGCGCACCCCGCGTTCCTTCGGCGCCTTGCCGAAGAGTGCCTGGGCATGACGTTCGAGCCGTTCCGGGCCGCTGTTGAAGCCGGTGGGCTCCTCGTGCGAAAGCGCAGACCAGGGCCGGCCTGTCAGGCGGTGCAGGATGCCCAGCACCTTGTCCAGATTGGCCATGACATGTGTCTCGGCACGTCCCAGCGACGACAGGCCCATGCGGGCCAGCCGCTCCTGCAGGTGCCGGAGGTCATGGCGCCGCAGCGCCAGGTAGTGGGCCAGGTTCACTGCACTTGCCGCATGCGACGCATCGGCCTGGCGCAGCCAGGGCTCGACGCGCGCCTGGTTGTCGAGCATCGACTTGCGCAGGGCCCAGAGCTCACGCATCAGGCCTTCGCAGGCCGCGGTGTCCCACTCTTCACCGGGGCCGGACTCTCTCTTCGGCTTCATCGACGGCCTTCCTTCACCCCAGTCTGAGGGGCTTTGTGTCAATTCGGTGACAGCTGCACAGATCTGCTGTCCGCGCCCGATCGTGGCGCTGGCGATGGCAGGGCCGTGGTTGCGTGACCGCCACGGGCCGCTCTTGGTGACCACCTGAGCCGCTGGTGTTCCGGCCGTCGGCAAGACCACGCCCCAGGTGATCCGCGGCCGGCTACTTCAGGCCCATGCAATTGGCGTAGAACGTCACCGTCGCTGGCCAGTCGGTGAAGATGCCCAGGATGCCGACGTCCTTGGCCAGCACGTCCAGCACCCGCATCATGTCGCCTTCACGCGTGACGGCGCTGTCGAAGCTCTGGTAGTAGAAGCCATTGTTGCCGTCGGCCAGGATGCCGGAGCGCTCCAGGGTCCAGGTGATGATGTCCAGGCCGGCCTGCTTGGCGTTGATGGCGTACTGCGAAGGCAGGATGTTGCCGTTGGCATCGGCGCTCAGCAGTGCAAACGTCGGCGGCGCGACGATGCGTATGCCCTGCGCGCGATAGCCGGCCAGTTCGGCGGCGCCGGGCAGGTCGGCCACGGTATTGGCGTCGTCGAGGTAGACGGCCTGGCGACCGAAGGCGGGCTCGTTGTGCACCCAGTACAGCACGTCGTTCTTGTCGAACGACTGCGGCCAGACGTGGCGCGCCGGCACGCCGGCCTGCTTGTACTCGTCGATCATCTTCTGCGCATAGGCCTGCTGCGAAAAGCCGTCGAAGGGCATCGTCACGCTGGGGCTCTTCAGCTCCGGCGTCATCTTGACGCCGAGCTGCTTGAAGAGCTCGATGCTCTCCTTGTGCGTCAGCAAGGTGCCGCTGCTCGGGCCCGAGTAGAGGTCGGTGCGGAAGTTGGCGGTACCGCCCAGGTATTCGGCCACGGTACGCGCATTCGGGTTGGATGCGTCCATCTTGCCGCGCAGGGTCCTGAACTCGGCCAGCGTGATCTCGCTCGCGCGGCACTCGGCGCTCGCCGCCGTCAGGCGCTTGCCATTGGCGTCGAAGGTCGCCGGCGTGAACGGCTTGATGCACTTCTCAGCCAAAGGTGTGGCCAGGATGTTGGTCGTCGTGTGCAGGTCGTTCTGGGCATGCCGGCACACGAGTTCCTTGTCCTTCGTGAAGGTGACATCGCATTCGACGATGCCGGCGCCCATGCGTGCGGCCGCCTCGTAGGACTCCTTGGTGTGCTCGGGGAACTGCAGCGCTGCGCCGCGGTGCCCGATCGAGAACTCCGTGCGCTTGAACGACTCGCGGCTGGTGCACGCGAGCAGCCGCTGCTTGAGCGGGCTGTCGATCATGTCGTTGACCAGGAAGTAGGGGCGGGGGCCCAGTTGGACGCTCTGGCTCTTGCCGGAGCCTCGACGATCGTCGTCGTCGCGGTCGGCCAGTGCCCAGCCGGGCAGCAGGCCGGTCAGCGTGGCCAGTGTCATCGTCAACAGTGTTCGGCGCATGGGATTTCCTCGGGTAGGGTGTGTGGGTGTTGCCGTGATGGGCAAGGCCCTCACGACCAGCCGACGCTAGGCGGTGGCGGTGACGTCGCCATGACAGCCATGGGCATCGGCCCGCTGCCGATGTGCTTGAGTGCGCCGAGCCGTGCTGTCGCTTCGCCTTGCACGGTGTCGCCATCCTGACATGTGCCGAGGGTACCTTGGGCGTCCCATCCCAAGGAGACACCGCCATGACCACGTCTGCATCCAAGCAAGACACCACCCCCCCGCGCGCCATGCCGCCGAGCGCCGAGGTGGACTTGCCTCTCGAACCTTCCGGAGCCTCAGTCCAGCCGCAACGTCAGGCGATGATTGCCGAAGCGGCGTTCTTCATGGCCCAGTCGCGCGGCTTCGTGCCGGGCCAGGAACTCGACGACTGGCTGGCCGCCGAGCGCGCAGTCGATCAGCGGCCGCCGGCCACCGAGCACTGAAAGCCGGGGCAGCCGCGGTTCACGCCTGAGCCGCAGCATCCTTGGCGGCGGCTGCCGTCGCCGCCGTGGTCGACGCGCGCGGCTTGCGGGGACCGCTCGCACGCTTGCGCGGCGCCTTCTTCGGTGCGGCAGCCGCGGCGGCGGTCGGCGCTGCCTTCGCGGCGCGCTCGGCAGCGCGTTCGAAGTCGGCCGCATCGACTTCGGCGAGCGCCTCCTCGCGTGCTTCGGCCCAGAGGTCGCCGACATGCTCGCGGGCCTGCGCGGCCATCAGCGTGGCGCGTTCGAGGCCGCGTGCGAGACGGCGCGCCGTGCGGCGCAGGACGTCAGGGTCGCGTGCCACCGCGACACCGGCGGCGAAGCCGAGCAATGCCGTGGCTGCGATGCCCACGATGCCCAGTGCCAACATGCCCGGACGGGCGACTTCTTCGATCTTCATGCTTGTTCACTCCTCAGGGTATCGGGTGTGCCGGCTCGAGGCCGACGCTTGATCTCTGCAGGCCGTCGCGACGCCGCGGCGGGGCCATCGGGCGCTGCTTCGAGCGATTCGATGCGCAGGCTGTCCAGCAGCAGCAACAGGGCGAAGCCGTGGTGCAGCAGCGCGGTGCCGATCGGTGGCAGCCAGCGCAGCGCGGCCGCGGTCATCAGCGCCGCATTGGCGGCTGTCGCCGTGCCCTGCTGCAAACGCAGCCGCCGATGCACGACCTGCGCCACGCGCCGCGCCGCCACCAGGCTGGCCAGCGGGTCGCCGATCAGCACGCCGTGCGAACCCGCATCGGCATCGGTCGGCGTCAGGCTCAGGCTGCCCGGCGGCACGAGGTCGCGCAGCACGGTGTGCACCATCACGAGCGGCGAGCCGTCGTGCACTGCGTCGGCGAGCCACTCCGAGCGCAGGCTGCCGTCGTCGGTGATGCGTTCGATCCCGCGCCGGCCGCTCCAGGTGGTCGGTCGCGGCGGTTCGCCACACCCGCCGTCGGCTTCGACGAACACCGCCACGCGATCGAAGCCCAGTGTCGTGAGTTCGTTCAAGCGGTCGAGCACGGCGTCGCGCCACTGACTGACCAGCACCACTCGCGCCACGTCCCGGCCGGTGGCCACCACCACGAGTTCGCGCCGCAGCAGCCCGGGGGCAGAGCCGGGCGCTTCTTCACCGAACGAGCGGCCCCACACCTGCTGCAGGCGCTGTCGGCTCGCCAGGTGCAGTTCGTGTTCGCCGACGCGCAGCACGGCGCCGTGCCGGATCCAAAGCCGCACCACTCGATCGGGAAAGCTCGCCGTGTCCAGCACCTCGAGCGGCGTGTCCGACAGCGCCGCCAGCCAGCTGCGTACCCGTTCGGGGTCGCCGCCGGGCTCGGTGTGCACGGCCTCGATGGTCCAGCGCCCGCAGGCCAGCACGCCGGTGTCCTGCAGCACGAGCGTGTGCGCCGTGGCCAGGCGCTCGATGGCTTCGAGCCCTGCCGTCAGCAGGCCCTGGCGCGCCAGGGCGTAGAGCGCTGCTTCGCGTGCCAATGGCAATGCCAGGTCCAGCCCTTGCTGCGGGTCGGCCTGCAGCATCGCCGCCGCCCGCGCCGTGTCGCCGGTGAGGCCCAATACCAGCGCCGAGGCGGTCAACGGCAAGGACAGCAGCCGCTCGATGCCCGGCGCCAGCCGCCCGGCCGGGTCGCGCGACCCGATGGCGTGCTGCAGCTGCGCACGCAGCCGCTGCAGGCGCGACGACGCGGCGTCGGCCTCGGCGCGCACTTCGAGTGTGCCGCTGTGCAGCCGCTCCCCGGCGGCGACGTGCTCGCCCGGCCCCACCGGGCGCGGCTGGGCATGGTGCGCCGCCGACGCGAGCACGGCCGAGCCGTCGACGACGCAGCCATCGACCGGCACCACGTCGCCCGGGAAGAGTCGCAAACGGTCGCCCGCGCGCAATGAACGCAAAGGCCACCACGACCAGGTCGTGTCGTCGTCGCGTTCACGCAGCGCGGTGTACTGGGCGGCCTCGGTCGGCAGCAGGTGGTCGAGCAGACCATCGGCCTGGCGCACGAGACGGGCCGAGAGACGTTCGGCGAGCAGCCGCAGCACGACCGAAGTCGAGACCACCAGCGGCTGGCCGCTGACCGCCAGCGACGCCAGCGAGGCGGCGTCGAGCAGCACCGCTGCCGGGTCGCTGCGCAGCCGCTCGGTCTGCGTCAGCACCCGCGCCGCCACGACGCCGAGCGCGGCGCCGGGGCGCCAGTCCCGTGGCAGCACGGGCACCGACACGGCCAGCAGCGTCGGCGCCCAGGTGGCTGCTTCGGCGCCGTGCCGGTGCGCGCGGGGGCGCCGCCGTCGCTGCTTCGGGGTACTGCTGCGGAAACTGTCGAGCACGGCGGAGCGCGTTTCGGGGCGACCGTCGTGCTGCACGACGACGCAGTGCAAGGTCGCATTGGCGCGCACCGACTGAACGCCCGGCAGTCGGGCCAGGCCAGCGGCGATCGCCTCCAGATCGGTGCCTGGCGCCACGCCCAGGCGCAGCCGGCGCGCCGTCTCGTGCAGGATGTCGACGGCGCCCATCAGTGGCGTTCCTTCAGCAGTTCGCGCACGAGCAGCGGCAACACTGCGGTGCCCGCGACCACGAGCATGTCGAACGGGCCGATGGGCGTGGTGCGCAAGACCCGGCGCGCGAAGGGCAGCAGCACGGTACCCGCCTGCGCCGCCAGGCTCCAGCCGACAGCGCGATGCAGCGTCGGGTTCGGCTGCAGGCCGCCGGTGCGCAGCGGCCGCGGCGAACGCATCGCCAGCGCGTAGAGCAGTTGCGACGAAGTCAGCGTCATGAACGCGAGTGTGCGCGCCTGCGGACCGGCACCATGGCGGGCCAGCCCGTAGCCGAAGCTCGCCAGCGAGGCCAGCGTCATCACCCCGGCATCGGTGGCCGCTGCGCCCCATTCGCTGCGGTCGAGAAGCCCGCCGCGCAGCGCGACCGGCGGCCGTTCCAGGATGCCCGGTTCGGCCGGCTCCAGCCCGAGCGCGATCGCCGGCCAGATGTCGGTGGCGATGTTGGTCCACAGCAGCGCCAGCGGGTCGAACGGATCGGGCAGCCCGGCGGCCACGGCGAAGGTCGTGGCCGCCAGCTCGCTGAGATTGGTCGCGACCAGGTAGCGCACCGACTTCTTGATGTTGACGAACGCGGTGCGCCCGTGCTCGACCGCCACCAGCAGCGCCGCCGGGTGGTCGTCGCGCAGCACGAGGTCGGACATGGCGTGGGCGAAGTCGGTGCCGGTGACACCCATTGCCACGCCGACGTCGGCGGTCTTCAGCGCCGGCCCGTCGTTGATGCCGTCGCCGGTCATGGCGACGACATGGCCGCGCTGCTGCAGCGCGCGCACGATCTCGAGTTTCATCGCCGGGCTGGTGCGGGCGAAACCGCTGGCGTGCTCGACAGCGTCGGCGATCAGCGCCGCCGATTCGGGCAGTTGGGCGGTGTCGACCACCGGCTGCCCGCCGTCGAGGCCGATGCGCTCGGCCACCGCCTGGGCCGTGCCGAGTTGGTCGCCGGTGATCATCAGCGGGCGGATGCCGGCGGCCCTGAAACGCCGCACCATTTGCGGCAGGTCCGGGCGCAGCGGATCGGCCAGGCCCACCAGACCGAGCCAGGACAGGCCCGCGGTCGCGCCGAAACTGCGGTCCGGCTGCTGTCGGAACGCCAGCGCGAGCACGCGGTCGCCGCGCGCGGCCATCGCGTCGTTGAGCTGCCGCAGACGGCGCCGCTGCGCCGGCCTCAGCGGCTGCGTGCGACGACCGTCGAACCAGGTGTCGGAGCGCGCCAGCACCGCGTCGGGCCGGCCCTTCACGGCCACCAGCAGTCCGTGCTCGGCCGAGTCGTGCAGCGTGACCATGTAAGGGTGGTGCTCCGAGCGGTGGCGTACACCGAGCGCCGGGTGGCTGCGGCGCAGCCTGTCGGCGTCGGCACCCTGCTCGACGGCGAACGCCAGCAGCGCGAGCTCGGTCGACGAGCCCTGCCAGGCGCCGGCCGCGTCCCCATGAGTGTTCTCGACGCGCTCGACGCTGTTGCACAGCACCGCGACGCGCAACCAGGCCTCGGGCAGCGTCGGCGGCGCACGGTGGTCTTCCAGCACGAACAGCTCGGACCCGAGCGTCAGCGACGCCACGCTCATGCGGTTCTGCGTCAGCGTGCCGGTCTTGTCGAAGCACACGGTGTCGACCGCGCCGAGATTCTCGATGGCGTCGAGCCGGCGCGCGTAGACCTGCCGCTGCTGCAGCGAGCGGATGCCGGCAGCGAGCAGGCTCGTGGCCACCGTCGGCAAGCCTTCCGGAATGGCCGCCACGCCCAGCGAAACGATGGTGCGCAGCAGCGGCAGCAGCGGCCGGCCGCGCAGGGCGCCAAGAGCGAAGACGCCGACGCACAGCGACGCCGCGCCGATCGCCAGCCGGCGGCCGAGCGTGTCGAGTTCCTGCTGCAGCTGTGTGCGCGGCGCCTCGGTGCCCTGCGCGAGCTGGCGGATGCGCCCGAGCGCGCCGCGTTCAGCGGTGGCCACGACGACGGCGCGGCCGGCTCCGCCCGACACCACGGTGCCCATGAAAACCATGTTGCGGCGTTCCCCCAGCGGCGTGTCCGCCGCCAACGCGTCAGCCGGCTCCTTGTGCACCGGCAGGCTCTCGCCGGTGAGCGCCGCTTCGTTGGCGGCCAGGCGGTGTGCCCGGACGACGCGCGCGTCGGCCGCCACCGGCTCGCCCGGCTTGAAGACGAGCACGTCGCCGACGACCACCTCGCGTGCGTCGACCGTCACCTCGACGCCGTCGCGCAGCACCGTGGTCCGGCGGGGTCCGAGCTTGCGCAGGCTGGAGACGGTCTCCTCGGCCTGCCGCTCGGTGACGAAGCCCAGCGCCGCGTTGGCGGCGAGCACCGCGCCGATGGCCCCGGCGTCGGCGTAGGCGCGCGTGGCCAGTGCCAGGCCGGCCGAGCCGCCGAGCAAGGCGACCGGCACCGACTTGAACTGGCCGAGCAGGATCTCGGTGGCGCTGCGGCTGGTGATGTCGCGGATCTCGTTCGGCCCTTCGCGGGCCAGGCGCGCCTGCGCTTCGCTTACTGTGAGGCCGTTCTCAATGTCGATCGGCCGCTCGCCACCGAGATCGGCGAGCAGGCGATCGATCGGCGTGCTGTGCGGCCTGTCTGTCCCGTTCCGGGTGGCTTTGTCGGTGGCGGGCATCGGCCGCGGCGTTCGCGAGCGCCGCGCAGGCGGTCGCATCCGGCGACTCGCCGGCGACAGGGGCGTCCGCGCAGCCGCGGCGAAGTGCGTTTCGACAGTGGTCGCCAGCCAATCGATCCAGAACGCCTCGTTGCGCTCGGGGCTCAGCCGCACGCGGACCGAACCGGTGTCGAGCCGAATCTCCAGTGAGTCGGCGCCGGCCGACGCCAAACGGGCCGCCAGCGCGGCATTGCGCAACAGCCCGCGCACGCGCAGCGTGGCCCGGCGTCCGGTGCACGTGGTGAGGACGGCTTGGCGCGAAGCAACGGCCATAGATATCCAAAGCCTAAGCGCGTTGCGTGTCAAGAACGTGACAGCACGAATGTTCTGATCTGCACGGAATACGGTATGGCCACGCTGGCCCGTGTCCGTAGTGCTGGCACTGGTGCAGGTCACGCTCGCGTCACGGCCTGCAGCGACCATGCCGTCATGCGCAGTCGTGCTCTGCCGATTGGTATTCACCTCGTTGCTGCCGCTGGACTGTTCAGGCACGCGATGGGCTCGAATTGCGCTTGCCGATGAGGCTGCCGCGCGGCTTTCACGTGCTGATCGCCGCGCAGTTCTGTTCGGCCCTGGCCGACAACGCGCTGCTCATCGTTGCCATCGCGCTGCTGACCACGCTGCAGATGCCCGGCTGGTGGGCGCCGCTGCTGAAGTTCAGCTTCACGATCGCCTACGTGGTGCTGGCGCCGGTGGTTGGTGCACTGGCCGACCGTGGGCCCAAGGCGCGGCTGATGATGGCCATGAATGCGCTCAAGGTCGTGGGCGTGCTGCTGCTCTTGTGGCCGGTTCATCCGGTGCTGGCGCTGGGCATCGTCGGCATCGGCGCGGCGGCCTATGCACCGGCCAAGTATGGCCTGGTGACCGAGCTCGTCGGCGCACGGCAACTGGTGGCTGCCAACGGTTGGATCGAGGTCACCACGGTATGCGCGGCGCTGCTGGGCACCGTGCTCGGTGGCCTGCTCGTGAGCCCGGCCCTCGCACGCTGGGCCAGCGCAGTTTGGCCGGGCATGGAGCCCGTGTCGGTGGCCTTGATGCTGCTGCTGGCCGTCTACGGCCTGGCCGCAGTGCTCAACCTGGGCATCCCCGACAGCGGCGCGCGCTACCCCCGCAGCAGCATCCATCCGCTGGCGTTGCTGCGGCACTTCCAGCGCGCACAACGGCGCCTGTGGCACGACGCCGAGGGCGGCCTGTCGATGGCCGTGACGACGCTGTTCTGGGGTGCGGCCGCGGTGTTGCAGTTTGCCGTGCTGCGCTGGGCCATCGACGTGCTCGGGCTCACGCTGGACCGCGCGGCCTATCTCCAGGGCGTGGTGGCGGTGGGCATCGTCGCCGGCGCCGCACTGGCCGGGCGCATGGTCGCGCTGGCCCGCGCCACGCGTGTGCTGCCGCTGGGCATAGCGATGGGCTTGCTGGTCCCGGCCGTGACGCTGGTGGACGGGTGGATGGCTGCCGTGCCGCTGCTCGTGCTGGTGGGCGCGCTGGGCGGGGCGCTCGTGGTACCGCTGAACGCGCTGCTGCAGCACCGAGGCCATCAGCTGCTGACGGCAGGTCGTTCGATTGCCGTGCAGAACTTCAATGAAAACGCCAGCGTACTGGTGATGCTGGGAGTCTATGCAGCACTGCTGGCGGTGGATGTCGACATTCGCCGGCTGATCGCCGGGCTGGGCTTGCTCGTGGCG
The DNA here is from genome assembly GCA_030680415.1 of Rubrivivax sp. Taxonomy (GTDB): domain Bacteria; phylum Pseudomonadota; class Gammaproteobacteria; order Burkholderiales; family Burkholderiaceae_C; genus Rubrivivax. The sequence goes on from JAUXVE010000111.1 coordinate 19,406, forward strand.
CTGGCGGTGGCCGCCCTGTGCCTGCATGAGCGCAGGCGACTGCGCGTGGCAACCGCATGAACCAACGCTGATCAGGCCGTCGGCAGCACCCGGCCCCAGCTCGCTGGCGCAGCGGCTGCAGCGTGCGCCATGGCCACCAGGTACTCGGTTTCGACAGCGTCGACGATGCGCCCCCAGTCCAGGCGCTTGGCCGTGGCACGGGCCTGCAGGCCCATGGCGCGGGCGCCGGCCGGGTCGGCCGCCAGGCGCGCCGCGGCGGCGCTGAAGTCCAGGCCGTCGTCGAAGTGCGCCAGCAGGCCGTTTTCGGCGTGTCGCACCAATTGCCCGGCAGCAGCGTAGTCATAGCCCAGCACGGCCAGGCCGCTGGCCATGGCTTCGGGCACCACGTTGCCGAAGGTTTCGGTGAGGCTCGGAAACAGGAACATGTCGGCCGACGCGTAGTGCGCCGCCAGATCCTCGCCACGGCGCACGCCGGCGAAGATGGCGCCCGGGCAGCGCTGTTGCAGGCCGGCACGTTCGGGCCCGTCGCCCACCAGCACCAGCCGTGTCGTTGGCTCCCGGCTGCGCATCGCTTCATAGGCGTCAAGCAGCGTGCCCAGGTTCTTCTCGGGGGCCAGACGGCCCACGCACAGCACCACCGGGGTCAACGGCGCGGCGCCCCAGCTCAGGCGCAGCGCTTCGCTGCGGCGCGAGGGGTTGAAGAGATCCGTGTCCACGCCGCGCGCAACCACGCGCAAGCGCCGCAAGCCGCTTGCTTCGAGCTCGCGTTTCAGTCCTTCGGTGGGCACCATGGTGCAGGCCGTGCGGTTGTGGAACTTGCGCAGGTAGGCCACGATCGGGCCGCGCAGCCAGGCCACACCGTAGTGCCGGCTGTAGGCGTGGAAGTTGGTGCGAAAGTCCGACACCAGCGGCAGCTTGAGATGCGTCGCGGCCTGCAGCGCCGACCAACCCAACGGGCCTTCGGTGACGATGTGCACGACGTCGGGCCGGCGCCTGGCCCACAGCTGCACCAGAGCGCGCTTGGAGGGCAGCCCCATGCGCAGTTGCGGGTAGCGCGGGATCGGCAGGCCGCGCATCAACACCTCGTGGTAACGCTCGTTGTCCGTGCCGGCGTCCGACGCGGCCTGGCGTGGGCGTACCAGCTGCAGGGCATGGCCGCGGGCACGCAGGCCCTCCACCACGCGCGAGATCGTCGCCGCCACGCCATTGATCTCGGGTGGGTAGGTCTCGGTGACCACCGTCACGCGCAAGGACCGGCGCGCCGGCACGAGGTCTTCCACCATGATTCCGGCTCCGGTTTGTGTGGTCATGCGCAGCATGGTGAGGGCCGCTCGCAACAGTCTGATGACAGGCCTTACCTCCACACAAACGACACCAAACCGTCACGCCATGTTCACGGCCCCTGGGCAGCATGCCGTCAGGCCCGGCGCGCCTGGATGGCACGCTGGCCGACCTTCAACCAAGGAGCCACATCCGTGATCGAGTTCTTCAAGAACCTCCAGACCCAGCGCTGGGACGACCACCGCTACTACCACCAGAGCCGCATCAACCAGTCGCTGCACTTCGTCAGTGCGCTGAGCTTTCTGTGCGCCTATGCCTTGCTGTTCATCGACCCGGCGCTGGCGGCGCTGGTGGGCTGGGGCATTTCGATGACGACGCGGCAGGCCGGCCACTTCTTCTTCGAGCCGCAAGGCTACGACCACGTGAACCAGGCCAGCCACGAGCACAAGGAAGCGATCAAGGTCGGCTACAACCTGCGCCGCAAGGTCGTGTTGCTGTCGGTGTGGGCTGCGGCGCCGGTGGCCTTGTGGCTGGCGCCCGCGTTGGGCGGTCTCATCGAGCCGGCCGCGGGCTTCAACGGCTACCTGCAGGACGTCGGCATCGCGTGGCTGGCGCTGGGTGTCGGCGGTGTCGTCTTCCGCACCCTGCACCTGTTTGCCATCCGCGGCGTGCAGACCGGCCTGGTGTGGGCCACCAAGATCCTGACCGACCCCTTCCACGACGTGATGCTGTACTGGCGCGCCCCGCTGCATCTGCTGCGCGGCGAACTCATCGACCCGATGCACCACGTGCGCAGCTCCTGAGCACGGCCACCGGAGCCCGGGCCGCGCGACCCGGGCTCCTGACCGGCGCCGAGTTCAGAGCCGGTGCCGCAACATCTCGCGCAGCAGGCCGCGCCGGATGCTCTTGTTGGTGACGGTGGCGTCCTGCCACCACCAGCCGTCGGCCTGCATGGCCTGGGCCGCCGCGACGAACTTCTCGCACACCGCGTCGAAGTCGGCCTGGCTGTAGTTGAGGCTGAAGACCAGGCGCCCCGTGCCCACCCAGGACAGCGCCAGGCCCTGCTCGCGCAGGTAGAACTGCAGCATCCAGTTGTAGCGTGAGGGCTGCGTGTAGCTCACGGTCCAGATGGTGCCGAGGTGGGCCACGCGCACCGGCAACCCGCCCTCCTGCAGGCGCTGGTTGAGCTGCGCGGCGCGGCCATCCCACACGGCGTCGAGGTCCGCGTACATCGCCTGCACCGGCGCGCTTTGCAGCCGCTCCAGGAAGACCTGCATCGCAGCCATCACGTAGGGGTGCGAATTGAAGGTGCCGCGCGCAAAGCAGACGTCGGCCGGCCGGTCCTCGCGGAAGCGCTTCATCCATGCATGCTGGCCGCAGACCACGCCCACCGGAAGTCCGCCGCCCAGTGTCTTGCCGTAGGTGACCATGTCGGCGCGCACGCCGAAGTACTCCTGCGCGCCGCCCGGCGCCAGGCGGAAACCGACGAACACCTCGTCGAAGATCAGCGCGATGCCGCGCGCCGTGCAGACCTCGCGCAACTGGTGCAGCCACGCGGTGTAGGCCTGGCGGTCGAAGCCCGCGCTGCGGCCGCTGTCGACCAGCGTGCTGTCGCCCGGCGCCGACTTGTTGGGGTGCAGCGCCTGCAACGGGTTGACGAGCACGCAGGCGATGTCGCGCCGCTTGCGCAGCACGCGCAGCGTGTCGTCGTCCATCTCCTTGAGCGTGTAGGTGTGGCCCGGCGGCAGCGGGTTGCCGGGGCCGGGCTGCACGTCTTCCCACCAGCCGTGGTAGGCGCCCGCAAAGCGCACCAGGTACTTGCGCCGCGTGTGGTAGCGGGCCAGGCGCACGGCCTGCATCACGGCCTCGGTGCCGCTCATGTGGAAGCTCACCTCGTCCAGCCCCGAGATGCGGCACAACTCTTCGACGTTCCAGGCCACCGCCGGGTGGTAGCTCCCCAGCACCGGGCCCAGCTCGGCCACGCGTGCACTGCCTTCGGCGATGCAGGCCTTGTAGAAGTCGTTGCCGAAGACGTTGACGCCGTAGGAGCCCGTCAGGTCGTGGAAGACACTGCCGTCCAGGTCGGTGAGCGTGACGCCGTCGCTGCGCTGCACGAAGGCGCCGATGGCGATGTGCTCGCGCAGGTAGGGGCCGTACTGGAAGGGCACGCGGTAAGCGGCCGTGAACTGCAGGTCGGAAATGTGTTCGCGGGCCTGCCTCGTGAGCGCGATCGACTGCGCATGCCGCGTCGTGAGCTGGGCTGCGAGGCGGTGAAACCCGGCACGCCGGCGCGCCAAAGTCTCGGCAGGTGCGCCATCGGAGTCGAAGAACCGGGTCTCGTCGTAGGCATAACCCGGCACCAGGGCCGCGACGCGCTTGGCCAGACGCGAGTGGCCGCCGAGCGAGGGATGCTTGGCCAGCGACAGCTCCAGCCGCCGTCGGGCCAGTGGCAGCACGGCCAGGAGCCCGGCAATCGTCAGTGCAGTGTAGGCAGTCGATTCGTTCATCGCGGTTTCAGGTGATGGCGTTGCTGCCTTGTATGTCGGTCTGTTGACAGGGCGATGAAACGTGCACGGGCGCTGGCGGCGTGGCGCCGGCGTCACCCAATGGACGCCGGCGGGTCACTGAGCCGTCATGCACGGGGTCGAACATCCGCCATGCGGCATGTGCCGCGCCGAGGAGCCGGGGTCCGAAGGGACTATGAAGCTCACGCAGTTCCGCAACCGCCTGCTGTTGCAGGAAGACCTGAACTTCCTGCTCACCAACCGCCTGCCGCGTCATGCGCTCACGCGCTTCATGGGCTGGTTCAGCAAGATCCGCAACCCCTGGGTGTGCCGCGCCTCGCTGGGCGTGTGGCGGCTGTTCACCGATCTGGACCTGAGCGATGCCAGCAAGCAGCGCTTCGAGAGCCTGCACGAATGCTTCACGCGCGAGCTCAAGCCGGGTGCACGCAGCGTGGACATGGATGCGCAGGTGCTGGCCAGCCCCTGCGATGCCATCGTCGGGGCCTGCGGACGGGTGGTCGCAGGCAGCGTCGTGCAGGCCAAGGGCTTCCCCTACCGCACGCAGGATCTGTTCGGCCGCGCCGAGCGCGCCGCGCCCTTCGAAGGCGGCAGCTACGTCACGCTGCGACTCACCTCGAGCATGTACCACCGCTTCCACGCGCCGCATGACGGCCGCGTCGAACATGTGAGCTACCTCAGCGGCGACACCTGGAACGTCAACCCCATCGCGCTCAAGCGCATCGAGCGTCTGTTCTGCCGCAACGAGCGGGCGGTGATCCGCATGCGGCTGGCCGGTGGACAGCCCTTGGCGCTGGTGGCGGTGGCGGCGATCCTGGTGGCCAGCATCCGGCTGCACTTCCTGGACGTGCTGCTGCACCTGCGCTGGCCCGGGCCCGACGAGATGCCCTGCGACCAGGCGGTGCACAAGGGCCAGGAGCTGGGGTGGTTCGAACACGGCTCCACGATCATCGTCTTCGCGCCGCCGGGCTTCACACTGGCGCCGGGGATCGCCGGCGGGCAGCCCATCCGCATGGGGCAGCCCTTGATGCACTTGCCGGCACAGGACGCGCGCGCATGACCCGCGTCGACCTGGTCTGGTTCAACGCCGGCGGCGGCCACCGCGCGGCGGCGCAGGCGCTGGAGCAGGTGATGCACGCCCAGGGCTGGCCTTGGCAGGTGCGCAAGGTCAACCTCACCGAAGTGCTGGACCCCAGGGCACAGTTCCAGCGCTTCACGGGCATCGCGCCCGAGGACCTCTACAACAAGCGCCTGGCCAGCGGTTTCACGCTCGGGCTGGCGCACGAACTCAGGCTGCTGCAGGGACTGATCCGCTTCAGCCATGCCGCGTTGGTGCAACGCCTGGCGCGGCATTGGCAGCTCACGCAGCCCGACCTGGTGGTCTCGTTGATTCCCAACTTCAACCGTGCCTTGCACGACAGCCTGCTGCAGGCGCGGCCGGGTGTGCCCTTCGTGACGGTGCTCACAGACATGGCCGACCACCCGCCGAACTTCTGGATCGAGCCCGACCTGGATCAGCATCTCGTCTGCGGCACCGACCGCGCCTGCGAGCAGGCGCTCGCCGCCGGCTGCGACTCGAGCCGCCTGCACCGCAGCAGCGGCATGATCCTGCGGCCTGAATTCCACCTGCCGGCGCCGATGGACCGTGCCGCGGAACGGCGGCGGATCGGCCTGGACGAGGGGTCGCCCACCGGCTTGGTGCTCTTCGGAGGCACCGGCTCGCGCGTGATGCGGCGCATCGCGGCACGCCTACCCGACACACCGTTGATCCTGATGTGCGGCCGCAACGCGGCGCTGGCAGAGGCCTTGCGCGCCATGCCCTCCAGCGCCGCGCGCGCGCCGCGCGTCGTGCTCGGCCACACGCCCGATGTTGCGCACTGGATGCAACTGGCCGACTTCTTCATCGGCAAACCCGGACCCGGCAGTCTGAGCGAGGCGGTGCAGATGGGCTTGCCCGTGATCGTGACGCGCAACGCCTGGACCCTACCGCAGGAACGCTGGAACGCCGAGTGGGTGCAGCAGCAGGGTCTGGGCGTCGTGCAGCGCAGCTTCGGTCGCGTGCGCGAGGCGGTGGCCGAAGTCACGCAGCGACTGCCCGAGTATCAGGCTCGAGTTCGACGCGTCAACAACCGCGCCGTTTTCGAGGTGCCGCAGATCCTGCAGCGCATCCTCGAAACGCGCGCGTCGGCGCTGGCAGCGGCGCCGCAGGCCCTCGCACCGTCATCGGCCTGACCCGACGGCGTCACGGCCTTGTCTTGACGCAGCTTCAACATCGTTCCTGCCATGCGTAGAGACGATCTCCCCGCACCGCCCGGTGACGACCCGCTCCAGCCGGGGGCCGGCTCGCTCGCCGTGCGCACGGTGTGGATCTCGGACCTGCACCTCGGCACCCCCGGCTGCCAGGCGGATGCCTTGCTGGACTTCCTGCGTTCGGTGCATTGCGAGACGCTGTTCCTGGTGGGCGACATCATCGACGGCTGGCAGCTGCGCCGTTCCTGGTACTGGCCGCAGGCCCACAACGACGTCGTGCAGAAGCTGCTGCGCAAGGCGCGCAAAGGCACCAAGGTCATCTTCGTGCCGGGCAACCACGATGAATTTGCCCGCAAGTACCTGGGCCACAACTTCGGTGGTGTGGACGTGGTGGAAGAACACATCCACCACCTGGCCGATGGCCGCACCTTGTGGGTCACGCACGGCGACCACTTCGACGGCGTCGTCCAGTGCGCGAAGTGGCTCGCCTACCTGGGCGACTCGGCCTACGAATTCACGCTGCGCATGAACCGGCACCTGAACTCGCTGCGCGCCCGGCTCGGGCTGCCGTACTGGAGCTTGTCGCGCTACCTCAAGCTCAAGGTCAAGCGTGCCGTGAGCTATCTCGGTGATTTCGAAGCCGCGGTGGCGCGTGAAGCACGCTCGCGCGGCGTGCACGGCGTGGTCTGCGGCCACATCCACCATGCCGAGATGCGCAGCATCGACGGCGTGCTGTACTGCAACGACGGTGACTGGGTGGAAAGCCTGACCGCGCTCGTCGAACACGGCGATGGCCGTCTGGAGATCATCGACTGGGCCCTGCACATGGCAGCGACCCGGGCGCCCGAGAGCGCAATACTCCAGCCGGCGCTCGCCGGCGAGCAGCCCGTCGCGCCGCTAGCCCGACTTTGTCAAAATCTCGCCCTCTTTCGGTCCTTGCCCTCTGCAACCCCTTGTCTGCATTGGATTTCGGTGGCGAGGCGAAATGTAGTGCCATAATATTTTCGTTGGCATGCCCCAAAGTATTGCTTTTCGTGC
>JAUXVE010000115.1 GCA_030680415.1 Rubrivivax sp.
AAGAGATCCTGCGCGTCAAGCTCGGCAGCAAGGCCGGCAAGGCCGCATCGCGCGTCACCGCCGAAGGAGTCGTTGCCGCTGCCGTCAACGGCAGCACGGGCGCGATGATCGAAGTCAATTGTGAGACCGACTTCGTTTCCAAGAACGAGTCCTTTCTCGCCTTCGTCAAGTCTTGCGCCGAACTCGTCGCCGAGCACAACCCGGCCGATGCCGCTGCGCTGTCGGCGCTGGCGCTGACCCAGGAGGGTTTCGGCCCGACGGTTGAAGACGTGCGCAAAGGCCTGATCGGCAAGATCGGCGAGAACGTGGCGATCCGCCGCTGCCGGCGCTACGCCGGCGTTGGCCAGTTGGCCCAGTACCTGCACGGCACGCGCATCGGCGTGCTGGTCGAGTACACCGGTGACGAAGTCGCCGCCAAGGACGTCGCCATGCACGTCGCGGCGATGAAGCCGGTGTCGCTGTCGTCGGCTCAGGTGCCGGCCGAACTGGTCGAGCGCGAGCGCCGCGTTGCCGCCGAGAAGGCCGCCGAAGACTCGGCCGCTGCGGTGGCCGCCGGCAAGTCCGCGCAGTCGCCCGAGATCGTCGCCAAGCGCGTCGAAGGCTCGGTGCAGAAGTTCCTCAAGGAAGTGTCGCTGTACAACCAGACCTTCGTGAAGAACGACAAGCAGACCGTCGAGCAGATGCTCAAGGAGCGCGCGACCCAGGTTGCCGGCTTCACGCTCTACGTGGTGGGCGAGGGCATCGAGAAGAAGGTCGACGACTTTGCTGCCGAAGTGGCAGCCCAGGTCGCAGCGGCCAAGGCTTCCTGAGCGCCCCCGGGGCCAGGCCGGGCTGCGCCCGGCCCGCCTCCCGTGGGGGTCAAGGAAACCTGGGGCAGCCCGGCGTTTCCTGGGGGGCCGGGCGGACGGCGGCGCCGGCTCTGCCGGCGCCCGCCTTACACTCATCAACCGCACGATGACAGGAGCCGATTCGAATGCCTGCGTATACACGCATCCTGCTGAAACTGTCGGGTGAGGCCTTGATGGGCGACGACGCCTACGGCATCAACCGCGCCACCATCGTGCGCATGGTGCGCGAAGTGCAGGAGATCACGCGCCTGGGCTGCGAGGTCGCGGTGGTCATCGGCGGCGGCAACATCTTTCGCGGCGTCGCCGGCGGATCGGTGGGCATGGACCGCGCCACCGCCGACTACATGGGCATGCTGGCCACCGTGATGAACGCGCTGGCCCTTGCCGACACCATGCGCCAGGAGGGCATGACGGCGCGCGTGATGTCGGCCATCAGCATCGAGCAGGTGGTCGAACCCTACGTGCGGCCCAAGGCCCTGCAGTACCTGGAAGAAGGCAAGATCGTCATCTTCGCCGCCGGCACCGGCAACCCCTTCTTCACCACCGACACCGCGGCCGCGCTGCGCGGCGCCGAGATCGGCGCCGAGATCGTGCTCAAGGCGACCAAGGTCGACGGCGTCTACAGTGCCGACCCGCACAAGGATCCGAGCGCCACGCGCTATGCGCGCATCACCTTCGACGAAGCGATCGCCAAGCACCTGCAGGTCATGGACGCCACGGCCTTTGCGCTGTGCCGCGACCAGAAGCTGCCCATCAAGGTATTCAACATCAACAAGCCCGGTGCCCTGCAGCGTGTCGTGATGGGCGAGGACGAAGGCACCCTGGTGCATGTTTGAGGAGCGGCATCAGCCATGACCATTGCAGACATCAAGCACACCGCCGAGCAGAAGATGGGCAAGACCATCGAGGCGTTCAAGAGCGAATTGCACAAGATCCGCACCGGCCGCGCCCACCCCGGGCTGCTCGACCAGGTGCACGTCGACTACTACGGCTCGATGGTGCCGATCAGCCAGGTCGCCAACGTGACCCTGCTCGACGCGCGAACGATCGGCGTGCAGCCCTGGGAAAAGGGCATGGGGCCGAAGATCGAGCGGGCCATCCGCGAGTCCGACCTCGGTCTCAACCCTTCGTCGCAGGGTGAGTTGCTGCGCGTGCCGATGCCGGCGCTGACCGAGGAGCGCCGCAAGGAACTGACCAAGGTCGTGCGTCATGCCGGCGAGGAAGCGCGCATCGCCGTGCGCAGCGTGCGCCGCGAAGCCAACGAGCACCTGAAGAGGTTGCTCAAGGACAAGACGGTGGCCGAGGACGACGAGCGCCGCGCCCAGGACGAAGTGCAACGCCTGACCGACCGCACCATCGCCGAGATCGACCGCCTCGTGCATGGCAAGGAAGCGGAGGTGATGGCGGTCTGAGCTCGCCATCCTGCCCTCCGAGCCGATGTCCGAATTGCCTTTTGCCGAGAACCCGGCTGCCGAAGTTCCCACGGCCGTCGCACCGCCTGTCGCACCGCGCTCCGATGCCGATCCCGGCACGGTCCCGCGCCATGTCGCGGTCGTGATGGACGGCAACGGCCGCTGGGCGCGCCAGCGCTACATGCCGCGCTTCTTCGGCCACAAGCAGGGTGTGGACACGCTCGTGCGCGCCATCGACGCGTTCAACGCCCGTGGTGTGCGCTACCTGACCGTCTTCGCCTTCTCGTCCGAGAACTGGAAGCGCCCGACGGAAGAGGTCTCGGGACTGATGAGCCTCGTTCTCGTGGCGGTGTCCAAGTACCTGGACAAGTTGGCCGCCGATGGCGTTCGCGTACGCATCGTGGGCGACCGTTCGACGGTCTCCGACAAGTTGCGCCGCGCCTGGGACCACGCCGAGCAGCTGACGAAGGACAACGACCGCATCACGCTGGCGGTGGCCTTCAACTACGGCGGCCGCTGGGACGTCGTGCAGGCCTGCCGACGCGCTGTGGCCGAGGGCGTGGCTCCGGAAGCGGTCGACGAGCAGTGGCTGTCTCGGCACATGGCGCTGTCGTTTGCCCCGGATCCTGACCTGTTCATCCGCACCGGGGGCGAGATGCGCATGAGCAACTTCCTGCTCTGGCAGGCGGCGTACTCGGAGCTTTTCTTCACCGAGTGCCTGTGGCCCGACTTCGGCGAAGCCGAGATCGATGCCGCGCTCGCCGCCTACGCGCAGCGCGACCGGCGTTTCGGCGGCATCCGTCCGAACCACGCCGTGCCCGAAGACAGCTGAGATGCTGCGCCAGCGTGTCATCACGGCACTCGTGCTGGTCGGTCTGCTGCTGGGCTCGCTCACGTCGTCCAGCACCTGGCCCTTCGCCGTGCTGGCCTTGGTCCTGATCGCCGCCGCCGGCTGGGAATGGGGTCGCCTGAACCAGGCCGGCGCGACGCTGGCCGTGGTCATGGGTGCCACGCTGGCTGGGGCCGGCGCCTGGGCCTTGGCCGCAGGCTGGAGCGAGCGTGCGCCGGCAGTGGTGTGGTGGGGCGTGACGGCGCTGTGGCTGGTCTGCGGCGCACTGGCCCTGCGCGCCGGGCCCGCCGTCTGGCCGCAGCTGCCGCGATTGGCACGCTGGGGGCTGGGGCTGGTGGCCCTCGGGTCGGCCTGGCTGGCACTGGCGCACTCGCGTGCCATCGGCATCAACTTCATGTTGTCGCTGCTGTGCCTGGTGTGGATGGCCGACGTGGCGGCCTATTTCGGCGGCCGCGCCTTCGGCCGGCGCAAGCTGGCCTTGACCATCAGCCCCGGCAAGAGCTGGGAGGGCGTGTGGTCGGGCATGGCCGGCGTGCTGCTGCTGGCGCTGCTCTGGATCTGGCTGGACACGCGTTTCGACTTCGACAGCCCGAGCCTGTACTCGAGCCTGGTGCAGACGCTGGGCTGGGCCGGCGCCGCGCTGGCGCTGATGATGCTCTGCGGGTTGAGCGTGATCGGCGATCTCGTCGAATCACTGGTCAAGCGTGCCGCGGGGGCCAAGGACAGCAGCCGGCTGCTGCCCGGCCACGGTGGCGTGCTCGACCGTGTCGACGCCTTGCTGCCCGTGATGCCGGCGGCACTGGCGCTGATGACCTTCAGGGCGACGTGAGCGACACCATGAAGCCGCGCCTGCGCCTGGCCATACTCGGCTCCACCGGCTCGGTGGGCGTGAGCACGCTCGATGTGGTGGCGCGCCATGCGGAGCGCTTCGAGGTGGTCGGCCTGACAGCGTATCGGCGCGTCGATGTGCTGTTGCAGCAGTGCCGGCGATTCCGGCCGCAGATTGCGGTAGTCCCCACCGAGGACCAGGCCGCTGAGCTGCGCCGCCTGCTGAGCGGCGAGCAGTTGACGACGGAAGTGCGCGTCGGCCTCGAGGCCTTGTGTGAGCTGGCTGCGGCCGACGAGGTCGACGCCGTGATGGCCGCCATCGTCGGCGCGGCCGGGCTGCGGCCGTGCATGGCGGCAGCGCGTGCCGGCAAGCGGCTGCTGCTGGCCAACAAGGAAGCGCTGGTCGTCGGCGGCGGCCTGTTCATGCAGGCCGTGGCCGCAGGCGGCGCGACGCTGCTGCCCATCGACAGCGAGCACTCGGCAATCTTTCAGTGCCTGCCCGAGGACCGTTCGACCTGGGCGCGGCGCATCGACCACATCGTGCTCACAGCCAGCGGCGGCCCCTTCCGCCAACGCGACCCGTCGACGCTGCACGAAGTGACGCCGGTGATGGCCGTGGCCCACCCGAACTGGGTCATGGGCCCCAAGATATCGGTCGATTCGGCGACCATGATGAACAAGGCGCTCGAGGTCATCGAGGCGCGCTGGCTGTTCGATCTGGATCCCGAACGCATCCGTGTCGTCATCCATCCGCAGAGCATCGTGCATTCGATGGTCGTGTGCCGCGACGGATCGGTGCTGGCGCAGCTCGGTACGCCCGACATGAAGGTGCCCATCGCCTACGGTCTGTCCTTCCCCGAGCGCATCGAATCCGGGGCGCCGCGGCTGGACTTCGAGCAGTTGCAGTCGCTGAGCTTCGAGCCGCCCGACCCGCGCCGCTTCCCCGGCCTGCAACTCGCGTGGGACGCGCTGCGCGGACCGGCGGGCACCAGCGCCGTCCTCAATGCCGCCAACGAAGTCGCGGTGGCTGCGTTCCTGGCCGGAACCATCGGCTTCGCCGCCATTCACAGTGTCAATGCCCGCACCCTCGACCACCTGCAGCCCCGACTCGGGCCCAGCCACACGCTGGACGACCTGCTCGAACTCGACGCCCGCGCGCGTGACGAGGCGCGTCTGTCCATGAAGGGGCTCGCAACGTGATCACCACCGTGCTGGCCTTCCTGCTCACCCTGGGCGTGCTGATCGCCATCCATGAGTACGGCCACTACCGCGTGGCGGTGGCCTGCGGCGTCAAGGTGCTGCGCTTCTCGGTCGGCTTCGGGCGTGTCATCTGGCGCCGCCAGGCGACCCCCGAGTCGACCGAGTTCGTGCTCTGTGCCCTGCCGCTGGGCGGCTACGTGCGCATGCTCGACGAGCGCGAAGGAGCGGTCGCGCCGGCCGAACTGGCGCGGGCCTTCAACCGCCAGCCGCTGCTGCGCCGCACGGCCATCGTCGCGGCCGGGCCGCTGGCCAACCTGGCGCTGGCGATCCTGCTCTACGCCGCCGCGCACTGGATCGGCATCGACGAGGCCAAGGCCGTGCTCGGCCCGCCTGTGGTGGCGAGTCCGGCCGAACGCGCCGGCCTGCAAGCGGGCGATTGGGTGCGCACACTGTCGCGCGACGGCAGCCAGTGGCAGGACGTGACGTCGATGACCGACCTGCGCTGGGAGATCACCCAGGCCGCGATGCAGCGCGAGACACTGCGACTGCAGGTCAGCGGCCGCGATGGCCGCGGTTCGCGCACGCTCGCGCTCGACCTCTCGGGCATCGAGCCCCGCGATGTCGACGCCAGTCTCATGAAGACGGTCGGGCTGGGTGCGCCCTACAGCGAGCCGGTGCTCGGTGAAGTCAAGGCTGGTGGACCGGGCGCGACGGCCGGGCTGCGCCAGGGCGACCGCGTGCTCGCCATCGACGGCGTCGCCATCGCCGACGCGCAGACCTTGCGCGAACGCATACGTGCCGGCGTGCGCGACGGCCAGCCGCTGGCGCAGCGCTGGTCGCTGGAACGTAGTGGCCGTGTGCTGGAAATCGAGGTCACGCCGCGTGTCGTGAGCGACGACGGCGCCAGCGTCGGCCGCATCGATGCCTTCGTCGGCCAGCCGCCCGAGATGGTGACCGTGCGCCACGGTCCGATCGAAGGCCTGGTGCAGGGCGCCACCCGCACCTGGGACGTGTCGGCACTGACGGTGACGATGCTCGGCCGCATGCTCATCGGCGAGGCCTCGCTGAAGAACCTCAGCGGGCCGATCACGATCGCCGACTACGCCGGCCAGTCGGTGCAGCAGGGCCTGGCCTACTACCTGGGTTTCCTGGCGCTGGTGAGTGTGAGCCTGGGGGTGCTGAATCTGCTGCCGCTGCCGATGCTCGATGGCGGCCACCTGATGTATTACATTTTCGAGGGCGTCACCGGCCGCCCGGTCTCGGACCTCTGGCTGGCGCGGCTGCAGCGCGGTGGCATCGCGGTGCTGCTGATGATGATGTCGGTCGCCCTTTTCAACGACGTGGCCCGCCTGCTGGGTCTTCACTGAAGCACATGCTCCCAGTCTTTCCGATCGGGCCGCTGCGCCCCGCTGCGGCGTTTGTCGTCGCGCTTGCACTTGTCGCGGCCGCACCAGCGGCGCGAGCCGTCGAACCCTTCGTCATCCAGGACATTCGTGTCGAAGGCCTGCAGCGCACCGACCCCGGCACGGTGTTCGCGGCGCTGCCGTTCCGCATTGGCGACACCTACACCGACGACAAGGGCTCGGCCGCGCTGCGTTCGCTGTTCGGCACCGGTCTGTTCAAGGACGTGCGGCTGGAGATCGAAGGGCGCGTCGCGGTGATCATCGTCGACGAGCGTTCAATCATCGCCACCGTGAGCTTCGTTGGCCTGAAGGAGTTCGACAAGGAGCCGCTGACCAAGTCACTGCGCGATGCCGGCATCGGCGAAGGACTGCCTTTCGACCGCGCGCTGATCGACCGCGCGGAGCAGGAAATCAAGCGCCAGTACCTCAGCCGCAGCCTCTATGGCGCCGAGGTCGTGACCACGGTGACGCCGCTGGAGCGCAACCGCGTCAACGTCACCTTCACGATGACCGAAGGCGACGCCGCGCGCATCGCCGACATCCGCATCGTCGGAGCCACCGTATTCCCCGAGTCGACGCTGCTCGAACTGTTCGAACTCTCGCGCAGCGGCTGGTTCACCTGGTACAGCAAGACCGACCGCTATTCGCGCAGCAAGCTCAATTCCGACCTCGAGAAGCTGCGCGCCTACTACGTCAACCGCGGCTACCTCGAGTTCGGCATCGAGTCGACGCAGGTCACGATCTCGCCCGACAAGCAGACGATCTCGATCGCCATTTCGGTGCGCGAGGGGCAGCCCTATACCGTGACCTCGGTGCGCCTGCAGGGCGACTACCTGGGCAAGGAAGACGAGTTCCGCGCCTTCGTGCTGCAACGCCCGGGCCAGCCCTACCGCGGCGACGCGGTGGCCGAGACGACGCGCCGCTTCCAGGACCTGTTCGGCCTCTACGGCTACGCCTTCGCGCGCATCGAGGCGCGGCCGGAAATCGACCGCGCCACCGGCCAGGTGGCCCTGGTCTTCGCCGCCGCACCGCAGCGCCGTGTCTACGTGCGCCGCATCGACGTCGCGGGCAACACGCGCACCCGCGACGAGGTCGTGCGGCGCGAATTCCGCCAGCTCGAATCGGCCTGGTACGACGGCGGACTGATCAAGCTGTCCAAGGAGCGTGTCGATCGCCTGGGCTACTTCAAGGACGTCGAGGTCCAGACCTCCGAGGTGCCGGGCTCGCCCGACCAGGTCGACCTGGTCGTCAACGTCACCGAGAAACCCACCGGCAACCTGCTCATCGGCGCGGGCTATTCCAACGCCGAGAAGTTCACCTTCACGGCGTCGATCAAGCAGGACAACGCCTTCGGCTCGGGCAACTACCTCGGCATCGAGGTCAACACCAGCAAGTACAACCGCGCGCTGGTGCTGAGCACCGTCGATCCCTACTGGACGGTCGATGGCATCTCGCGTGCCATCGACGTCTTCTACCGCACCAGCCGACCCTTCAACAGCCTGGGCGAGTCCTACGACCTGAAGACACCTGGTGCGTCGGTGCGCTTCGGCATCCCGTTTTCGGAGTACGACACGGTGTTCCTGGGCCTGGGCGCCGAGCGCACGGAAATCGGCACCTCCACCGGCATCCCGCTGAGCTACCTCAACTACCGCACGCTCTATGGCGACAAGAGCAACTCCTTCCCGGTCACGCTGGGCTGGGCGCGCGACGGCCGCGACAGCCTGATCGCGCCCAGTGCCGGACGCTACCAGCGCGTCAACTTCGAGTGGAGTTTCCTCGGCGACGTGCGCTACCTGCGCACCAACCTGCAGTACCAGGAATACTGGCAGTTGCCGTTTCGTCTGACGCTGGGCGTCAACGCCGAGATCGGTATCGGCAAGGGCCTGGGCGGCAAGCCCTATCCCGTGTTCAAGAACTTCTACGGTGGCGGCCTGGGCACGGTGCGCGGTTTCGAGCAGGGCTCGCTGGGTGTGGTGGACCCCACCGGCGCCTATATCGGCGGCGCCAGGCGCCTGAACCTCAACAGCGAACTGTACTTTCCCGTGCCGGGCACCGGCAACGACCGCACCCTGCGCATCTTCGCCTTTGTCGACACCGGCAACGTGTGGCGCGAAGACGAGAAGGTCAGCGCCGACTCGCTGCGCGCGTCGGCGGGCCTGGGCCTGTCGTGGATCTCGCCGGTGGGCCCGCTGAAAATGAGCTGGGGCTACCCGATACGCGTGCAGCGCAACGATAGAATTCAACGTTTCCAATTCCAGATCGGGACCGCCTTTTGATGAAGACCCTTGCCATTCAGGCGCTTGCCATTGCGGCGCTGTCCGTGGCCGCGGCGGCCCCCTTGGCCGCGCAGGAACTGAAGATCGGCTATGTCAACAGCGAGCGCGTGCTGCGCGAGGCGGCACCGGCGAAAGCCGCGCAGTCCAAGCTCGAAGCCGAGTTCGGCCGCCGCGAGCGCGAGCTCAACGATGTGACCGCCCGCCTCAAGGCCGCCGCCGACAAGTTGCAGAAGGACGAGCCGACCTTGTCCGAGGGCGAGAAGAGCCGCCGCCAGCGCGAGCTCGTCGAGCAGGACCGCGATCTGCAGCGCAAGCGCCGCGAGTTCCAGGAAGACCTCAACCAGCGCCGCAACGAAGAGCTGGCAGCCGTCGTCGAACGCGCCAACCGCGCCATCAAGCAGATCTTCGACAGCGAGAAGTACGACCTGATCCTGCAGGAAGTCGTGTTCGCCGGCCCGCGCATCGACATCACCGACAAGGTGATCAGGGCCCTCAACGCCCCGCCCGCTGCCGGCAAGTGACGGCGCGCGGCGGCACATTCGTCGGGCCAGCAAGCAGTGCACGCCCGTGTCGGTGATCTCGCCGCTCTGCTCGGCGGCGAACTGATCGGCGATGCGGCCATCGAAGTCAGCCGCATCGGCCCGCTGGACAGCGCCGACGGCGCCACCATCGCCTTCCTGGCCCACCCCCGCTACCTTGCCCAGTTGAGGGCCTCGCAGGCCGGCTGCGTCATCGTCGGCCCGGCGATGCGCGACGCCGCGGCGGCGCGCGGCGTGGCCATCGTCTGCGCCGACCCCTACCTGGCCTTTGCGCGCCTGACGCAGTGGTGGGCGGCGCGCCAGCGGCGCGCCCCGGCGGCCGGCGTGCACCCCTCGGCGGTGGTCGAGCCCGGCGCGCACATCGACGCCACGGCCGCGGTCGGTGCGCTGGCCTTCGTCGCCAGCGGTGCCCGCATCGCCGCACACGCCGTGGTCGGCACGCAGTGCCATGTGGGCGAGGGCGCCGAGGTCGGCGAGGCCACGGTGCTCAAGCCGCGCGTGCTGCTCGCCGAGGGCTGCCGCATCGGGCGCCGCGGCATCGTGCACGGTGGTGCCGTGATCGGCGCCGACGGTTTCGGCTTCGCGCCCACCGAAGGCCGCTGGGAGAAGATCGAGCAGCTCGGCGCGGTGGCCATCGGCGACGATGTCGAGATCGGCGCCAACACCTGCATCGACCGCGGCGCGCTGGAGGACACCGTGCTCGAGGACGGCGTCAAGCTCGACAACCTGGTGCAGATCGGCCACAACGTGCGCGTCGGCGCGCACAGCGCCTTTGCCGGCTGCGTGGGCGTGGCCGGCAGCGCGCGCATCGGCCGCCATTGCACGGCCGGCGGCGGCGCCATCATCCTGGGGCATCTGGAGATCGTCGACCACGTGCACATCACCGCGGCCACCGTGGTCACGCGTTCGATCCACAAGCCGGGGCAGTACAGCGGCGCCTTCCCCTTCGATGACAATGCGTCGTGGGAGAAGAACGCCGCCACGCTGCGGCAGCTGTATGCGCTGCGCGAGCGGCTGCGTGCGCTGGAAAGAAAGAGCTCAAATTGATGGACATCCAACACATCCTGCGCAAGCTGCCGCACCGCTATCCGTTCCTGCTCGTCGACCGCGTGCTCGAGTTCGAAAGGAACGTGCGCATCAAGGCGCTGAAGAACGTGACCATCAACGAACCCTTCTTCAACGGTCACTTTCCGGCGCGCCCGGTGATGCCCGGGGTACTGATGCTCGAGGCGCTGGCACAGGCGGCGGCACTGCTGTCCTTCGAATCGCTGGGCACCGAGCCGGGCGACGACACGGTGGTCTACTTCGTCGGCATCGACGGCGCGCGCTTCAAGCGGCCGGTGGTGCCGGGCGACCAGCTCATCCTGGAAGCCTTCATCGACCGCGCCAAGTCCGGCATCTACCGCTACAAGACGCGCGCCAGCGTCGACGGCCGCACCGCGGTGGAGGCCGAACTGATGTGCACGATGCGCAAGATCGCCTGAGGCGATGGCTGCCGTCCACCCCACTGCGATCGTCGATGCGGCGGCCGAGCTGGCGGACACCGTCAGCGTGGGCCCGTATGCCGTCATCGGCGCGGGCGTGACGGTGGGCGCGGGTACGACGATCGGCCCGCACTGCGTGATCGAGGGGCCGACGACGATCGGCAGCGACAACCGCATCTTCTCGCACGCCGTTCTGGGCGGCGCGCCGCAGGACATGAAGTACGGCGGCGAAGCCACGCAACTGGTGATCGGCGAGCGCAACACGATCCGCGAGTTCTGCACCTTCAACCGCGGCACGGCGCAGGACGAGGGCATCACCCGCGTCGGCGACGACAACTGGATCATGGCCTACGTGCACATTGCGCACGACGTGCAGGTGGGCTGCCGTACGGTGCTGGCCAACAACGCCACGTTGGCCGGGCACGTGCACATCGGCGACTGGGTCATCGTCGGCGGCTTGAGCGGCGTGCACCAGTACTGCAGGATCGGCGCCCATGTGATGACGGGCTTCCAGAGCCATGTCTCGCAGGACGTGCCGCCGTTCATGATGGTTTCGGGGCAACCGTTGGCGGTGCACGGTTTCAACGTCGAAGGGCTGCGCCGGCGCGGCTTTTCGCGTGAACGCATCGCGCTCGTCAAGCAGATGCACCGGCTGCTCTACCGCGACGGGCTGGCGCTGGAGCAGTCGCGCGCCGCGATCGAGGGACTGCTGGGCACGGTGGACGGCGGCGACGGCGACGTGCGCCTGCTGCTCGACTTCCTGGCGGCATCCACGCGCGGCATCGCGCGATAAGGTGAACCCCCCCCGAAGCGCCTTCGGCGCTCCCCGCCAGGGGGGCGACGCCAGCGGCCCGGCGGAGCCGGTTCCGCGGCGTCCGCTGGGCCGCACCGAGTCATGCGTCAAGGGTGGCGCTGCGGGGCCAGTGGGCACTGACATGCGGCTGGCCATGGTCGCGGGCGAGGCCTCGGGTGACCTGCTCGGCGGCCTGCTGCTGGCAGCGCTGCGGCAGCGCTGGCCCGGGCTGCAGGCGGCGGGCATCGGCGGCCCGCGCATGGCCGAGCAGGGCTTCACGGCCTGGTGGCCGCACGAGCGGCTGGCGGTGCGCGGTTATGTCGAGGTGCTGCGGCACTACCACGGCATCTCGGTCATCCGTGACGCTCTGGCAACGCGCCTGCTGCAGGAGCGGCCGGTGGCCTTCATCGGCGTCGATGCGCCCGACTTCAACCTCGGCCTCGAGGCGCGGCTGAAGGCGGCGGGCATGAAGACCATCCACTTCGTCTGCCCGTCGATCTGGGCCTGGCGCGGCGCACGTGCGAAGAAGATGGCGGCCAGTTGCGACCATGTGTTGTGCCTGTTTCCCTTCGAGCCCGAGCTGCTGCGCGCCCATGGCGTGGTGGCCAGCTACGTGGGCCACCCGCTGGCCGACGCGATCCCGTTGCAGCCGCCGCGTGCGGCCAGCCGGAACGCGCTCGGGCTGGCCGATGGCGACACCGTGGTCGCCCTGTTGCCCGGCAGCCGGCGCTCGGAGATCCAGTACATCGCTCCGATCTTCCTGCAGGCCGCCGCGCGGCTGCACCGCGAGCGGCCGGCGCTGCGTTTCGTGCTGCCACTGGCGCCGGGGCTGCGCGCCCAGGTCGAGCCGCTGCTCGCCGAGCATGCCGCCGGCGTGCCGCTGCAGTTGCTCGACGGCCAGTCGCACGCCGCGCTGGCGGCCTGCGACCTGACACTCATCGCCAGCGGCACGGCGACGCTGGAAGCGGCGCTGTTCAAGCGGCCCATGGTCATCGGCTACCGCATGCACCCCCTGAGCTGGCAGCTCATGAAGCGCATGCGCTACCAGCCCTGGGTGGGCCTGCCCAACATTCTGTGCCGCGACTTCGTGGTGCCCGAACTGCTGCAGGGCGAATGCCGGCCCGAGACGCTGGCAGCCGCCGTGCTGGCCGGGCTCGACGACACCGCCGGTGCGGCGCGCATCGAAAGGCGTTTCACCGACTTGCACCATCTGCTCAAGCGCGACACCGCGCGCTGTGCCACCGATGCCATCGCGCAAGTCATCGGCGCCTGAACAGCTCGGGCTCGACTGGCCCGCGCCGCCGCGCACGCGCGGCGCCTTGCCGTCCCGGCGCGTGCGCCGCTTGCCCGCCCTGGTGGCGGGGGTGGACGAGGCGGGCCGCGGTCCGTTGGCCGGGCCCGTGGTGGCGGCGGCCGTGATCCTGGACGAGCTGCGGCCCATCCGCGGGCTGGCGGACTCGAAGGTCCTGACGGCGGCGCGGCGTGAACGCCTGTTCGACGAGATCTGCGCCAAGGCGCTGTGCGTGTGCATCGCCGAGGCCAGCGTCGAGGAGATCGATGGCCTGAACATCCTGCAGGCCACGCTGCTGGCGATGCAGCGCGCCGTGCAGGGCCTGCGTCTGCTGCCCAAGCAGGTGCTGGTGGATGGCAACCGGGTGCCGGTGCTGGCCATGCCCGTGCAGGCCATCGTCAAGGGCGACGCCAAGGTGGCTGCCATTTCAGCCGCCTCGATTCTGGCCAAGGTGCAGCGCGACCGGCAGTGCGCGGCGCTGCACGCGCAACACCCGCAGTACGGCTTCGATGGCCACAAGGGCTACCCGACGCCCGCGCACCTGGCCGCACTGCAGTGCCATGGCCCGTGCACGGCCCATCGACGCAGTTTTGCACCGGTGCGGCTGGCGCTGCAGCGCGCGGCCAAGGACGGCGAGTGACCGCGCCGCTGCACCTCAGCTCGCGCGACAACCCGCTGCTGCAGCGCCTGCGCCGGCTGGCCCAGGACGGCGCGGCCTACCGCCGGCTGGGCCAGGTATGGCTGGAGGGCGAGCATCTGTGCAGCGCCTTGCGCGCGCGCGGTGGTGCGGCGGCGCAGGCCGTCGTCAGTGAACCCGCCTGGCACGAGCCGCGCCTGCGCGAACTCGCCGGCTGGGCGGCACGCGTCGTGGTCGTGCCGGCGCCGCTGTTCGCCGGCATCAGCGCACTGGAGTCGCCGGCCCAGATCGGCTTCGTTCTCGATCTGCCGCCGGCTGCGCCGGTGCGCCCGGGCGTGGCCACCGTGGTGCTCGACCGCCTGCAGGACCCCGGCAACGTGGGCAGCGTGCTGCGCAGCGCGGCGGCCTTCGGCGTCGCGCAGCTGCTGGCGCTCAAGGGCAGCGTCGCGCTGTGGTCGCCCAAGGTGCTGCGCGCCGGCATGGGTGCGCATTTCGGTCTGCAGCTGGCCGAGGGGCTGGAAGAAGACGCGCTGGCGGCGCTGCAGGTGCCGCTGGTGGCCACCAGTTCACACGCCGGGCAGGCGCTGCCGCTGGCCGCCTTGCCCTGGCCCTGCGCCTGGGTGCTGGGCCACGAAGGGCAGGGCGTGGCCGACACGCTGCTGGCGCGCTGTGCGCTGCAGGTGCGCATCCCGCAGCCGGGCGGCGAAGAGTCGCTCAACGTCGCCGCCGCGGCGGCGGTGTGCCTGTACGAATCTGCGCGGCAGCGCGCTGAGTCGAAGGCGACGCGTCAGAAGGGATAGTGCCGCAGCGTCGTCTGCACGGTGATCCAGCGCAGCTCGGTGAATTCGTGGATGCCGGCCTTGCCGCCGAAGCGGCCGATGCCCGAGCCCTTGACGCCGCCGAAGGGCATCTGTGCCTCGTCGTGCACGGTGGGGCCGTTGACGTGGCAGATGCCGGATTCGATGCGCCTGGCGACGTTGAACGCGCGCGCGATGTCGCGCCCGAAGACGGCGGCCGAGAGGCCGTACTCGTTGTCGTTGGCGCAGTCCACTGCCGCGTCCACGCCGTCGACGCGCACGATGCACTTCACGGGGCCGAAGGTCTCCTCGTGGTAGATGCGCATCATGGCCGTCACGTGGTCCAGCAGCGTGGCCGGCATCAAGGTGTTCTCGGCCTTGCCGCCGCACACCAGCTTGGCGCCCTTGGCCAATGCATCGTCGATCAAGGCATTGCAGTGCTCGACCGTGCCCATGCCGACCACCGAACCCAGCACCACCGGCTCGGGCTGGCGCGGGTCGCCCAGCGGCAGTCCAGAGGCTTTCTTCGCGAAGCGCGCGACGAAGTCGTTGGCGATCCGCTTGTCGACGATGATGCGTTCGGTCGACATGCAGATCTGGCCGCTGTTGGCAAAGCACCCGAAGGCCGCGGCGTTCACCGCATCGTCGATGTCGGCGTCGTCCAGGATCACCAGCGGCGCCTTGCCGCCGAGCTCCAGCACCACCGGCTTCAGGTACTTGGCGCAGGTCATCGCGATGATCTTGCCGACACGCGTGGAGCCGGTGAAGTTGACGCGCCGCACCGCCGGGTGCGCGACCATCGCCTCGACCACCTTGCCGGCGTCGGCCGGCGCGTTGGTGATGTAGTTCACCACGCCGGCGGGGAAGCCCGCGTCCTGGAAGGCCTCGACGATCAACTGGTGGGTGCGCGGGCAGTTCTCGCTGCCTTTCAGGATCACCGTGTTGCCGCAGGCCCGCGGCGTGGCGATGGCGCGTACGCCCAGGATGACGGGCGCGTTCCAGGGCGCGATGCCCAGCACCACGCCGGCGGGCTGGCGCACGCCCATGGCCAGCGAACCGGGCACGTCGGACGGGATCACCTCGCCCGCCACCTGCGTCGTCAGCGACGCCGCTTCGCGGATCATGCCGGCGGCCAGCATGACGTTGATGCCGGCCCACATGCCGGTGGCGCCGGTCTCCGCAGGCACGGCTTCAACGAACTGCGGCGTCTTGGCCTCCAGCGCATCGGCCGCCTTCAGCAGCAGCATGCGGCGTTCGCCGGGGCCGGTCTGGCTCCAGGTCTTGAAGGCTTCGGCGGCGGCCTCGACGGCGGCCACGGCGTCGGCCGCGCTGGCCGCCGGTGCGCGTGTGGCCACACTGCCGTCCAGCGGGTTGCGGCGCTCGAAGGTGGCGCCGCCTTCGGCGGAAACGGCCAGGCCGTTGATGAGCATGGACAGGTCGGACATGGGGTGCTCCTTCGTTGCGTGGTGGGGGGCGGCGCTGGGCGCCGTGGTCTTGCCGAGGTAGGCTTGGCGGATGACGGTGGAGCGGGCGAGCAGGAAGGCCGCTCCGCTGGCGACGAGCCGGCCGCGCTCGAGCACGTAGCCGCGGTCGGCCACGGCCAGCGCCTTGCGCACGTTCTGCTCGACCATCAGCACGGTGGTGCCGGCATCGGCGATGCGGCGTGCGATGGCCAGCAGTTCGTCGACCATCTTCGGCGCCAGGCCCAGCGACGGTTCGTCCAGCATCAGCAGGCGCGGTGCGCTCATCATCGCGCGCGCCACGGCCACCATCTGCTGCTCGCCGCCGCTCATCGTGCCAGCGAGCTGCAGTGCGCGCTCGGCCAGCTTGGGGAAGTCCTTGAAGGCCTGCTGCAGGCGCGCGGCGCGTTCGGCCGCTCCGACGAGCCAGCCGCCGAGCTCGAGGTTCTCGGCCACCGTCATCTGCGGGAAGAGCTGCCGGCCTTCGGGGACCAGCACCAGGCCCAGCTCGACGATGGCCGAAGTCTTGGCATCGCGCTCGATCTCGCGGCCGTCGAGCCGCAGCGTGCCGCGGCGTGGAATCAGCCCGGCGATGGCCTTCAGCAGCGTCGTCTTGCCGGCACCGTTGGGGCCGAGGATCACGGTCAGTCCCGGCCGCGCTTCCAGCGTCAGCTCACGCAGCACCATGAAGGGGCCGTAGCCGGCCGACAGCCCTTCGACCTTCATGTGCGCCAGCTTGCGCTCGAGTGCGGCCTCGATGTCGTTGATCACGCGATCTCCACCATTTCATCACCCAGGTAGGCTTCCACGACCTCGGCGTTGCGTACCACCTCGCCCGGCGTGCCGTCGGCGATCTTGCGGCCCTGGTGGAGCACGATCACGCGCTCCACGTACTGCAGCAGCGTGGTCACGGCGTGTTCGATCCAGATCACCGTGAGGTCCAGCTCGTCGCGCAGGCGGCGGATCAGCTGCGCCATGGCGTGGACCTCGTTCTCGGTCAGGCCGGCAGCCACCTCGTCCAGCAGCAGCAATTTCGGCCGCGTGGCCAGCGCCATGCCGATCTCCAGCAGGCGCTGCTGCGACGGCGTGATCGCCGCGGCGGGCAGGGCGGCCTGCGCGGCCAGGCCGATGAGATTGAGGATGCTGGCCTCGTCCTTCAGCAGCCACGAGCCCTGGCGCTTGCGGCCGGCGAACTGCAGCCCGAAGTTGATGTTCGCCGCCACGCTCAGGTCGGCAAAGACACGCGGTGTCTGGAAGGTGCGCGCGATGCCGTGTTGCGCATAGCGGTGGGGCTGGGCGCCGGTGAGGCGGTCGCCGAGCGCGAAGAGCTCGCCGGAGGTCGGCACGATCACGCCCGACAAGGCATTGAAGAAGGTCGTCTTGCCGGCGCCGTTGGGGCCGATGATGCCCACCAGTTCGCCCGGCGCGAACGCCGCGCTCACCGCGTCCACCGCCCTCAGGCCGCCGAAACGCACGCTGACCTCGCGCGCTTCGAGCAGGGGGTGGCCGTTCATGGCGCGACCTTCTTGGCCGCGGGGCGAACGAGCGCGCGCCACCAGCCGCGGATGTCGTCGCGCCACAGACCGAAGGTGCTCCAGCGCAAGGACGCCAGCCCACCCGGCAGGTACAGCACGCACAGGATCAGCAGCGCACCGAGCGACATCATGTAGACATAGGGGGCCTGCAGGCGCAAGGTCTCGGCCAGCAGGCTGAAGACCACGGCGGCGAGCAACGGCCCCCACAGCGTGGCGGCACCACCGATGAGTGCGATGAGCACGGTCTGGAAGCCGATGAAGGGGTTGAAGACCGTTTGCGGGTCGATGTAGGTCCAGCGCACGCTCATCGCCGCGCCCACCGCGCCGGCAAAGGCCGCCGTCAAGGCGAAGCCGCCGATCTTGACCAGCCGCGTGTTGACGCCCAGGGTCTGCGCCCGCTGCTCGTCGGAGCCGATGCCGGCCATCGCCAGGCCGAAGCGGCTGCGGCGGACAAGGATGGCTGCGAGAACCGCGGCGACCGCCAGCCCCAGCACGGTGAGGTAGACCGTGTCGCGCTCGGGGACCACCGTCAGCACGCGGCCCACGGTGCCGGTGACCTGCTTCTCCCAGTAGCTGATAGCGTGGCGGATGAGCTCGGTCATGCCGAAGGTCAGCACCGCGAAGTAGGTGCCGCGCAGGTGCAGCACCGCGGCGCCCATCACGACGGCCACGGCCGCGGCGATGCCGGCGCCGAGCGCGATGGCGCCCCACCACGACACCTGCTCCAGCGCCAGTGCGCTGGCGTAGGCGCCGATGCCGAAGAAGGCCGAAGTGGCCAGCGACAGGTAGCGCGTGGTGCCGCAGAACAGGCCCCAGCTCGTCGACAGCGCGGCGTACATCAGGCAGGTCAGCGCCATCGAAACCGCGAACTCGCTGCCGTAGTGGGGCAGCGCCAGCGCCCAGCCGGCCAGGCCGAACAGAACCAGCAGGTCGCGTTTCATCGGCGGGGGCTCATTTGCGTGTGAACAGGCCGTTCGGGCGCCACAGCAGGACCGCCACGAAGATGCCGTAGGACAACAGCGACTTCAGCGACGGGTTGGTGTAGTGCATGCCGACTGCCTCGATGACGCCCAGGGCGAGGCCGCCGACGAGGGCGCCGGTCATGCTGCCGAAGCCGCCGAGCGTGATGACGATCAGCGCCGTCACCGTGTAGGGCTCGCCCATCGACGGCGAGATCGTGTACGTCATCGACAGCAGGCAGCCGGCGACGCCCGAGAGTCCGAGCCCGATGCCGAACATCAGCGGGTGCAGCCGCTCGGTGTCGATGCCCACCAGTTGTGCACCGGTGGGCGACTGCATCAGCGCGCGCACGCCCTTGCCGAGCAGCGTCTTGCGCAGCACGACGATCAAGGCCGCGCTGAAGGCCAGCGACAAGGCCAGCAAGAGCAGCTTGTTGGCCGCGAACTGCGAGCCGCCGATGACCACCGGATCGGTCATGAAGTCATAGCCGCGCAGGTCACCGCCCCACACCAGCTGCGCGAAGTTCTGCACCAGGAACATGAGCCCGAAGGCGACCATCAGGCCGCGCGCCTCGAAGATGTCCAGGTTGGGCGAAGTGCGCGTCAGCCGCCGGAAGAACAGGCGGTGGATGACGAGCCCGAGCAGCATCAGGAGGGCGAACGACACAGGCACCATCAGCAGCGGCGACACCCCGAGCGAGGATTGCGCCTGCCAGGTGAGGAAGGCGCCGACCATCAGGAATTCACCGTGCGCGATGTTCAGGATGCGCATCAGCCCGTACTGCAGGTTCAGCCCGAGTGCGACGAGCGCGTAAATGCCCCCGGTGATGAGACCGGAGGCGATCAGCTCGAGCCAGGCTCCCGCAGTCACGTGGGTGGCCGCTCAGACCCAGGCCGGCTTGGCGGGATTCAAGGGCGCGGTGGCATTCGACCTCGGCCACACAACCTCGAACTCGCCCTTTTGCCACTGGCTCACGGTGCCCGGCGTGCCGACGTTTTCGCTGCCGACGAACCTGATCTTGCCGAGGATGGTGTTGTGCTCGGTGCCGGCGACGTAGTCGCGTATCGCCTTGCGGTCCAGCCCCGC
The DNA here is from genome assembly GCA_030680415.1 of Rubrivivax sp. Taxonomy (GTDB): domain Bacteria; phylum Pseudomonadota; class Gammaproteobacteria; order Burkholderiales; family Burkholderiaceae_C; genus Rubrivivax. The sequence goes on from JAUXVE010000115.1 coordinate 19,400, forward strand.
CTTGGCCACCGCGTTGGTGAGGATCTCCAACGACGCCCAGGTGGCACCGCTGGCCCAGCGGTCGGGCTCCTTCTGGGCGCCGAACTTCTTCACGTGGGCGTCGAAGTAGGCCTTGGCACCGGGGCTCGTCTTGCTGTTCCACGACCCCATGCCCAGCACGCCTTCGGCGCTGGCGCCCATCACGTTGCGGTAGAGCTGGAACGCGGTGCCGACGCTGGCGTAGAAGTACTTCGGGTTGAAGCCGATTTCCTTGCTCTGCCGGCTGGCCAGGATGGTGTCCGGCGGGTAGGACAGCGCGACGAAGGCATCGGGATTCTTGTCCTTCATCGAACGCAGCACCGGCGACAGGTCCTTCACGCCGCCCGGGTAGCTCTTGTCCTCGACCATGTTGATGCCGCTGCCCTGCACGGCGACCTTCAGCGCGGCGTAGTTCTCGAGGCCGAACAGGTCGTCGACGTAGATCACGGCCATCGACTTCACGCCCTGCGCCTTGAACATGTCGACGAGCGCGTCCATCATCGGCTTGGGCTGTTGCAGCATGAGAAAGAAGTACGGCAGCTTCATCTCGATCAGGCGCCGGCTCAGCGCGGTGGGCGCCAGGAATGGGTAACCGAAGCGGTTGGCCAGCGGCGCCACGGCGAAGTTGGCCCCGCTGCCCCAGGGCGGCAGGATGAGGTCGACCTTGTCGCTGCCCATCAGTTTCTCGTAGGTGCGGACCACGGTCTCGACGTCGCTGCGATCGTCGGAACTGATGAGTTCGATCGGGCGCTTTGTGCCCTTGACACTCAGGCCGCCGGCGGCGTTCTGCTGCTCGGCCCACAGCAGGTAGTTGGGCTCCTGGCTGACCTGGGCACCGGTGGTCCACGGGCCCGTGCGCGCCATCGTGTAGCCGATGCGCACCGGGGCGGCCTGCGCCGACACGAGGGCCGGGAACGACAGCGCCGCCGGTGCGGCGGCCAGGGCCTGGACGACGGTGCGGCGCTTCAGGCCGGCGGGCGGGGTGCGGTTGTCGGTCATGGTCGGTCTCCGGTGTGGTGGCTGGCGATACCCGGCGTTCGGCGGCCAGGCGTTGAGGGCAAGCGGATTCTGCGAACGGTGGCGCCGCGGCGCTTGCCGTGGCATGCAATCCGGCTTGACGATCCGTGCACCCCGGGTCGGGGCTTACCCGGGGCCCCGTGTCCGCCCGCTTGAGCGGGCTTGCGACTCCCGATACGCTCGGGCTCCTTCCAGCCACCGGGAGTCCGCCATGGCCAGCGCGAGCGTGATGAGCACCGACCAGGTCGCCACCGCCGAGCGCCCGGCGTTCTGGGGCGACTGGGTGAACCGCCTGTTCTGCGGCCTGAAGTCCGACCTCTACGGCGACACCGATTTCGACGGCCGCATTTCCACCGTGCGCGCCGGCGACATCGTGCTGACGCGGCTGGAGGCCAACCGCCACCGCGTCATGCGCTCGCCTTCTCTGGTGCGCGCGTCGGAGATCGGCTACCTGAAGATCGTGGCGCCTTACGTCGGCTGTGCCGGCGTGGAGCAGAAGGGCCGCGAGGCCTGGGTCACGCCCGACCAGTGGAGCATCTACGACACCACCGACAGCTATGCGGTGGCCAACCCGGTGCGCGTCGAGCACCTGATCGTGATGGTGCCCAAGGAACGCCTTGTCGAACGCGGCCTGTCGCTGGACCCGCTGATGGCGCGCCGGCTCGGCGGCTCGGGCGGCGTGGCGCGGCTGGCGCTGGAGACCATGCGCTCGGCCTATCGCGAACTGCCCGGCATGTCGGAAGCCGCGTCGCGCGGCGTCGGCGACGCGATCACGCAGTTCGTGCACCTGGCGATGCTGGACCTGGCCGGCATCGGCAACGCGATGACGCAGCGCGAGGCACTGCGCGAGCGCATCAAGCAGCATGTCAACGACCATCTGGGCGACCCGGACCTGTCGGTGGATGCCATCGCGCATGCGCTGAACTGCAGCCGGCGCCACCTCTACAACGCCTTCTCCGAGGAGCCCGACGGCGTGGCCGGCTACATCCTGCGCCGGCGCCTGGAGGCCTGCCGGCGCACCTTCGACGACCGCGCGAATTCACACCGCTCGATCACCGACATCGCGCTCAGCTTCGGCTTCTCGAACATGGCGCACTTCAGCCGTGTCTTCCGCAGCCACCTCGGCCTGCCGCCCAGCGACTACCGGCGCGGGGCGCCCGGGCTGGCGGGCTGAACGAGGGCCTCAGAACGACCACGAGCATCGTCACAGCGACATCCGCAACGGTTGCCTGGCTCGAACCTGCAGCGGCGAATGCCGCTTGATCTACGCTGGCTGTAGCCGCTCAAGCGCTGCGGGTAGGCGAAGCACCACCCGGCGATCCCGGCGCGGCAGCCGCCGGTACTCGAAGCGCCGCAGCACCGATTCGATCTACGCACAGCGGCCCGCATCATCGGCCGCGGCCTGGAACTCCAATGCCTGCGTCCCGGCCAACACCTGGCGCACTTGCTCCAGTGTGCGCACCTGGGCTTCGTTCATGTCGATCACCATCGATTCGATGATTGACCCGCCTCGCCGGGGTACCGCCGGCCCGCAGCCCATCCACCGCACAAGCACCCGCCAAGCTCACTCCACACGGAATCACGAGCCCGGCCCAAGCTCATTCCTCGTTAGACAAAACTTTGCCTTGACACGCGCCGCAGTTGCCAACAATATGGCTGCGCTGTTAGGACGCTGTCCATCGACATCCGGCAGTAGCATTCCAGTCGGCCTCTAACGGCCGATGCACGTGTAGCGTCATGTGCATGATTTCAGAGTAGTTTCTTCAAGCCCCACCATAGGAGTTAACCACCAATTCAGGGAGTGTTATGAGAAGTAGGAACGCGCTTTTCAGCGCAGTTGTGTTTGCCTGCGCCAGCTTGTCTGCACAGGCCGCGTCGGTTGAACCCACCGAACTTGCGTCTATGGCTGTTGATGCGACGAAGAACGGGGCTGTCGCCGTTGTCGTCCATCTCGGCGCTGTGTCCTTCGCACAGCTTGAGGCTGACGGGGCCAGCAAGATGACGATTCGGCTTATGGAGGCGCGTGCTAAGACCCTGCTCCAGGAGCTTGCCGCAGAGGCGCTCACAGAAGGCCGCTGGGAGAACAAGGTCGGCCAGATGGGGCTTCTGGTCACGCCTGCCGGCCTGGAGATCTTGGCGCGAACCCAAAATGCGATCTCGTTTTGGGGTGGTACATCCCGTGCTCTGGATGCGCAGTCGAGGACGTCTGCATTTCGGACACTCCAGGCGCAGGTTGCCCTGAACGGAACGGCAAGAGCCATGGTCCGCCTCAGGAACGAAGCGGCTGACTATGACCTTAAGCGCGACGGGAGAGCCGTCGTGCACGGTGGCAAGGATGCCGTAGCGGAACATGTTTCGCGTGGCAATCGGGTGCTCGCCTCGTTGGCGCAGGTCGGGGCTGCACGAGTCGATGCCGCCAAGCAGGTTCTACAGGCGCAGAGCCAGTTGTCGTTGCTCACCTCGAACGCCGTCGTCGTTGACCTGGACAAGCGGTCCCTGATTGCGCTGGCGCATCACCGTGATGTAGCTGCACTGGAGCCTGTCGGATACGTTGACGATTCAGCCCCGTCGTGGGACGCCGAGGCCCTTGAACAAGCCCGACGTCTGGGGAGCGCAGAAGTCTTGGTCTTCCTGCGCAATCCAATGCCGAAGTTCGGGCTTTCGACCGTTGAATACCGGCGCATGAAGGCCGCCAATTCACGGGCGTTGCGTTCGGTGCTGTCTGATCACGGGATCACGACCAACATAACTGATATCTCTGAATTCGACGTCATCAGTGCGGTGCTTACCCATGCCGAGCTCCAGCGGCTCTATGCAACAACGGATCGACGGCTGCTTGGTGTAGAACTAAACAAAATAATTGCGACGACTACGCTGGCAACCAGCATGGTCGAGATGAATTTGGCGCCTTGGTGGAATGCAGACGCACCAATGTACCCAGACGCAGGGTATCAAGGAGCCTATCCATCAATCCAATGGGATCCAAGTAGTACCCCAGTCCCCATTAATGTCATTGTCTTTGACAGTGGCGTTCAGCGGACGCATCCCATGTTGGCCGGCAAAGTGGTCTTTGAGGCATGTTTCGGCACAAATGTCGACTTTGTCGACTCCCAGGGGGGTAATCGTTTAGACCCCCCCCTCCATCAAGCCCCCGCCAGGGCGGGGCGCTACAGCAGATGCGCCGCGATGGGTGGCAGGCTGGGTGCGGGCAGGCCGGTGCGGGCGGCGTGGATGGCGCGGGCAATCAAAGCCGTGGCG